>PBOO01000072.1 GCA_002724475.1 Fidelibacterota bacterium | reverse complement strand
GTCATTACAGCACAAATATCTGCACCAGTCACGCAGCTACGCCAATCATTAAAATAATTTATGTCTGGGAAGTTGCTTTTAAAATTTTGATCTGCTACCGGGTCATAAGCATTGATTTTTGCCCCGCGATCAACTAATTCATTCACTATATACGATGAAGGAGATTCTCTTATGTCATCAGTGTTTGGCTTAAAAGACAACCCTAAAATCGCAACTTTAGAATCACTAATATCATTATCAACTAGTTTAAGAATTTTTTCTAAAGCTATATTTTTTTGATGGGCATTAGTTTTAATAGTTGCTTCAACAGTGTTTAGGATTACATTCTTTTCTTTACCTAAGCTATGAAGCGCTTGAATGTCCTTAGGGAAACAAGAACCTCCAAAACCTGGTCCGGGATGAAGGAATTTTGAGCTTATCCTTCCATCTTTTCCCATTGCTTTGGCCACTTGATGCACATCAGCGCCAACCGCTTCACAAAGATTTGCTATCTCATTTATGTAACTTATTTTAAGGGCTAGGAAAGAATTTGAAGCATACTTAATCATCTCGGCGGTTTCAACACCTGTTTTCACAATTGGTGTTTCGTTCAAATATAAAGGTCTATACACTTCTCTCATTTCTTTAAATGCTTTTTTAGAAGATGTACCTACAACTACCCGGTCTGGATACAGAAAATCGTTTACGGCAGCGCCTTCCCTTAAAAATTCAGGATTTGAAACATAATCAAATTCTTTTCCAGAGCTTTCTTCTTTTATAATGCTTGCTATCCAATCACCAGTTCCAACCGGTACTGTGCTTTTTGTACAAACTATTTTGTAGTTATTGATATTATGGGCAATAATCTTTGAGACTGCTTCAACTGCACTTAAATCAGCAGCTCCGCTATCATCTGAAGGCGTACCAACTGCAATGAAAATAATTTCAGACTCATGAATCGCTTTTTCTAAATCAGTAGAAAATGCTATTCTATTCTTATTAATATTTTTTTCAACCAAACTTTTTAAGCCTGGTTCATAGATAGGAATTTTGCCTGATTTTAATTGATCAATCTTATTGTTGTTACTGTCAGCACAAATAACTTTATTTCCAAACTCGGCCAGCCCGGCCCCTGAGACCAAACCAACGTAACCCGTTCCAATTATCGCAATTTTTTTCATTACTTAAAACATACCTTTTTGTTTTCTAAAAGCCCACTCTGAGCATAGCAATAGCAATGCCATTATAAGAATTANAGTATTATCTTTAAACTTAATAACATTGGCCTTTACTTCTTCCTTTTCTTTTTTTTCAATAAAATCAAATATTTGATCTCTATTTTCCCAGNTCAAGTAAGCNCCTTGATTCGAAGAAGAGATTTGTTTCAAAACAACATCATTCAAATAAACCTGATTTAGCTCTACCTGACTTTCTAAGACTTTAAAATCATTGGTTTGNATAGGCNNTGTATCAGAGTNTGAATAAATTTCTAAANTATATTTNCCAGGATTAGGAGCCCTAAAACTGCTTTCCCATTTTTTGAGATCAATATTGTAATCTATTTTTTTTGACAAAATGATTTTCTCATTTTTTAATACATCAATACGAAAATTTGCTAGATCATCTTTATTAAATACATTAGATCCGCTAAGGTAAACAATCTCTCCTTGCTGGTAGTAGTCTCTATTTGTTCTGAAAAAATTTTCACTTGAAACCCCAGACTGAATTAACCATTCNATTGATTCTATGAAAAGTTTTGAAAATGCATTGATAGAGTTTTTNTTGAAGTATAACTTATTAATATTTGAGGCAGAAATTGCAACNGATCTAAGATTGTTCTTTTTGGTTCTTATCAATAGGGGCCAACCTGATTCAAAAGTGGCAACCGCATCTGAACCTTCTTGAAATTCAGATAAAAAGAGTTTTTGTTTAAGCGGTGGAATATCATTAGAAAAAGTAGTTTCATCTTCAAAATCCCAAAATTGATCATCGCTTAATTCTTCAAGCTCTTTTCCACTCTCTAAGCCAATTAGAGGTAGAAGATCAGCGATGGATTCATTGGTTTGGTTAGCTCCTGCAATAAGCATCAATGAAGATTGCTGCGAAATTATTTTTTTTGCCAAAACTCTTATAAAATTAGCTTTCAGCGGTTCGATTGGATAATTGTCAAACATAATAAGATCATAGGGTGTACCCCAAAACGATCTTATATCTTTGTTAAATTTTGATGGAGAGATTTTAATATAATGGTCTACATCTATTCTCTGGTTTGAAAAAAGTGTTTTTTTAATAACACTAGTATTTTTATTTGGGCTACCTGTTATAAGCGCTACTTTATACTTATCTTTTATAACTAAAATATCAAAATTCTGTTTATTGTTTTGAATATTTACCTCATCAGATAGGGAGGATACTTGGGCACTAAATTTTTGCCTACCTATTGAATTTGTCTGAAATTGAAAATTGGCCAAAGCCTTAGAACCATTACCATAGAGATTGATATACTTTGATGCAATTAATCTACTTCCATCATAAAGGGAGACACTAAATTGATCATCAATATCGCCAATTGATTGAATTTCGATGGATACATTTACTCTTTCATTTTTTACCGCTACNGTTGGGGCTTNAACGGAATTCAGGAATACATCTATTANGGAATTTTTATTTCCTATGCCAANGGTATAAATTGGAGTATCTAAATTATTAAAGGTTAAAATAGGCTCAATACCTTCAGTTGAAATCCCATCAGTAAATATTACACTTCCCGCAAATTCCCTTTTTGAAATAAAGTCAGCTAATTTGCCTAGGTTTGTTGTCTGGCCGTTTCCTGTAATAGGACTAGTTTTTTCTGAAATAATAGAGTCAAAAGTAAACAATTCATTTTCGATTTNTTCTTTTTTAATTTTATCAACTATCTCATCCAGTCCAGAATTTATTGAAACCAGGGATGGGCTTATGTGGTATTTTAAACTAGCAGAATTATCAAAAAAGAATGCCCAGCTGAGAGCTTTATTTTTTTTTGAAGTATAACTAATAACAGGGTTAAATAGTAAAAATATAAAAATTGATAAAAGAGCTAGCCTGAAAAGAAAATGCGATTTGTTTTGTTTTCTGTACGTATTGTAAATCGCGGTAAAAATAATTAGAGATAAAAAAATTAATATAAAAATTAATAAATTTGATGAGCTTAAAAATTGAAAAGCCATTTACGCTATTCTCATATTAGGTAAAATAGAAAAATTAAAGTTTGATTTTTTACCTTTTTTTAAATATTTCTCTCCTAAAAATGCTATCATTGCGGCATTATCAGTGCAATAGCTCAAATCGGGAAAAACTATTTTTTTATTTGAAATAACTTTTTCAACGTGTCTTCTTAGAAATTTATTTGCGGCAACGCCACCTGCAATTACACAGGTCTTAGATCCTGTAATATCCACTGCTAACTTTAATTTTTGCACCAAAACGTCAATTATTGCATACTGATAACTTGCAGCTATATTTTCAGTCTTTGCATTTTTATTTTTATCAACATAGTAGAGTAAAGAAGTTTTTAAGCCACTGAAACTAAATTCTAAATTATTTTTTTCTAATAAAGCTCTAGGGAAATTGATAGATTTATAATCACCATTTTTAGCTAGCTTCTCAATCTCAGGTCCCCCAGGATAACCTAATCCTAAAATTCTGGCTCCTTTGTCAAATGCCTCACCAGCGGCATCGTCTCTCGTTTCGCCAAGAAGCTCATACGAGCCAAAGTTGATTATATTCCAAATTTGGGTATGACCTCCAGATACTAATAAGCAAACAAAAGGAAATGATAATGATGGGTCAGCTAAAAAATTAGCAAAAATATGAGCTTCTAAATGATTAATTCCTATAATTGGAATTCCTAAGCCTAAAGCAAGTCCTTTTGAGAAAGAACATCCCGTAATTAAAGCTCCTGACAAACCCGGTCCCTGGGTAACGGCTATACCGTCAAGTGAATTAAGGGAAATATTTGATTCTTCGATAACTTTGTGAACAATCAAATTTATAACTTTTTCGTGTTCTCGGGAGGCAAGCTCAGGTATAACTCCGCCAAATTTGTTATGGATTTCCTGAGAACTTAGCTTTGTGGAAATAATTTCTCCATCTATACAAACCGCAGCTGCAGTTTCATCGCACGAGGTTTCTATGCCTAAAATCTTCAATTATTTTTTTGAGTTACAATAAGTTCTACGTTTTTTGGAGAAAGGTCCATCCATTTCACAATNTCTTCAGGCGCTTTAACATCAAGCTCATAAAACTGATTTTCAGAATACCATTTACCGAAATCTACAAAAACTTGAATTTCACTCGGTTTGATATTAGAAATATAATCAAGACCACCAACAACAGTTAGAGATACGGTTTGTGGACTAGTGAAAATTCTCATATTAGTATCTGGGTTAAAAATAAGCACAGGGATTTCACTAATTATTCTTTCACTAATTGGCTGTACATTCTGGATAAAAGAGATATTTTTAGGGGTATATTCTATTAATTGATTCTCAGGTGCNAAGAGGGGAATAGTAACGGCTATATCAGAGTCAATATTTTTAAATGTATCTGGTCCAATTTCAACAAAATTAATTTTCTTTACTAAATTTTTTGAACCTGCTACATTTACGTATGCTGGTGATAAAATTGGTTTACCAACAGCAATATATCCAGGAATTGGGTTAACATATAGCTTTGATCTTATCTCAACGCTTTTTTCTTTAAACTCATCCAAGCTTATTTGGATGGTTTTTGGATTAATTACCTCAACAAAACTAACATCGAAACTAGATGGTATAATTATTTTTTGAGGAAATTGGTTAAAATAATCATTCAGGACAAAATCATATTCTTCCGAAATGCTTTCCAAATCTAGTACAAGTTTATACCCTGGAATGAAGCGTTTTAAAAAAAGGGTTTTAAAAATAGACCTTCCTTCGCCCTTTATTCTCACTTCAGCAAACTTAGGTACTTTTTCATCAAGAACTAATTGGGCAGGAAGATTGCGAACTTCTATTGGTATTTCGGTGGTTATTGTGTATTCATTTTCACTCATAACAAATAACCATAATAAAAATGCTAATCCTGCAGCACCCAAGCGAATAGATAGATTCTGCCACAGAAAGAAAGAGTATATATTTTTTTTGTACTCTTTTATTCTCATTTAGCTACATAAAGCTTTTATTCTTCGCTTGAAATATCTTCAGCACTTTCTCCAGAAGCAATTTCTTCGGGTATTTCTATTCTCTCACCAGCAGGCTCTTCTTGATTATCAAGAAAATCTTTTATTTCATCTTTTTGAATGTTTTTATCACTCAATTCTTCAGAAAATAAAATTACCTTTTTGTTTTCTGGCTTCACTTCAAGAACTGAACCACTGATTTTTTCACCTACACTATATTTCTGCGTGATTTCTTTGCGCTGTTTTTTTGTCTGCCTTCCAAAAGGGATTATTCCTTCAATTTCACTTTCAAGAAGCAATATTATACCTTTGTCAAGGATTTTAACAATTTCACCCTCATGCTCACTTCCGGTTTGGAACTGATTAATTAATTCAGGCCACGGGTCTTCATTTAACTGCTTTATTCCAAGCGAAATTCTTCTGCTTTCTCTAGAAACTTCTAGAATTCTTACCTCAGTAGTTTGATCTTTTTCTATCATTTCTCGTGGATGCCTTACAACTTTCGTCCACGAAAAATCAGAAACATGGATTAAACCATCAATACCTTCTTCAAGCTCAACAAAAGCGCCAAATTGCGTGAGATTAATTACCTTACCTTTAACGATTGAGCCGACATTATATTTCTCTTCAATCTTATCCCAAGGGTCATCAGTTAACTGCTTTGCGCCAAGGCTAATTTTTCTTTC
>PBOO01000071.1 GCA_002724475.1 Fidelibacterota bacterium | reverse complement strand
GCGTACCCGCAAAGAACCCCAGAAAGAGATCTACATCTAGTTTCAAGCTTACGCTCAACCTGGATGCTGAAGGGAAAGCTCTCATTGAAAAGTTGTGTAAATGGACAAAATTTGTGGGTATAATGAATATTATTACAGGGGCAATGTATTGTTTGACAATATTTATTTTTTCACTCCCCACTGTCGCTATGGGTATAATAACTATTTTAATGGGGAGTAAGCTTACGATCGCTTCCGATCATTTGAGATATGCTTCAGATAATAAGGATGATAAAAGCTTTCAAATTGCTCTAGACCAATTGGGTCGATATTTTGTGATCAACGGCGCGTTATTTATTTTAACGCTTGTCTTTGTGTTAATTCTTTTATTAATGGCAAGCATGTTTGCTGGAATTTTCATAGAAATATTAAATGAGTTTAGGTTTATTGATTCGCCAATGAATGCTTAAAAAAACTTTATATGGGATTAATTAAAAAGATAATTAACATTAAACCTGGGGAAGGAAAAATGGTGCTTACATTCTTTTTCTTCTCTTTTTTTACTATCGCTATGGGTCTTACAGCTAAAACCGCGAAAGACGCATATTTTTTAAGTAGGTTTGATAAGTCTATTCTGCCATTAATGTTTTTAGCCGTTGCTATTGCAATCGCTCCAATACTTAGCGGTTATACTAAAATTGCGAAGAAGCTTGCACCAAAAGTGATGTTTATTTTAACCACCAGTATCTTTTGCGCTTCATTCATTATTTTTCAACCAATTATAAATGGCTGGATAATACCCTTTATATATATATGGGTTGAGATTGTAGTTGCTATAGCATTGATACAGTTTTGGGCATTTGCCGCAGAATCGTTTCAACCTCAACAAGCAAAAAGATTGTTTGGAATCATTGCAGGTGGAGGTTCCTTCGCAGTGATGCTTATTGGAATGAATCTAAGACCGTTTGTAAATGCCTTTGGAACCGATGAGCTGTTATTTTTAGCAACGGGATTTTTTGGTGTTTCATTTCTTTTCGGATTTAGATGTTTGGGGTATATGAGAAAAGAACCTGCTCAAAATTCTGCATCAAAAGTCGCTCAGAAAAAGTCTACAAAATCACGGGATCCATTTTTATTGGGGATCATGGGGATCGTAGCGTTGTCAGGAATTGTTACAGTGTTGGTTGATTATCAATTCAAGATGATCGCAAGCGATACGTTTCCGGACGAAGGTGATTTGGTAGCTTTTTTTGGTACTTTTTATTCTGTTGCCGGAGCATGTTCAATCATCATGCAATTTTTTGTAACGGGCCCTATTCTATCACGATTTGGTATTCTGATTGGGTTGCTTATTCTCCCTTTCTTTCTAGTGTTAGGTTCAGTTGCATTTATCTTAGTACCTGCGCTTTTAAGCGCTACTTTTGGTAAGTTTTCTGACCAGACGTTTAAGTTTACAATTTTTAGCTCATCAATGGAGCTTCTTTGGCTTCCTGTTCCAGCAGACACCAGAAGAACAATGAAGCCTCAAGTGAGCGGAACGATAAAATCAATTGCTGAGGGCTTTGGTGGGGTCGCTACTTTTTTATTGGCAAAGGTAGTAGCTCTGCAAACATTGAGCTTTGTATCAATTGGCGCAATTATCCTTTGGGTCTTGACGTCGTTTCGCGTAAAGAACGGATACATTAGACAATTGGAAAATGCTATTTCAAAACGACAAATAGATTTTGAAGAACTCAATGTAGATGTTCAAGATGCAGCAATGGTAAAAACAATTGAGGAGACGCTTTCATCCAAAGATGAGGTAAAGCAGTTGTTTGCCTTTGAAATCATTGAGGGTCTTCCTCTATTTTCATGGAAAAACACCATATCAGAGTTATTTGAAACAGGAAGTGAAGATGTTAGAAAGCGCATTTTGACCCTAGCATGGGATGAAGAATCAATCATTACAAATGAGCGCTTAGTTGAAGCAATTAAGAAAAACGATGCTGTTTCAGCAGATGCTGTTTTAGTTTCGGGAAGAAGAAAGCTGGTCGAAATACTTTCGCTTCTTGAAAATCTTTTAGAAAGTGATAGTTCAGAAATTCGTACTGCCGCTGCTGCTGCAATCATCGAAATTGATGGCGACTCTAGCGATAGAGCGGTAGAGATCTTAGATGGAGCTTTGCAAAGCTCAGATGCATTGACACAATCAAATGCATTAAGGCGTCTTGAAAATAACGAGAAGATTTTACCCGATTCAAAGCTTGAAGCATTTTTAAAAGAAGAGAATATCCTTGCGAGTAACGCCGCTTTGTTAGTTGCTGAAAAGAGAAAAAAAGATACTCTCATTCCAGCAATAATCCTAAATCTCGGCAACAGCAAAACCTTTCTGCAGGCACGCCAAGCGCTCAAATCATTTGATGAAAATGTGGTACTTGAACATTTCACTAATATTCTATCCAGCTCGGATTTAAGTCGTAACGTTCGAAGAGGTATCGTTAAAGCCCTTAAAGATTATTCTGATGTCAATCTACTTTTGGATCAGCTTGATGAGGCCGACCAGGGAATGTACAATGAAACAGTTGACTCTCTTTTAGTATGCGCCAGAGCTGAAAGTTTTGATGAAAACAGATTAGAAGTAATCTCTGGTGAAATTCATAAAATTGCTAGAAAACTGTATGCATTTAACGTCTGCAAAAAATTACTTCCAGAAAACAACAAACAATTGCTCATGGTTGATCATCTAAATAATGAAATACAAAACACCTTGCCTTCGCTGTTAAAACTTGGTGTAATGAGTAAGCCAAATACTCCAATTGAAACCTATATACAAATTATAAAAACAGGTGATCCAGCTAAACTGCCTTTTCTTCTCGAGTTTTTTGAAAACATTTTTAATAAGGAACAAAGGAGTATCATTAATCCTTTGATCGAGGAAATTTCCCTTGAAGAAAAAACTAAAATTGGAAAAACTCATTTTAAAGATCTCCCCAATAATATCGATGAAGAACTCATCACGTTGCTGCATTCAGCTAATAAGTGGGAGTCTATTATCACTTTAGATTTTATGATACAAAGTCAAATGAAAGAGCTTTTATCCTCTTTAGATTGGAACAAAATACCAAACTCATCGGGCAATTGTGAACTTGTTCAAAGACTATCAAAAAAAGATGCATTGAATATAGAAAACATTCCCTTAGAACGTTTTAAATTAGAAACCGTAGAGCTCAACATGTATTCAACGTTAGAGAAAACAATTATATTAAAGTCAGTTGATTTATTCAAATCAATCCCCGCTGAGAATTTATCCAGGGTAGCCCAAATCACTGAGGAGGTGCGGTGCAATGACGGTGAAAGCATTATTACTGAAGGGGAATTTGGAGATTCACTTTTCATCGTGGTTGACGGTAACGTAAGAATTCATAAAGGAGACAAAGAAATCACTCAAATGGGAAAAGGGAGCTGTATTGGTGATATGGCTTTGCTTGATGGGGAGCCGCGATCTGCCGATGTTACAGCAACAGAAGAAACCACCCTATTTAAGATTGAGCAAGAAGGTTTTTATGAGGTCATGGGTGGGCACAGCGATATTATGGAAGCTATTATCAAAAACCTTTCTGGTCGCGTTCGCAACATGAACGAACAGCTCTACAGCAATTAATTTCTGCCTACTTCTTCAGTAGCTCTTCTTTGGTTTTTTCTTGGGCCTTTTTAATAGCGCTATCTTTTAATTTTTCACCCGTTTCTAAAAATTTTTCCTTAAGCTCATCGTTTGAAATCTCTTGGCCTGTCCATACAGTATATGCTGTCCATAAAATAAATACCGATAAAGCTACAAGTGTAATTTTTAAAAGCTTTTTGGCTAGGCTGAATAAAATGACAATAGAAAAAACTACAGCGATTATAAGATAGGTAGGATTCTCAGAGAGAATATTTGAAAAACTATCCACTCTAGTGATCGTGCCCAAGAAGTTTTTTCTTGCGATGATTCATGCGACCAGATTTTTTTTCGTATTCTTCGATCATCTCAATTATGCGAGGATCATCAGGTAATTCGAACTTCATGGTGTCAAGCTTTCCGCTTTTTTCAACCACTTTCCCTCTCTTCATTTTAATCTTAACCAAACCAACATAATATCCAGCTTTACCTGATTGCACTATAAGAGTTTTGTTTATTTCTTTGGGTTTTTCTATCGCGGTCTGACTATGTGACCCAACAATTAAATCTAAACCATCAATTTTTTTTGCAAACTCTACATCTAGATCATACCCCTGGTGCGTAAGCAAAACGAAAATATCAGCTTTATTTTGAAGTTTTTTCATTTCGTTCTTTACAGCTTTCACTGGGTCAGATAATCGTATTCTGCTTTTTATTTCATCGGGATAAAATTTTATCGCATAAGGATCTACTATACCCATCACAGCTATTCGAAGTCCTTTGCGTCTGATAATTTTAGATTGAAAAAGATCTGATCTGTCAATATTGGTACCCACAAGGGTTGCACCAAGCTGGCCTCTTAACCTGTTTAGGGTCCTAGCATCTAGTGCCAATTCTTGATCGCCATAAAGAATTGCATCGTAGGGCATCAGTCCATACGCCTCGGCAACCAAACTGTCTTTAAGACTTTGTTGATTCATTGTAACAAAGTCTCCCGCGTCAACTACTATAGTGTTAGGATTTTCTTTTTTAAAATTTTCAATATAGACAGATCTTTTTTCTAAAGATCCAAAGGGGTTATCAGGACAATAACAGTTTTCAAGGGCGCCGTTTGTATTGTTTGAATGTATGACGTAAAGAGTCTTTTCCTGCGCCTTTGATAAAGAGCCAAGAATGAGAAATAAAATTATAAGTTTATTTGGATTTAAGTATGCCATACGCCCTAAAATTGAGGGTAATGAAATCTTTAATCAACATATTTTTATTGACCGCAACCTTAGCAGGGCAATATCCAGCTGATTCTTTGTTTCAAGATAGTAATAACAACATTTTTCAAAAAATGTTCCTTTATCCAATAACAAAATGGCAAAGAGTATCTTACAACTCGGAAAAAATAAGCTGTCAGTTTCACCCAAATTGCTCGCTCTATGGCGCTAGAGCAATTCATTCAAAGGGCGCAGTGGCAGGTTCAATTATTACCTACGATCGTATCGTTCGCTGTAATGAGTCTGCGTTTTTCAATCATAATATAATGGGTGGATCCTTTCACTCTGATGGAAGATTGATTGACCCTTTAGATCCTTCATTAATACAAAACAACAAATCTCCTATCTTCGCCGCAACTCTTTCAGCTCTCGTTCCTGGATCTGGGAGAGCCTACGGCGGTAGAATGATTATGGATGGAATCTATGGATTTATGTTCTCAGCAATGACTTTTAGTCTTGCAGAAAAAAGCATAAAAAGACAAAGCNCCTTATCGCCGATATTCGTAGGCATAGCGGCAATAGTATATGGTGGAGAAATTTATGGAGCGTACAGAACTGCTAAGCATTATCAACCTGCATTGAAGTCTTCAGATTTAAAGTCTAAGCCTGAATAGACAAGTTTAGTTGTTCAAAATTTCAGCAAAAACATCAATTACCAACACCATTGTAGCGATGATAATGAAACCAGCAACACAGCCTATACCATAAANAATACCGGTAACAGGGTCAAAGGGTTCTGGTGCTACTGAAGGTGGCTTGGGAATTGATTGTATAGTGGTTGATCGGTTATCTCCCTTAGCAATTTGATAAGCGACTTCTTTCATCCCTGATACTAGCAATTCATCGATATTATATTTACTATCATAACCAAAAGCATTTTCAACCTTTCCTGTCGTTGCGTTTATTTTCCGTGCGTTGATCGTATGAAAGCTGCCGACCTTGCCTATAGAACCCGTGATAATGCTTGAAGCTCCAAGGAGCTGACCTACCTCAACCAAACATTCATCAACACAGCCGCTTAATTGAATTGCTTGCTCCTCCAATACGGCGTCAATCCTGTTTCTTTCTAGAACGTACAAATCTGGATATGCGGTGAGCTCTATTCTCAAACGGTCTGATAACGTTTGGGCAACACTAGCACTTACACTGTTCGCGGTGAAATCAAAAACGGCTACGGTTTCAATATTATTTTGCAACGATTGCGCTTGCCCTAAAAGAAGAGTGTTTACAAGTAATACCGATATTGCTTTTTTAATCATGATTTCTTCATATTATTTTGTTAATAGTAGATAATAACAAATTAACACATTTGGTTTAAACGCTTATGACAAAATTTTTATTTTTTATTCATCTTTCAACCCTTTCTCTTTTTTCTCAAGAGTACTATGGCATCATGGAAAACATTGGCAAAATAAGTGAGAATGGCGCAGACATTATAATTTATCATGATAACAAAGGGGTTAGGGCTTACATGCATATTTATGATAATAGGTATGACAACACATCATTTTATCTTTTCGGGAGAGGAAATAAGAATGACAAATCTCTCCAATTGCAAAGTCTGATTACTTCAGAGGGGGTTTATTGGGATGGTGGCATATATACTCTAGAATTTCTCGATGATAGGAAAAGGGTTTTTATTGATGGAGGCAGACTGGCTAACCCTATTGTTTTGTTTAAAAACAATAAGGATAGTCGAAGAATTTTAGGCGAACCTCTAAAAAAAGAAGATATTATTGTCGATGAATCTGCTTTTGAAGTCAATCAAGGTAGAGAATTAAAATTATCAGAATATGAGAAACCGGGTTTTAAAAAACAATTAGCTTCTCTAGAAAACCTTATTTACACAAAAAAATTAAGCGCTAAGGCAATTGAGAGTTTTGAAAGTAATCCAATTTTAGTTGCCACTTTTCTTTTTAGCGAAAATGGATTTTTTTCTCTTTCGACTTCAACTTTGAAAAAGTACGAGAAAAATATTTATAAGGATGGCAACTACATGATAGATCCCAACTTTAAAGGCTACACCTACAAAACATGTGGAGATGATTATGATCCGGAAGAAGACTACGAGGGTAAATGTAAAACATTAAACTTCTACCGGAATACGTCGCATTCCGGTGATATAGTTTTGATCGAAGTAGAAATACACTCAACATGTTTAGATGATAGTTGCTCGCATGAATACCATCAGTTGAGACTTTTTAATAATTCCAAAGTGGACCGGAATTATGGTGGGGGTTGGCATCTCATATCTCACAAGAGCGGTGTGCGTTGCGATGAGCTTCGCGGAGGTGGATCTCCTCCCTGCCTTTAGGGTTATCCTTCTACGATTGTATTTAAGTTAATACGCAATCAAGGGATCGCCATCAAAGCCCCAACTTGAATCAACTTCGAGCTGAAAATGCTCAAAGATTGTAGGAACTATATCTGCTAAATACGCCTGCCTTTTTATCTTTTTTTCTTTAAAGCTAGAACCGTTTAAGATTATAGGTATGGTCTTTTCAGATTCAGATTGCCCCCCATGTTTACGTTTTAGACCTCCATGATCACTGGTAATTATTATCAACCAATCTTCTGATTTTACGCTCTCTCTATTTTCAAGCGATTTAACAATCAAGCCCATATAGCTATCAACGCTTTCAATAGCACGCACATATCTTTTGTTTTCTGGATCAAATCCAAAAAGGTGACCCGCTCTGTCAACATGATCAAAATCAATGAATACCACGTCGTCTTTTGATCGTTTTAAATAATCCGATACTTCAACAGCGAGATCATCATTGTATCTTGGGAAAAACCTATAATAATCTTCTGAATTCTTAAATATACGCTTATGGAGTGGCTTCCACATGATGAAAGATGCCATTTTGAATTCTTTATTTTTTTTCTTCATCAAAATATTGAAGGGTGGAAATTGGTCAATCTTAGAACCCCTGAAAAAGTTTCCTGAGACTCCATGCTTATCATACCAAACGCCAGTAAGCATTGTGCTCCAACCAGGTCCGCTCATGGTTGGCTGACCATTTATTGAGCAAATTGCATTCTCAATGAAAACTCCATCCTCAATTAGCTTATCAATATTGGGTGTACTTGCTGAAATCAATGCATCTGTTCGACATCCATCTATACCGATTAGTAGGAGTTTCTTTTCATTTGCCAATAAGAAACCTGAAAGCAAACATATAATTAAAGCAGATTTAAAATTATTGCATCCAGGATGTTTCATTTCATTTAAAACCTTTATTGATGATTATAACTCGTGTCGAAAAATTAAAAGAAAACTTGAGCCACTGAGCGGAGTCGAACCGCTGACCTACGCATTACGAATGCGTTGCTCTACCAGCTGAGCTACAGTGGCAAAAA
>PBOO01000070.1 GCA_002724475.1 Fidelibacterota bacterium | reverse complement strand
ATTATTTGGGTTCGGCCCTGGCTTGTAAGAGAAGGTGATAACTATGAGTGATGCAGGTCTTGTTGTTGTTCTTTTAGGAGCTGGAACCTATGTGCTTAAAGCACTAGGGCCAATGTATTTTGGGAATCGTAGAGAATTGCCGACCAAATTTAAAACAATGGCGCTCTTGTTGCCAACACCTCTGATTGCGGCTCTTGTCATAACCAGCACGTTTAGTTCAGATAATGCACTTGCGTTTGATGCTCGAATTATTGGTGTCATAGCTGCGGGTCTCGCACTTTGGAAAAAACTTCCCTTTGTCTTTGTTGTGGTATTCGCTGCATTTGCTACCGCTATGTTTCGATTGTTGGTTGCGTGATTTCTAGTTGATGCGTTAATGGAAAAACTGATCGGGAAAGATAAACAGGGGATAGGATACAGGTGTGAGCGAAGCCACAGAAAATCTCATGAACGAACCTAAGGTTGTTAGTAACGAGAAAGCCCAAAATACTTTCTCTACTGCAATGGTGATATCAGGCATTCGGTGTGCGTTTACCTATGTGATCTTTCCCATTTTGGCACCTGCATTGGGGATAGCNTCTGGGGTAGGGTCCGGGATTGGTTTAGTTGCAAGCATTATTGGAATCGCAGCCAATCTGTACAGCATTAAGCGATTCCACTCATCAAATCATCAATGGAAATGGCGCATAACTGCTCTAAACGTGGCGGTGATCATATTGCTGGGCGTTTTACTTATTTTAGACATAGCGTCGTTGACCTAGAGATAGCAGAAAACACATCCAACCACTATCATGTAAAGCATGCTTGACAAACTGTCGCGGCCAGTAGGCAAAGAAAATGAGGTTATCGCGGGTCACCCCTCACGACTGACAGTACAAAATGTTTCGGTTGAGATAAGAGGAGATCTTGTTCTTGACGACGTGTCTGTAACAGTGGATCAAGGGGAGTGTTTGGTGATTCTCGGACCAAGTGGTTGTGGCAAGACTACCCTCCTTCGAAGTTTGGCGGGGCTGCAACCTGTATCGAATGGTGAGATCAATTTGTATGGAGAGGTAATCGCTACGCAAGACTTACATATTCCTCCGGAAGAACGGAATATAGGAATGGTCTTTCAAGACTGGGCTCTTTTCCCCCATTTGACTGTCTATGAAAATGTCGTTTTTGGTTTGCCTAAAGCACAAAGAAAAAGCCCATCGGCTGATGTAGGTGAGCTTTTAGAAATGGTTGGAATTTCTTTACTTGCGGATAGATACCCTTCCTCCCTATCTGGAGGGGAACAGCAACGCGTCGCCCTTGCCCGGTCCTTGGCTCCAAAACCAGCAACAGTACTTTTGGATGAGCCTTTTTCTAGCCTTGATACCGGTTTGCGAGGAGAGTTACGGCAGGAAGTATCAGATTTATTTAAACAGTTAGGGGTAACGAGCATTTTCGTTACGCATGATCAAGACGAGGCGTTTGCTCTTGGGAATCAGGTGGCGGTTATGAATGATGGACGAATCATTCAGCAGGACACGCCAGCTTATTTGTATCAACACCCTACTGATAGGTGGGTTGCAAACTTTGTTGGAGAGGCTTGCACCATCAAGGGAGATGCTATGGGATCTGTAGCTGAAACCAGACTCGGATTGATTAATTTGTGTTTCGAAATGCAAGGCGCAGTTGATGTTCTGATCCGCCCCGAGGAAATATTGATTGAAGACGGTGATGACGCGGAAATAATAGATATCGATTTTTTTGGCCACGACACTCTCTATACATTCACCACGACTAATGATAGTAAGTCTTTGCAATGCAGAACCGGTGGTATGCCGCGGTACAGCGTTGGCGATCGTGTCTCCATAAAACATTCAGGCGTTCAAACGGTTGCATTCCCAGTAGGAAGCTGAAGTTGATTTCCACGATTTTTTCTCAACGAGTTGTCTTTTGTGTTAGGTAAGCTTAATATTAAGCTTACCTAACAAAAGGAGCAGTTTATGCCACGAAACAGTAAACAACAATCAATCATTAAAGGACTTCTTATTCTAGGATTCTCCTTTCTTCTGTTCTCATGCGGAGATGATCCCAAAACGCTAGAAGGAGCAGCCAGCACTATTTTTGACGGGGAGTGCGTTAACGAGACAGATGAAAAAATTATTGTCTATTCAGGACGTTCCGAGAACCTTATACTTCCAGTTATAGAAGCGTTTGTTTGTGAAACCGGCATCAAAGTCGATACGCGATGGGGGTCCTCAACAGATATGGCTCTTCTGATTGACGAGGAAGGATCAAAAACACAGGCTGATGTTTTCCTCTCCCGATCACCTGGACCAGTTGGTTACTTAGACGGGAAAGGCTATCTAAACCCGATCAATACTGGGGTGCTTAACCTTGTTGATGAAAGTATGAGATCAAAGAACAAGACGTGGGTTGGATTCTCAGGTCGCCAGAGAGTACTCGTCTACAACACCGACCAATTCAGCGAAGATACGCTTCCAGCATCTGTTTTTGACCTCACTTCTCCCGAATATGAAGGAAAGGTGGCAATACCTGGTTCTAACGGCTCATTTATTGACTGGTTCACGATTTTGATAGACCAATATGGTGATACCGCTGCCGGAGATTGGATTGATCAAATGGTTAATAATGGGGCACGTTATTACCCAAACAATAGATCTATTGTTGAAGCAGTTGGGCGAGGGGAAATAGCTATGGGGTTAGTGAATCACTATTACAACTACAAGATATCTGCTGCCACTGGGGCTGAACACAAAGCAAACAATTATGTTTTTAAAGATAATGATATTGGTGGAACGCTAATCATTTCNGCAGCAGCCGTTCTTGAATCCAGCGACAATGTTGATCAAGCCGAAGACTTCCTCACCTATCTNCTTTCTGCACAAGTACAATCGTACTTCACCGAAACGACATACGAATATCCCATAGCAGCTGGAGTTCAACCGAATTCGGCCCTTTCCGAATTGCAAGCATTTGAAATCGGTTCAATTGATTTCGATTCGCTCGGCGAAGGATTTGAAAATGCAAATAGGTTGATTGAATCAAGCGGGATTCTGAATCAGTAGTGCTGAGAAATGGATCGGGATAAGGGACATATTCAATCTCCGGCACTCCTCAAGGTAGGAGTGCTGGGGATTGGTTTCTTGTTCAGTTTCCCTGCCGGTTATCTGATCTGGCGTAACTTCGCTGGAGACAGATCATCTCTTACGTTATTGAATGAAAGCCGGGTTTTATCTCCGCTTCAGCGTTCCCTGGTTCTAGCAGTTTCGGTGTCATTAACAACAGCTCTCTTGGGAATNCTATTNGCTTGGTTAACGTCACGTTGTGATCTTCCTGGGAGGCGATTTTGGAAAGTTGTTCTTCCGATTCCACTTGTTTTCCCTAGTTTTATTGGTGCGGCGGCCTTTATCCGAACCATGAATCCAGGTGGTTTTCTAAATGATCTTTTACNGGGCATAGGAATTAATAATGTTGTTGAAATTCGCGGTTTTTTTGGTGCCTGGTTCGTGTTAACACTTTTTTGTTACCCGTATGTNTATCTTCCCGTTGCTGCAAAACTCCGGCATTTACCGTCTTCGTTAGAAGAGACATCAAGAGTGTTGGGTCGATCACCTTTGAAAACATTCCAGCATGTTGTCTATCCACAAATATCTTCCGTTCTGTATGCAGGAACACTTCTGGTTTTCCTCTATACCATCAGTGACTTTGGGGCTGTTCAACTTCTCCGTTACGACACACTCACACGGAGCATCGCAACGGCGCAACTCGCNAATAAATCCCTTGCGTTAGCATTAGGACTCTTTTTACTGGTTATAGCAGGGGTTGTCGTCTTTGCCGAACGAATGGTTTCAAGAAAAACCATCTCAGCAGGGCAAAGTGAAATCGGCCCGCCATTAGAATATTCTCTCGGCGGATGGCGGATTCCTGCTGTAGCCCTAGTGAGCTTTATCACGCTTCTATCATTGGGCGCTCCGCTCTTTACCCTGGGTAAATGGGCATTTGATGGGATACGTAGAGGGTCAGGGAATAGTCAGCCTTTGACGTTAGACGGAGGACAGATTTGGGAATCGACGTGGAATACCCTTTCCATAAGTGTGATAGCGGGGCTAGCGGCAATCATTGCAGTTTTGCCTATCGCCATTCTTATCTCACGATTTAGAAGTAAGGTCGGAACGCTCGCTCACTTCCTTGTTATTGCCACGTTTGCCGTACCGGGGATTCTTATTGCGTTATCAATGCGCTTTTGGTCATTGCAAACAGATTGGGCATACAACCTGTTTAATAACACAAAGGCGTTGTTGGTATTTTCCTATGTTGTTCGTTTTGGGTCTTTGGCGATGGGTGTTGTTTTATTATCAGTAGCAGCTATTCCACGAAATCTTGAAGATGCTGGACAGACACTTGGTGTAACTCGCTTCTCACGTTTTGTTCGAATAAATCTCCCACTTATGGCCCCTGGTTTAGGGGCTGCCGCTGGGTTGGTTATTTTGTCAACAATGAAAGAATTACCCATAACGCTACTGATCTCNCCTTTAGGATTCTCAACATTAGCGACTCGTATGTTCTCCTCATTTGAAGAAGCTTTTATTGCTGAAGCCGGAATCCTTGCAGTGATTCTCGTTGGTTTGTCCTCATTGTTGACGTGGACGTTAGTTATCCGAAAGTCGGATCATCTGTAAGGTCACCCNACAGTGACAAGAATACGCTGGGAAGCGAACGCTCCTATACCTACCTGTNTNCCATTGANNNNAACCGTGGTTNTCCCATCNGNTGANACNNNNGTAACNGTTCCATTTTCNCCNGGNATGAGATTTGATTCNTCTANAAACTCAAGNAGTCCNGGNTNGAANTCNANNTCNTCAGGTATNCGTTCAATAACNAANNCNTTNCCGACNGNAANGTCNGCNAGNGNAGACGNNCNTTNNGGNNTTTGNTAATCAGAACCAGGAATCGGGTTTCCATGAGGGCATGTTGTTGGNTCNTCAAGCAACCGAAGGAACGCGGCTTCAACCCTAGGAGAGACCACATGTTCCCATTTTCCAGCTTCGTGATGAGCTTCAGCCCAACTGAGCCCAAGAATATCTGTGAGGAACCGTTCAGCAAGTCTATGCCTCCTCACAACCTGATTAGCGAGACGAGACCCCTTTTCGCTTAGAGAAATTTCCGTTCCATCAATCAAAACGAGGCCAGCATCTTTCATTTTTTTGATCATCTCAGAAACCGCTGGCCGAGACACCTGTAATCTCTCAACAATTCTGGCTTGTATTACCTTCACACCATCTTCTTNAAGTTCAAAGATCGTTTCGCAATACTCTTCAAATGCCGGATGATAATCGTTGGTTTGATAAGGCATGTTTCTATTTTAACCCATGAATGCATTATCTGGTAGTGGAAAATGGCACAACAGTAATTTCCTCAGTCAATGATATGTTCTAGATTCAACAGAATGGATAACGCGATAGGCCTCATCGTTAACCCCAGATCTGGTGGGGATGTAAGACGAGCCGTCGCTGCCGCCGCGCGGTCAACATTAGAAGACAAGGTAAGTATTGTTCGAAGAATTGTTCTGGGTTCTATGGCTGCGGGAGTGACAACATTCCACGCAAACTATGAACCCATGCAAATTGTTCGCAGAGCAACCGAAACGATCAGAGATATCAATGTTGTNTATGTCAANGAATCAATGACCTTTACTGAAGAAGACTCAACAATAGCGGCACGACTGATGANAGATAAAGGAGTTCCATGCGTAGCCGTATTAGGNGGCGATGGAACGAACAGAGCCGTCACGAAAGGGTGGATGGACATACCTGTTATNCCCATTTCAACTGGAACAAATAACGCATTTCCCGTGTTT
This sequence comes from Fidelibacterota bacterium, assembly GCA_002724475.1. Classification (GTDB taxonomy): domain Bacteria; phylum Fidelibacterota; class Marinisomatia; order Marinisomatales; family TCS55; genus TMED108. The sequence goes on along the minus strand of PBOO01000070.1, from coordinate 6,955 downwards.
ATTGAACCAACCGTTGCTGGGACCGCACTAGGTCTTGTNTCNACAGGAGCTGTNGATCTTGAAGACGTATCAAATCNGTCAAANTTGATTCACGTAGCAGANNATGAAGGAGANATTGACCTTGCACTCATTGANGCTGTCGCNGTNNANGACCCCTATGTTGGATCATTNGAGCTTTTNGATCCNNAAACAATGGTTCTTGCAATACTCACACAAGCTGACCCTATNGCCATAGGNTTTTCATCAGTCGGAGGGCTTTTACANCCGGTCNCAGGTGAAGATGACCATGCTTTGCTTGTNCGGTTCGCTCCCATCGGCAGNGGAAGAGATGACATGGTTATCAAGGCNCCNACAGCGCCNGGNCATTACGACAGTATCGGCATACATGAAGTCTCAACGCTTCCTTTTGGTGAAACNGTTGCAGTCCANGGAGAAGTNTTGNTGGCNTTTGATGGTGAACGTAAATTGCGTGTGCGAAANGATCANACAGTGCATCTGTCTGTTCGTCGAGATGGGCCTCAAGTAATNGATCCTGCNNGAGCGGTTACGTTAGGGCGCTCTGTAATGATCAATTCTTAAANATCGGGGATTCCCATATCAAAGTTTGATGATCGTATTCCTCCATCAACGCCAAGGACCTGTCCAGTCACATAGGACGCTGCGGGCGAAGCCAAATACAGTGCTGCCGCTGTGATGTCAGCGACTTCCCCTAACCGCCGCATCGGTGTTCCCGAAACCATGGCATCATGAATCTCATCATTCGTAAGCACAATGTCAAGAGCCGACGTCTTAATCGCNCCAGGCGCTATCGCATTAACGCGAATACGAGGAGCCAGATCAAGTGACGCATGGATCGTGAGTTGAATCATCGCAGCTTTCGCAGTTCCATACGCANCAAAGCCTCTACTGGGGAAACGTCCCGCAGCTGACGCAATATTGATGACGCTACCGTTGGCAGACTCAGCTAACAGGGGGGCACTGATTTGAATCAAATCAAATGCTGTTTTGACATTCCACTCCAACGCATCACTAAATGCACGCTCAGTCGTATCCATGAAAGCTGAAGGCATCGACCCGCCAACATTATTCACAACCGTTGACACTCCTCCGAATTCGCTCACAGCAGTATCAACCAACTGTTGCATACCTGTTCGCTCTGAGAGGCTTCCCGCTACATACACCGCCTCGCCACCAAAAGACTCAATTTCATCAACAACCATCGCAAGGTCTTCTTCACTGCGCGACCCAATCACAACTTTCGCACCCGCTTGAGCGAAACCAATAGCGATACCTTTACCAATGCCTCTACTCGCTCCAGTCACCACAGCAACATGGTCTTGTAGGTGAAATAAATCAGTAACCATGACTTTATGTTGTCTCAGAAACCACCGAGTTGCACATCAATTCACGAAATGCGTGGCGAACACAGCAATGCCAGACATACTGAAACCATGACAAATGACAGCATAGCCCCCTCATTACTCCCACCAGACGACGATTTAGACATCATTCATACCCGCAGATACGAAACCCGTGTCTACAGATTGAATGAATCAGAAATGCTGGTGCGAGGAGCTATTACAGATACAAAACCACCAGGACTCTACGTCATTGATGACCCCGATGAACTTGAAATACACCAAATGCAGATCGAAATGAAAGTAAAAGTACCAGAATTGGAAATCATCGATGCAAAAGCTGGATTTGAAACCCACCCTCATACCTCATGTCCACGCATTCTAGACCACTACAAAAACCTTATTGGGCTAAACATCGCCCGAGGATTCACTCACAAGGTACGTGAACTATTTGGCGGACCAAGAGGTTGCACACATATAACAGCCCTGTTGCAGGCAATGGCTCCGGCTGTCGTGCAGGCAACTTGGTCAATGGCGGTACGCAAAAGACGAGATGACGGTGTCGCCCCAGGCGCAGTCGATAAAAACCGTGAAAACATGCTCGCAGGGAATATCAATACCTGTCACGTATGGGCAGAAGACGGAGACCACCTTCAAGAAGTCCGAGAAGGCAAACCACCCGAACCTCCGCTTCAAGTCACCGAACGTCTTATCCAACTGGGGCGCAAACCCGAAGAGTGGAGAGTGTTTTAGCTAAACGACCATTTTCCATTTTCATCAAAATGGAGTTCGCTCAATTCACCATCACGGATTTCCCGATCGGTGCCCAATGCAACGGAAACTTTCTGATAATTCCACTTCATCACATCCAACGTCAACTCAATCAACTGATCATCACTAAAGAACTCCCGAAGCTCCTCAAGTAATTCCTGCGTTATCGCCTTTGGCTGTGTCATTAAGTCAGTAGCAAAGGCCACAGCTGCCTTATGGTGAGGGTCCATGCCCTCCCCGTTCTGTAACGCTTTTTGGGCAGTGTCCTCATCTAAACCATGTTCTCTAGCAACTGCTAGACGCAGAGAACGTCACGTGTGGCAATCGTGATGTTCAGCGCAACGCAAACGAACCATCTCAGTCGTAATCGGATCAACCAAATCTAACTGGACTACTTGCTCTTGCCAACGCGACAGCGCCTCACGAAACAACGCATTAAAAGATGAAGATTCTACTCGTTGTGTTCGCATCATGTTCCAGTGCTTCCAACGAGTTTGCTCCACACGAGCAATAATCGGATTCGTTGCTCCACAACCAACAACGCATTCACAAACGTCACAAACCCTTCCTCACCAAGATACTCACGGACAGCAGTAGCCGAGGCATCAGGAATAGATGAAACGTCAATAATGAATTCTTCTGTGAAGCGTAAACATGACTTTTCCTCATCGGTAAAGATATTTGATGTAGACCACTGCGTAATAGCGTCAGCCTTGGANGGNTNAAGNTATTGTTTCGCNGACGCTACTTCCTCATCACACCCTAAAATCATCGCAACACGTAACTTNCACANACTNANCAACTCTTTNTCAACCACNTCCCANGCNAGNTCATGNATATTCGCNAATTCTTTCTTCACACCAGCGCGCTCACCCAAAACCTCATCAAAGAATTGTGACGTTGAACGTGCCATACCTACACAATAGGCGCACNCACNAAGAAACTTCATATCNCTTTTGGAAGNTCCNNNAACCTGATGCCAACATACACANAGGAGGANGNATGGAACCACTAATCAGATACCCAATCGTGCAACANGCATGGTTTGTCAANGACATNGAAGAAGCNTGCAAAAAATGGAACAGAGTNACNGGAGCAGGNCCATTCTTCGTANCNANAGGNCANTGGGGCGACCGNCANCTATACCGAGGNGAAGAAATGACAGTNCCCTTNGATTACGGNTTCGGATANCACGGNGACACCCANGTNCANTTCATCCAACAAAACGATGAAGGNCCATCNATCTACNGAGANATGTTCCAAGNAGGCGAAGAAGGCTTCCACCACATCGGCATGCTCGTCCCCGACGACGACATCGAAAAAGANGGNGANAAATATGAGGCNGCAGGCTTNCCAGTCGCNTCATCACTATGGTCAGTCGCCAACGTCATCTACGTCGACACACGCGAAGCNATCGGATGNTTCCTNGAACTCCATGGAGANAACCCNGNTATCAGAGANGTNTTCGCNGGGTGGAAAAAAGCAGCTGACGAATGGGACGGCGTAACAAANNTAATACGAGGAAACAGAGCCTAAGTTAATTCAANTTCATCGCTGATAAGAAAANNCTTCAACNTATCGGNCTAGAGGGTCGAAAATTGCTATCTAACCAAATGATGAGCAATCACCTCCACGACCACCACACGTCTTCGCAAACTCTCTGATCTCGCTGTCCGGCGATAAGTCACTTAAAAGCACACATGCATCATCATTTCCATCACTGCAATCTGCATACAGTGCATCTAGGTCAAGGCTTCCCCCTCCCCAAGGTACTGTATTTGGTGTTTCAATTTCGCAGTCCCGTCCGCCACACGTTAGGGCGAAAGATTCATATTCGCTATCTATTGGAGATTCCTCCCAGAGAAGCTGACAGGACCAGTCATCACCATCAGCACAAAAGTCGTACAAGTCGTCTAGGTAATCGTCATCTCCGTAGTTCATAGGGATACCTAGGGTTGTGATGTCGCAATCTCTCCCGCCACATGTTAGAGCGAAAGATTCATATTCGCTATCTATTGGAGATTCCTCCCAGAGAACCTTACAGGCCCAGTCATCACCATCAGCACAAAAGTCGTACAAGTCGTCCAGACGATCGTTGTCACCATAGTTCATAGCTCCATTTAGAATAGGAATTTCACAATCCCTACCACCGCACGTTGATGCAAAGTCTAGGTATTCACTGTCATAGGGGGATTCCCAATATAAATCATCACAAGCCTGATCATCACCATCAGCGCATTGAGTATAAAGACGATCGAAGTAAAGATCGTCACCGAAGTTCAATGGAAAATTATCGGTGTTTTCGGAAGTTGATTCATCACTAAATAAATCAAGTTCTATATTGCAAAGCACTGAGGCTTCTTCATAGCCCTGGAACAGTTCTTGAAAATCCTCAATGCTTTCAGGGTAAGTATAATATTGAACTAAGTCATCAATTTCGTACGATGTGTTCTCGAGCATGTACGTGATGAAACATTCAGCTTGCTCGCGATCTCCTGGAAATTCGGGATCCGAGACTAAGTCGTCTATCGCAGCCTTTACGTTGTTGTCGTTTGTCGCAGAAATAGGTGCAGGGTCTCCACTTCCGCAACCAAGCAATAGAACGAGTAAGAGAGTAATAAGGGCAAATCTTTTCATAAAGAAGTCTTTCGTTATGGTGAATTATCCGAATTGCTAAATATGCTAATGCGAAGATTGTATGTTGTCATACTAAATATAAAAATTAGTTTCTATATCGCTCGTCTGGGGTACGGTGGTCTGATGGTTTGGTGGGAAGCAATATTGCTCTTTTTTGGTGGTTGGGCTGCAGGAATAGTGAATGCAATGGCCGGTGGTGGTTCATCTCTAACGGTGCCGTTACTGGTTCTTGCTGGTGTCCCTGGGAATTTTGCTAATGGATCTAACCGTTTAGGAATCTTTGTTTCGAATGGTACGACTATTCTTTCTTTTCATCGTCAAGGAGTAACTGCGTATAAAGAAGCGGTTCCTTTCCTCCTTCCAGTCGTTATCGGTTCCTTAATCGGCTCTATAGCGATAAGTCAGATCACTGATCGCGCCTTTGAAACGATTTTCGGTATTTTGATGCTCCCNATCATTTTCCTTTCACTACGAGAACCCAAAACAGCTGAACCAACTAGTCAGTACTCAAAGACGGTTATCTTCATCGTCTTTCTTTTCATCGGAATATATGCTGGTGCGATTCAAATGGGAGTTGGACTTGTCCTGCTTGCATTCCTGACGAGAGCAGGTTTACCCCTTATGAAAGCAAATATTGTGAAGGTTCTCGTCACGCTCGCAGTCACAGTAACTGCTTTGCCTGTGTTTATTATTCAGGGAAAGGTGAGATGGTGGCCGGCCATCATCCTAACGATCGGACTTTCACTTGGTGGTTGGGTAGGAGCCCGCATAGCCGTGAAAGGTGGGGAGCGGATAATACGAATTTTCATGATTATCGCTGCAATAGGGTTAACAGGCAAGCTACTTGGAGTGTACGGATGATGCGGGAACGCTATTGGTCTACTGACGGCACATGTGGGAGAATCTGACCATGTCTATAGATGTTGCAGTAGTTGGATCATGCAATCTTGATCTCGTAGTCAATGTTGACGCTATTCCTCTGGTAGGTCAAACAGTCTTGGGAGGAGACCTCTCACAGATTCCCGGTGGGAAAGGCGCCAACCAAGCAGTAGCAACATCACGCTTAGGGCATTCGTCAGCGTTTATCGGACGCATTGGGGATGACGACAACGGAAAATTCCTCAAACAATGCTTACAAGAAGATAATGTCGACACCTCATTTTTGTTTGAAACAGAAGACGTGCCTTCAGGAATAGCCATGATTGCGGTTCAAGCAGATGGTGATAATTCCATCGTCGTCAGCCCAGGAGCAAACGCGCGACTCACACCTGAAGATGTAGAGAACATTCCATTTCTTGACACTGCAACCGTCGTTCTTACACAATCAGAGATACCGATAGAGACAGTTGTAGCAACTGGTAGAAGCGCATCAGGAACTTTTGTGTGGAACCCCGCTCCTGCCCCAGAGGAAATAGTTCCACTCGAGCTCCTCGACGTCGTTGATGTGCTCGTCCCAAATCAAACTGAATTGTCCCTTCTAGCTGGAACAGGTCCAATAGATTCCGTGGACAAGGCAATCTCAGCGGCTCAAATGCTTCCATGCGCCTCCGTAGTTGTAACACTTGGAGCTGATGGGGCAGTTGTCATTGCAAACAATGATGTCATGCATGTCCCAGCCCCCATTGTTACACCAGTTGACACCACAGGTGCTGGTGACGCTTTCTGTGCAGCGCTTGCAGGTGGGCTCTCACAAGGCAAAGACCTCATAGCCTCGGTTGAAGAAGCTGTGCGTGTAGGTGCGGCAACAACACTTGTCGCTGGAGCGCAAAGCTCACTACCAACACCGCAACAAGTCGCTGAGCGCTTAGAAGGAGGGTAGTATCCCGTCTTTCTCAATGAGGACAAGAATCCCCACGACTATGCTGACAATGCCGATGATCGCTGCCAAGACTCGATAAAACACCGTGTGTGTACGAAGCCAATCATTCGCACCGATAGACACTAGGGCAATCGCTGAGTTCGCAAGAATAAGACCAACAACCCAAAATACAAGAATAAGCAAACCTCCGGCTTTCCCAGTTGCCTGCGTTGTCGCAACAAAAATAGCGATCTGGGTAGGGGTCTCAACCCCAATACCATGCAACACACCAACACCAATCGCCGTAGGACTACTCAGAGATTCCTGATCAAGCAAAAGCTCATGCTTGTGCACATGATGATGCCCTGCATCACTGGATATGGACTCATGG
>PBOO01000069.1 GCA_002724475.1 Fidelibacterota bacterium | reverse complement strand
AAAATCATCAATTTTGAAATGATGTGTTAAGACTTTTGATACAGAAAGTCCGCTTCTAATCATCTGGGTCATTTTGTACCATGTATCATACATTTCGCGCCCATAAATCCCCTTTATATTTAATCCTTTAAATATTACTTTATTCCAATCAACCTTAGTAGAGTTAGGTAAAAGCCCTAGCAGCGCAATATTACCTCCATTATACATTAAAGAAATCATTTGATTGAATGCCTCAGGGTTACCTGACATTTCTAGCCCTACATCAAATCCATGAGAAATACCTAGCTCTTCAAAAACANTTCCTATNTCTTCCTTGCGAGGATTTACGGTTCTTGNAGCACCAAGGTCTTTTGCAAGGTTNAATCGGTAATCGTTAATGTCAGTAACAACAATATTTCGTGATCCCGAAAANTTACAAATAGCNGCGGCCATCATACCTATTGGTCCCGCNCCACAAATTAATATATCTTCACCAGTTATATTAAAAGCTAGAGCAGTGTGAACAGCATTACCTAATGGGTCAAAAAATGCTGCTATTTCAGAGGGTATGTCCTCATGCAGAGGCCAAACATTTGACTCGGGTATTACTAAATATTCTGCAAAAGCACCATCGCGATGAACACCAACGCCAATAGTCTCTGGACATAAATGTTTTTTACCGGCTCTACAATTGCGACAATTTCCACAAGTTATGTGTCCTTCTCCAGAAACACGATCGCCTACTTTATAATGCGTTACGTGAGGACCAACTTCATCAATNATTCCACAAAATTCATGACCAACGATCAGNGGGAGCTTTAGATTATTTTGGGCCCACTCGTCCCATTCAAAAATGTGCTTATCCGTNCCACAAATTGCAGTATGGGTAATTCGAATTCTAACCTCTCCAGGNCCGCATTTTGGATCAGGTACGTCTTCCATCCAAATACCTTNCTTAGGAGAATGNTTTACAAGTGCTTTCATAAGTTTTGTATAATCATTAATTGTTCTAAAAAATTTAATGGGTTATACTTACCATCTACAATGTAATTAACTTGGAGGTTAATAACAATTTATGAGAATCCAAAATCAGTTACTCTTAATAAATATAATTGGAGGTATTTCTGTCCTAGGTGGGTATCTCATTGCTCTCATGAATCATCCAAAAAATCGAAACGAGCTATGGGGNGGGGTTCCTGAAGAGCTTAAACCNTGGATCACTTCTTTTATGTTCGTCTCAGCTTTAGGATATTGTATCGCAATGTATTATTTAATTTTTCAAGATGGATTAAAACTCNATTTTATGAGGGGAAATTTNGATCACAGATTCATTNTAACTCTTGTTGTAATTTTTCTTGTTTCAGCATCAATGTGGATTCATACAACTTTTATCTACTTAGATTCTCCGTCAAAACTTGTCTGGAGATATGTGCAAGCTGAGCTTTGGATTACAGGCCTATCTATTTTTCTTATNATGATTAGTGTCATAACTGCAAATGGAGTTAAAAATCATGCATTGCATTTAGCTTCAATTATTGGCCTAGGGGCAATAACATTNCACTGCCTTTTTCTTGATGCCCTTNTATGGATAAGTAAGTTTCCTTTAAAACATTGACAGATNTAAAAAATGTCGCAATTAAAAAAATCACTAAAGTTAATTGATGGTATTTCTCTACTGATTGGNATAACAATCGGTTCAGCAATCTTTGCCACTCCTCAATTGATCGCGACATATTTATCCTCATTTTCGACCATCTTACTGCTTTGGATCTTTATTAGCTTCTTTGTGCTTATTGGNTCATTGATCTACGCTGAATTAGGGTCTCGTTTTCCAAGTACAGGAGGGGAGTACGTATATATTTCNAAAGCTTTTGGACCCTTTTGGGGTTTTATCTTTGGATGGGCTCAATTATTGATCATTCGAACAAGTCCTGCTGCTGGAATAAGTCTAATTACAGCGAACTACATAGGATATTTTATTGAGTTAGANCAGNTTGAAAAAAACTTTTTAGCTGTTTGTATTATTATCTTATTTGGAATTATTAATTTTATTGGCGTGGANAAAGCTAGTGCTTACAACAAATTCTCATCGCTCATAAAAACCATTGGTCTGGCGCTTTTTGCTTTTATTGGACTATTATTTTTTAATGGCAGCTTCACGCAATTAAACTTATCAAGTGAGCCATTGCAAGATTTGGGATATCTAGGCAATNTAGTGGCTGCATCAATTCTAATTTTGTTTTCTTATCTGGGTTGGGATAGAGTTGGGTATGTAGCTGGGGAAATGAAAAACCCAAAAGAGGTGATTCCAAAAACGATGTTTTATGGAATATCAACAGTCGCAATAATTTATATTGCAGCGAATTTCCTCTATCATAGCGTTTTGGGTCTTGAAGGTGTGAGGGATAGTCAAATTGTAGCATCGGATACGGCGTCGATTGTTTTTGGGAGTAGTGGAGCCGCCATAATATCGCTTATCGTTATCATTTCCGCCACAGGAAGCATTAATGGAACCATGATGTCAGCAAGTAGGCTATACTACGCCATGGCGAAAGATAACTTACTTTTTAAGTCATTTGGGTATGTTCACCCAAAATTCAAAACCCCATCAAATGCAATAATTGCTCATTGTGTTTGGGGAGTTATAATTCTTTTCTTAAGACAAAACTTTGAAACCATTGTATCAGGTATGGTATTTGTAATTTTAATTTTTTACATAGCCACAACTTTGGCATTTTTCAAATTCAGAAGATTTAGGATTGGCGAAGATGGATATCAGATACCATTTTATCCATATTTGCCTTTGCTATATTTAGTAGTTTTAGTAAGTCTAGTCTCCCTAAGAGTTTATTATCAATTTGAACTTTCAATCCAAGATTTAAGTTTTGTCCTTTCTGGCGTTCCAATATATTTTCTTTTTTTTAAGCACAAAGTTAATGACTAACTTTAGCCCCATAATTTTTTTATAATCATGAGCAAGATCGTTTCTTTAACAAATCAAAAAGGTGGCGTTGGCAAAACAACAACCTCAGTAAATCTAGCCGTTAGCTTTGCGGTGTCTGAGGTAAAAACTCTTCTAATCGATCTGGATCCTCAATCAAACGCTACAACAGGTCTTGAAGCCTTAATTGAAGAAAAACAGGGCACCGTTTATGACCTAATTGTTGGAAAAGAAAAAACATCTAAGGTTATCAGCTCTACACGTTTGGACTGCCTGGATATAATTTCATCCACAAACGATCTAGTGGGCGCTGAAGTTGAGCTTGTTAATCTTATGGCTAGAGAAAGGCAGTTAGAAAAAGCTTTAAAATCTGTACAAAAGAAATACGATTACATATTGATTGATTGCCCTCCTTCTCTAGGTCTTTTGACTCTCAATGCTTTAACATGTTCAAATTCTATCATCATTCCCATTCAATGCGAATATTATGCATTGGAAGGATTAGGTCAACTATTAAACACCTTTAGGCTTGTGCAAAAAAACCTTAATCCAAAGCTAGAAATTGAAGGGGTTTTGTTAACGATGTATGACTCAAGATTAAATTTATCGAGTCAGGTAGCAGATGAGGTAAGAAGTTTTTTTAAGGAAAAGATTTTTGATACTGTTATCCATCGCAACGTAAGGTTGAGCGAAGCCCCAAGTTTTGGAAAACCAGCTTTGCTTTACGATGCAAATTCAACTGGCGCACAAAATTATCTTTCATTAGTAGAGGAAATTTTACAGCATGGCAACTAAAAGACTTGGCAAAGGCCTAGAAGCATTGATTGGAACAAGCGTTTCAAGTAATAAAAAAGATCAAGATAGATCATCAGGTGTAACAAAAATCTTAATTTCAAAGATTAAAACGAACCCCTACCAACCAAGAAAAGAATTTGATAAAAACTCCTTAGATGATCTGGCAAAATCAATTGCACAAAAAGGAGTCATTAGTCCAATTACTGTACGCGCTGAAGATAATGGATACTTATTAATTGCAGGGGAAAGAAGACTTCGCGCATCTAAAATAAACAAACTGAAAGAAATACCTGCCTATCTAATTGACGTAACTGATGAATCTGACATGATGCATTTAGCTTTGATTGAGAATATTCAAAGAGACAATCTCAATCCCATGGAAGAATCTGAAGCATATGCGGTTTTACAAAACGAATTCAGCCTATCGCAAGCTAGCATTGCGAGTTCTGTTGGAAAAAGCAGATCAACTATTGCGAACTCATTGCGATTATTGCAATTGCCATCAGAAGCCCGTAAATATTTGAAACAAAATAAAATATCCGCAGGGCATGCGCGCGCAATATTAGCATGCAAAACAAAGCCGGCAATGTTAAGTCTTTTAAAAATGATAATTAGAAACGATCTGTCAGTTAGAGCTGCAGAAAAAATATCACACGGAAGCGCAAAAGTTAAATCAGTAAAAAAAACGATTAAGTCTACCAAAAACAAATCAGTTCGTAGCCTTGAAAATGAGCTGATCGCCATTTTGGGAACTAAAGTACATTTGAATTCAAAGGCAGACAAAACCGGAACAATACTAATCGAATTTTTTAGCGAAGATGATCTTAGTAGAATTCTTGAACTTCTGAGAAGCATTGATGATTAAAAAATGAAACCGAGCAGATATACTTTTTTAGTGGTTCCTGATCACGATGGAGAAAGCAGAAGATTTTCAATATCGAGAAAGGGAACATTGTTTTTGATATTCTCTTCAATCTCTGTCTTTACTGCGATTATAATTTCATATATTTATTTAATACCGTTGTCTATAGATTACAATCGAATGAATTCTCGCTACAATCAAGTCATTGGTGAGCGCATTGAAGTTCTTGAGCTATACAGGGATTTGGAGCGAATGAAGCAAATGGAAATTGTTGTTCAAAAAGCACTCGGCATGGATTTAGGTGAAAACGATTCTACGGGTTCAGGCTTAACAAAAATGATGGATGATTACCCAATTAATTTGTCCTATCTTGACAACGTACCCTCTCTTTTACCAACCGCAGGAGTTTTAACTCAAAAAATGATTGTGTCTGATGAAGAAGAGACCAGAGAGCATTATGGAGTGGATATTGCAGTACCGATCGGTGAGCCTGTAATGGCTTCTGCCTCAGGTCAAGTAGTATTCGCAGGATGGACAACAGAACTTGGAAATTTAATAGTTCTCTATCATGGTAATGAATATTTTACTTATTATGGCCACAATGATTTAATTTTAGTAAAAGAATACGAAAAAGTTAAACGAGGCGATGTAATTTCAACCTCTGGAAATTCAGGAATCAGCTCAGGTCCACATCTTCACTTTGAAATTTGGAAGGATGGGGAACCAGTAGACCCTCTGGTATTTTTTCCAGAATTAAATCAAACAAATATTAGCGTGAAATAGTATATGGGAAAAAACGATTACAAAGATGTTCATACAATGATAGGAACCGATGCAGTCATCCAGGGCAACGTTACCTGCCAAGGTGGTGTCGCTGTTTATGGAAAAGTTTTTGGCGATGTTGTATCAGAGGGCCCTGTAAGAATTGCTAGAGGAGGCGAGGTGCATGGTAATGTCCAAGCCAATGATTCGCAGATTGGTGGAATGGTAGATGGAAATGTAAGAGTAGAGAATAGAGCCGTTCTTGGTTCAGAATGCAATCTTAAAGGTGACTTAGTCTACCGAACTCTTGTTATTGAAGAGGGCGCCCAGTTTCAGGGTCATTGTGTCATGGTTGAAAATGAAAAACCATCAAGCAACGAGTCTTGATTAGATTAATTTAATCTATGCCAAACAAAAGCGACGATTTCATTCAGAAAGTTTTGAGTGAATTTCAACGCATAGTTCGATTATCTGCTCCTGCTGCAAGTGCAGCTTATACGCTTTTAGGCTCCATTCTACTTTTTTCTCTATTAGGTTATTTTTTTGATTCAATGATGAAATCTGAGCCAATTTTGTTGGTATTTGGTATCGTACTTGGTTTGGTGGTTGGATTTTTTCAACTTTACAAATTCATGAATGAAAAATGAAGCCATTGTATAAATTCTTTGCCTTTTTCTTTTTGATTCTTTTGCTTGGGTTTTTTATTTCACCAACTAATAAAACTGAGATCTTTTTTGGAGCATTAACCCCATTTATAGCATCAATAATTGAAGTATTCCTTTTATTGAGAGCTGTAAAAATTGATCTATTGTTGACGACAAAAATATTGATGATAGGATTTGTTTTAAAAATGGTTTTCTTTGCACCATATTTATTAGGAATTATTTACTTTTATTCTTTTGACACTCACTCATTTGTGTTTAGTTTTTTGGGCTCTTTTATAGCGTTTCATACGCTAGAAGCAGTGTTGCTAAATACATTTTTCAACAAAAAATAGAAGTATAAATGATTTTAGGCGGTAAAGAGTCAGGTCAAAGCGTAACTGAAAAAGTTGCTGAATACATTATTGGTCATGTTTCCAATTCTTCATTGGAAAATCCCATAATAAAAATTGATCCAATTTTTGGCATTGATATGTCTGTAACCAAGCATGTTCTAATGCTTTGGATCGTTGCGATAATTGTTTCTCTTTGTGTTATCATTCCTATTCGTAAACATACTCGACAAAAAAACTTTAACCCTTCNACNGCATCNAGTGCAATTGAAGCTATTGTTCAGTACATCCGCGACTCAATTGTTNCTCCNAATGTAGGTCCTAAATGGGTCAATACCTGGACGCCGTTAATATTGACTTTTTTCTTTTTCATTCTTTGTGCCAATGGTTTAGGTATGGTGCCTTTTTTTGATTTATTAGGCGTTATAAATAAAGTCGTTCCAAGTGATTTTGTATATAAATTAACTAAAGGAGGAGCGACTGCTACTGGAAACTTTCATGTCACTGCAGCATTAGCCTCTATCACTTTTTTTGCAATAATCATTGCAGGCACAAAAGCTCATGGATTTATCAATCATTGGAAAAACTTAGTCCCACATGGATTGGCATGGCCAGTATATATAATTTTGATTCCCATTGAATTAATGGGTATGATAGTAAAACCATTTGCATTGACAATGCGATTGGCCGCAAATATGACTGGGGGACATATAGCAATTTTAGCTCTTTTATCATTAATGTCAATTTTTGCAGATAAATTTCAATCTACTGTAGCTGGTCTAGGTGCTGCTATAATTTCAGTACCAATGGCTACAGCAATTTCTGGACTTGAAATAATTGTAGTTCTTGTGCAAGCTTATGTTTTCACTCTCTTAACAGCGGTTTTCATTGGAATGGCAATTAACGTTCATCATTAAACAAATAAGGAATAATATTATGGAACCAACAACATTTCTACCAATTGGACTTGGACTAATAGTAATTGGTGCAGCTATGGGTATAGGAAAATTTGCTTCAGCCGCTGCTGAAAGTATCGCCCGCCAACCAGAAGCTGCTGATAAAATTACTGGTGCGGTCAATTTGCCTCTATTTTTGCTTGAAGGTGTTGCTATTCTTGCAGAAGTATTTGCATTCTTAATGCTCGTACTCTAAAAAAATCAACACAAAGGAAGTTGAAGTGAACTTATTAATCGCAATATTTGCTGGCTCTGGAGACAAAAATCCGTTAATTGCGGTTACTCCAGGGCTTTACATATGGACAATAATCACTTTTCTATTGCTGTTCTATGTTCTCGCAAAATTTGCTTGGAAGCCTCTTTTGAGCATGCTTGAACAAAGGGAAAATCTTATAAAGGACTCATTAGAAAATGCAGAAAAAGCTCGCGAGGAACTTGACAAGCTCAACGCAGAGTCTGAAGCTATAATCTCTAAGGCTAGATCTGAAGCCCAATCGATTTTATCAGAAGGCAAAGCTGCTGCAGATAAAATCAAAGAGGATACGATTACCAAAGCTAAAGATGAAGCAAGCAAAATTCGCGAAGACGCGCAGCATCAAATTCAGGTTGAAAAAGATAAAGCGATTTCTGATATCAGAAAAGAGGTTGTAGATATCTCAATATCAGTTGCTGAAAAATTAATCAACAAGAATATTAGTGAGCAGGATAACAATACTCTAATTGAGGAATCGCTAAAAAAGATCAATAAATATGAAGCTTGATCAAAAAGCCAAAAACTATGCTGAAGCTTTATATAATGTTTCAGCCAAATCTGAAAGTGAAATTGCTGTAATGGAGTCACTTGTAAGTATTTGTAATGCTATTCGATCTAATGCTGAATTCAGATCTTTTCTTCTCTCAAAAAGAATAACAAGCGAACAGAAAGCAAGCGCCACTAAAGAAGCCTTTCAAGAGTCATGCCACCCAGTTTTGAGCGAGTTTATGGCTCTTTTTGAAAAGATTAACTTTGTAAAGATTTTGCCATTGATAGCCAAGTATTTCGCTCAAATGCTAGCCAACAAAAAAGATATTGTGAATGTATCAGCTGATGTCACGTCAGAAATTTCAGATACTAGAAAATCTGAGATAAAAACTTTACTTGATCAATCTTTAGGTAAAAATAGCGAGATTACATTTAATATCGTTCCTGAGCTCATTGGAGGAATTCGTCTTAGAGTTGATAATCAATTAGTTGACGCTTCAATTTCAAACCATTTAAAAAACATGCGACAAGAATTGCTTGACGCATAATTACCTAGAAAGAAACTATGGAAATCAAAACTGACAATATCACGGAACTACTTAGGGAGCAAATTAAAAAATTCGATTTATCTGTTGACGTCTCTGAAGTTGGTGAAGTGATTGAAATAGGAGACGGTGTTGCCCGCGTCTCGGGCCTTGAAAATGTAATGAGCTCTGAATTAGTAGAGTTACCAAATGGAGTTTTTGGGATGGCTCTGAACCTTGAGGATGACAACGTTGGGGTTGTTCTTTTTGGAGAGTCGAGCCATGTTAAGGAAGGAGACCTTGCTAAGAGAACAGGAAAAGTTGTTGAGGTTCCTGTCGGAGATGCAATGCTTGGGCGTGTAGTTAATCCATTGGGTCAGCCTATCGATGGGAAAGGATCTGTTGAAACAAAAGATTTCCTTCCTATTGAGAGAAAAGCTCTTGGCGTGATGTCGCGGTCGCCTGTCAATCAGCCACTGCAAACTGGAATTAAGGCTGTTGATAGCATGATACCAATTGGTCGAGGACAAAGAGAGTTGATAATTGGAGATCGTCAAACAGGTAAAACTGCTGTTGCTGTAGATGCAATCATCAACCAAAAGTATACGCACGCTACCGATTCACCTGTTTTTTGTATTTACGTTGCGATTGGTCAAAAAGCGTCTACTGTTGCATCTATAGTTGCGGAGCTTGAGGCAAACGGAGCAATGGAATATACTACCGTAGTGTCCGCAAGCGCATCAGATGAAGCACCATTGCAATACATAGCCCCATATTCTGGTTGTGCGATGGGTGAATACTTTCGTGATAACGGTAAAGATGCCCTTATTATATATGACGATCTTTCAAAGCAAGCTGTTGCTTACAGGCAAATGTCATTAGTGCTTAGACGTCCTCCGGGAAGAGAAGCATTCCCCGGTGATGTTTTCTATTTACACAGTAGATTGCTTGAGAGAGCCTCAAAGCTTTCTGATGACCTTGGAGGNGGTTCGTTAACCGCTCTTCCAATTATTGAAACACAAGAGGGTGATGTATCGGCATATATTCCAACTAATGTTATATCTATTACTGATGGACAAATATACCTTGAAAAAAATCTATTCAATTCTGGCGTTAGGCCGGCAATTGATGTCGGAATATCGGTTTCTCGAGTAGGTGGTAATGCTCAAATCAAAGCCATGAAAAGCGTAGCTGGAACATTGAGACTCGATCTTGCGCAATACAGAGAATTAGAAGCTTTTGCAAAATTTGGCTCTGATCTAGACAAGAATACTCAAGCCCAACTTACCAGAGGTGAGCGCATGGTAGAAATTTTAAAACAAGGTCAGTATGTTCCAATGCCTGTCGAAAAGCAAGTTGCTATTATATTTGCAGCCTCNAAGGGCTTTCTTGATTCAGTTCCAGCAGAAAAAGTAGCTGAGTTTGAATCAAGTTTGTTTGACTATCTTGAGGCAAATAACGCAGAAGACTTGTCGATAATCGTTAAAGAAGGCACCATTTCGGATGACCTTAGTGAAAAACTTGAAAAAGCCATTTCAGGCTTTGCAAGCGGATTTTCAAGCTAGATAAATGGCAAACCTTAAAGATATTCGTGATCGAATTAAGTCGGTCAAAAGTATTCAAAAGGTGACTAAAGCTATGAAAATGGTAGCTGCTGCTAAGATGCGTCGGGCTCAAGAAAACATGGAAAAAGCAAGGCCATACAACCACAGACTGGTTGAGATCATTCAGCATTTACTCCCTTCGGTTGAAAGAGACATGCTGCCATTACTCGAAATTAGAGATGTTAAGAGAGTAGCCTTTGTCGTTGTAAGCTCAGATAGAGGATTAGCTGGTTCCTTTAACAGCAGTATTTTACGCAAAGCCCATAACGACATTGATGGGTTTGGAAGATCTAACGTGGATATTTTCTGCATAGGAAAAAAAGCCCGAGATTATTTTGTAGCCAGGGAATACAATGTAGTTGATTCTTATTACGACTTTTGGAATGATTTAAACTTTAATCAGTCTATGAAAATAGGAAGCAATGTCATTGAGCATTTTTTAAATGGCCACGTTGATGAAATCAGAGTAATTTTTAATGAATTTGTTAACGTTGCTACTCAAGCTGTTATCACCGAAAAGCTTTTACCTATTGAGTTAAATGATGAAGAGATGCAGAACATCGATTTACTCTATGAGCCATCGAAGAAAAAAATTGTAAAATCATTAATTCCTCGATATTTAAATGCACAAGTATGGAAATATTTGCTTGAGTCTTATGCTAGTGAACAAGCCGCAAGGATGGTAGCAATGGAAAACGCCACTAGTAATTCTGAGGATATGATTAAAAATTTAACATTAGAATTTAATAAAGCGCGCCAAGCTGCAATTACGACCGAAATGCTTGAGATTGTAAGCGGAGCTGAGGCGCTCAAAGAATAAAGGATTTTCATTATGTCACAGTTGACTGGAAAAATTTCACAAATCATGGGTGCCGTTGTTGACGTTGCTTTTGAAGATGGTCACTTACCAAATATTTTGAACGCCTTAAGTGTTGATAGAGGTGATGAGGGTACTCTAGTTCTTGAGGTTGCACAACATCTAGGCGACAACATGGTTAGAACCGTAGCAATGGATTCTACAGACGGTCTTACTAGGGGAGTGGCTGTCTTAGATAGTGGCTCTCCTATTTCAGTTCCTGTTGGACAAGAAACGTTGGGAAGATTATTCGACGTATTGGGCAATGTAATTGATGGCAAAGGCGATGTTAAAACCGAAAAAAAGAACCCTATACATCGTCCCGCACCTAAGCACGAAGACCTAGCTACATCTACAGAAATCTTGGTTACAGGTATCAAGGTTGTTGACCTAATGGAGCCCTATACAAAAGGCGGAAAGACAGGTCTCTTTGGTGGCGCAGGGGTCGGTAAAACAGTTTTAATACAAGAATTAATTAGAAATATTGCTACTGAGCATGGTGGTTATTCGGTATTTGCAGGAGTTGGTGAGAGAACGCGTGAGGGAAATGACCTTTACAATGAAATGACCGAATCAGGAGTCATTGACAAAACAACCATGGTATTTGGCCAAATGAACGAACCACCAGGAGCGCGTTTAAGAGTTGCGCTTAGCGGGCTGGCAATGGCTGAGTTTTTCCGCGATGATGAAGGTAGAGATGTACTTTTATTTGTGGATAATATTTTCAGATTTACTCAAGCGGGATCAGAGGTTTCAGCATTACTTGGCAGAATGCCTTCAGCTGTTGGTTACCAACCTACGCTCTCAACTGAAATGGGTGAATTACAAGAAAGAATTACCTCAACTAAAAAAGGATCGATAACTTCAGTACAGGCCGTATATGTTCCAGCTGATGATTTAACAGATCCAGCTCCCGCAACGGCTTTCGCTCATTTAGATGCTACATCAGTGCTTGAGCGTAAAATTGCTGAATTAGGAATTTATCCCGCTGTCGACCCTCTTGCATCAACATCGAGGATTCTTGATCCCAGAATTATTGGCGACAGGCATTACAGCGTAGCCAGGAATGTTCAGGGTGTTCTTCAAAAATACAGAGATCTTCAAGATATTATTGCCATTCTAGGAATGGACGAATTGTCTGATGAAGACAAGTTGACCGTATCGCGGGCAAGAAAAATCCAAAAATTCTTTTCACAACCATTCTTCGTTGCTGAACAGTTCACAGGGACTCCAGGTAGATACGTTGAACTTGAGGATACAGTCTCTGGTTTTGAAGCCATCTTGAGCGGTGAAGCTGACGAAATACCTGAAAATTCCTTTGCGTATGTGGGATCTATTGATGAGGCTTTTGATAAAAGTAAAGATGAAAAAACTACCAAAAAAGAAACAAAAAACGAAGATTTGCAAGATTCGTCAATAGATGAAGCTGAAGAGTCAGAGCAAGAGGTATCTGAAGAAAAAGATGAAGCTCCTGTAGGTGAATCTTAGTAACGGTCCAAAGCTACAATGAAAACCTTTGATTTAGAGATTGTAACCCCAACACAGGTAATTAAGAAAGAAAGTGTTTCTTATCTTAGATGTCCTGGTTTAGACGGTCTTTTTGGTGTTCTGCCTGGTCATCGAAGCGCCTTAATTGCTCTAGATTTAGGAGAGATAAAAGTCTCGCAAAATAATTCAGATACTTTTTATGCAACCAGTGGCGGTTTTGCAGAAATCAACAATTCAAAAGTTGAACTTTTGGTTGAAACTGTTGAAGAGGCAAACGATATTGATAAAAAAAGAGCCGAAGCTTCAATGGAGCGTGCNAAAGATCGACTCANGTCTAAAGAGAAAATTGATCCAAAAAGGGCTGAGCTTGCATTAGCGAGAGCTATTAACCGTTTATCTATTTCAAGAAAATAAACACTCCTTTTTATCTCCTGAATTAGTTATTCTATCAGGAAATTCTTTATAAATTAAAATAGTTAATTATGGATATTAGAACACATACATGCGGTGANCTTCGTTTATCTAACTCTGGAGAATCTGTAGTNNTAAATGGATGGGTAAATTCCGTTCGACTTCATGGTCAGGTAGTTTTTGTTGATNTGAGAGATAGGTATGGAAAAACCCAAGTNGTTTTTAATGCTGATGACCTTAGATCAGATTTTGATCAAATAAAAAAACTATCAATGGAAGACGTCNTATCTGTANCTGGAAAGGTTCAAGATAGAGAAAAGTCNTTAGTAAATTCTGAAATAGCAACTGGAGAGATTGAGGTTTACGCTACTTCTGTAGACGTCTTGAATTTTGCAGAGCCATTGCCATTTACCATCTCAGATAGAGATAGCGCGGAAGAAGACTTAAGATTGAAATATAGATATTTAGAATTAAGAACCGATGAGCTTCAAAATAATCTACATATTAGGCATCTAGCCTATCAATCAGTTAGAAATTACTTGTCTGAAAATAATTTCCTCGAAATTGAAACACCGGTTTTAATGAAGTCAACGCCAGAAGGAGCAAGAGATTATTTAGTACCAAGTAGAATTCACNAAGGAAAATTTTATGCTCTGCCGCAGTCTCCCCAGGTATACAAACAAATATTGATGATCGCAGGCTATGATAAATACTTCCAAATTGTAAAATGTTTTAGAGATGAAGATTTAAGGGCAGATAGACAACCTGAGTTTACTCAAATTGACATTGAAATGTCTTTTGTTAATGAANAAGTTATTTTTGATTCTATGGAAGGTTTGACTCGTCACATATTCAAATCNGTCAGTGATATTGATCTCCCTGAAAAATTTCCGAGACTAACTTATGATGAATCAATGGAAACCTACGGAACGGATAAACCTGACACCCGATTCGAAATGAANCTGATNAACCTAAAAGATTTTACGGATAAGTCNGACTTTAATGCCTTTAAATCCGTTGATTATGTCAAAGGGATTGTTGTTAAGTCAGGTTCAAAATATTCAAGAAAAAATATTGATGATTTTACAGATTATGTNAAAAAATATAAAGCTAAGGGCTTAGCGTGGATGAAAATGGAATCCGCGACATTGGCTGGTGGAATTTCAAAATTTTTTGATCTTGAGCTACAGTCAAAATTAATAGATTACTGCAGAATGGAAGATGGAGACATTGTTTTTGTTATAGGGGATTCCAAAGAAATTACTTTAAACGCGCTAGGGGCTTTAAGGGCGCATCTTGGAAGTTCTGAGGGCCTATGTGATNCAAGTAAATTTAATCCTGTTTGGGTTACCGATTTTCCTATGTTTGATTATGATANTGAATCTGATAGGTTTATTGCAAAGCACCATCCGTTCACCGCTCCAGCAACATCAAACATTGACGATCTGAATTCTGACCCNTTGTCATTAACCTCAAGGGGTTATGATTTAACAATGAACGGATATGAAATTGCTGGTGGATCAATTAGAAACCACCAGCCTGAATTTCAATCAAAAATTTTTGAACTATTAGGAATGGATAAGCAAGAAATTAAGTCCCGATTTGGTTTCTTGGTTGATGCTCTAAAATATGGCACACCCCCACATGGTGGCATAGCTTTTGGATTTGATAGATTGATTATGATTCTAGCTGGNTCAAAAAATATTAGAGATGTTATAGCGTTCCCCAAAACAACTTCCGCATCCTCTTTNATGGATGAATCGCCTAGCCCTGTATCATCCGATCAGCTTAAAGAGTTAAATATTGAATTAACCAAAAAAGAGAAGTAGCTCTATTGTAGATTTTTCTAAGTTTTGCAGCCCACAAACTGCGATAAAAACCAAATCGTTAATGATTTCAGATAATCTTCAATTGTTTGAAGTCCATTTTAAACCTGAGTCACCTTCAAAATATCCTCCAATTATTTTTGTACCTGGATGGGGCTCATTCATTGACAGTTGGAAGATTGTTTTAAAGGAGATGACCAAGTTTTTTGAAATATTTTATATTGAAACTAGGGAGAAAAGNTCNGCAGAGCACTCTCCAGAACAATCAATATCTATTGAAGAAATAGGAAGNGATTTAGCAAGAATAGTCAAGATTAAAGATCTTGAGAAAAGTAAGTTTATTGTGCTTGGNAGCTCCATGGGGGCAACAGCAATTATTGATTCAATGCTAAAAAGCAGCNTAAAACCATCNCTATCGGTTTTAATAGGACCAAATTTAGAATACAGAATACCTAAGATTTGGATTTTCATAATCAAATTGCTTCCAGCATCCTTATACAAATTGATTAAGCCTATGGCGAAATTATATATGAAGAAAAAATATATTGATATGAATTCGGATCCTGAGCAGTTTACAAAATATAGCTTCGTATTAGATAATATTCATTTTGAAAGAACAAGACGCGCAGCCCTTAGCTTTAAAAACTACAGCTTAAAAAACACCATTTTGAACATTGATCAAAAAATTTTAATACTTTCAGGTAGGAAAGATATTTTGCATAATTATGAAGATGCACATGATTTAACTAAAAANATGAAAAATGCAAAGTTAATAGATATGGAAACTAACAAAAGAACTCATAGCGAAGAACTTGTTGACGTTTTGCGNGACTATTTAGATAAAATCAAATTATTCAAATAAAGAATNTTTTTTCTTTAAAAGGTCTTTAGCTATCTCTTGTTCAAAAAGATTTTCTGGAGATGCCTCGGGGAGTTTTGTTGGGTCAGAGTTCAAAACATATTGTAGATCTTTAATAAAACTATCCTTATCCCCCTTTTTTGTAAATAAATATTGTGATCGCGCAACATAGCTGTTTAAAAAATCAGGGTCGCCGGAAATACTTTTTTCAAAATTGTTTTCAGACTGACTCAATTCAATCCCAGGTAATTTCGCATAAAAAGATCCAAAAATTCTATTAACCCCATGAAAATAATATTCGGGGTTTATTGATAATAGGCGGTGAAGTACCGTTTCTAAAACATCTCTTCTTTCAATTCTCTGAAGAGCAGGTTTTGTNAGTAGGTANCTCGTATAATTTTCAGCCCACCAATAGGCAACAGGTAAAAGGTCTCCAGATAAANTNTCTACTCCAGTCATAATCCGTGAAANACTNTCTTGATCTTCAGNGGAAAACCCTAGTTTAAAGCTTGGAGATGATGTGATAAAATCCCATCCTTTTGTAAAACCTTCAAANTATAAAGAATCTTTGNCAGCTGGGNTTTTTTCTATAAATCTTCCAAGAAAGTAACAACTTCTTGAGTANAGNGCNATTGTCTCAAGATTGTATGGATCTAACTCAATTGCTTTAGATAAAAAATGATTAGCTAATCGCGCATCTTTTGGATCTACTCTTCTATCCCAATGTGATTTACCCAGCTTTATTAAATGTTGAATATTCTTATTTTTTGAAATGTAACGATTAGATAATGGTGAGCGCGATGCACACCCAAAAAATACTAGCAGAAAAAAAATATAGATTGTTCTTTTGGAATACTTCATAAGATGAATTTAATCTGTCATCAGTGTATAACGTTAGAATTGGTTATAAATTCGATATCTAATTTAAGCAAATAAATAAAGAATATGGAAAAGACAATCGAAGTGAAAGGTGTTGATTTAGGTTCTTTTTATGGGCCTGCTGATACCAATCTAAAAATATTAGAAAATATTTTCTCAAGTAAGATCATAGTTAGAGGAAATAAAATAAAAATCATTGGGGATGAAAAAGAAATTAACCTTATTGACCAAATTCTTTTCGAAATGGCTTCCACTTTAAATGAAAAAGGTTCTTTGGATCAAAACGATGTTGAAACTCTTTTGGCATTTAATATGTCTAATTCTAATTCAAATAAAAGTAGCTCTAAAAACATAATTCATTATGGAAGAAAAGGGGCTATTGCTGCTCGAACCGATGGTCAAGAAAAATACATTGATATAGCTCAATCNAATGATATAGTTTTTTCCACCGGACCTGCTGGAACTGGTAAGACATTTATTGCGATTGCTTTTGCTGTTGCAGCTTTAGAAAACAGAATAGTTGACAAGATTGTTCTTTGTAGGCCTGCCGTAGAGGCGGGAGAGAGCTTAGGGTTTTTGCCCGGCGATCTAAAAGAGAAAATAGATCCATACTTGACACCTCTTTATGATGCGTTAAGTGAAATCCTTTTTTTCGAAAAATTAAAACCATTGTTATCAGAAAATATCATCGAAATTATCCCATTGGCATACATGCGTGGAAGAACTTTAAACAATGCTTTTATGATCTTAGATGAAGCTCAAAACGCAACTTCAGTTCAAATGAAAATGTTTTTAACGCGGCTTGGTGTTAATTCTAAAGCAATAATCACAGGTGACGTAACTCAAACAGACCTCTCAAACAAATTGGAATCTGGATTGGTTCAAGTGCTAAGCCTTTTAAAAGATGTCGATGGGATAGGTTTTTGTGAATTATCTTCAAAAGATATTGTCAGGCATAAGCTTGTAAAGGATATCATTAAAGCTTACAATGAAGGTAAAAATTAATTTTCATTTCCAATACCCCATCAATAAATATTGTAAATTTCTGTACTAATGTTTTCAGAAATATTTGAGAAACAATAAAAGATGCTCTTAGTACAATTTAATAAGAACGGTTCAAAGTTATGATTAATGATAAACAAAAAATTGATTGGGATAATTTGGGATTCGAAGCATTACCTACCCGTTCTATGTGGAGAGATGAATGTAAAACTGGAGAACTATGGAATGCTGGTGAGCTTGTTCCATACGGTGAAATTAGTCTATCACCAGCCTCATGTGTTCTTAATTATGGACAAGGACTTTTTGAGGGAATGAAAGCGTTTCACTCTGCAAAAAATAGAATTGTTATGTTTAGACCAGATAAGAATTCTAAAAGAATTCAAAAAACTCAAGAAAGAATGTGCGTGCCAATAATGAGTTCAGAGTATTTTTTAAATGCCGTATNCTCTACAGTTAAAGATAATTTAGACTACATTCCTCCATTTGGAAAAGGGTCTATGTANNTTCGCCCTGTTTGCTTTGGAACTTCNNAAGCAATTAGCGTACAACCCGCTACAGAGTATATGTTTATTGTCTTTGCGTCGCCTGTAGGTCCCTATTTTAANACTGGCTCAAAACCTCTTCATTTATTTCTGTCAAATCAATTTCATAGGGCAGCCCCAAAAGGAATTGGAAACGCAAAAGCAATTGGAAACTATTCTGCGTCGCTTCTTCCGCAAACTATGGCTAAATCTCAAGGATATAATGACATGATTTATGTTCACGCTAAAAATGAACAATTCATTGAAGAGATGGGCGCTGCTAACCTTTTTGTAGTGTCCAATGGTGANCTNNTAACTCCNAAGCTAGGAGGATCAATTCTTGATGGTGTAACTCGTGATTCTGTAATAAAAATTGCTCGTGATTTGCTTAATTTAAATGTTCATGAAACGGATATTGATATAGACACGCTCCTAAATGCTGAAGAAGTTTTTTGTTGTGGAACTGCCGTTACGGTCACAGGAGTTGGTAAAATTTCAACAGCTGAAAATGAATTTTGTATTGGCGATGGAGGTTTTGGAGAAAAAACATTGGAATTAAAGAAATTATTGCTTGGCATTCAAAATGAAGAGATCGATGATCCCTTCGGTTGGATTTTTCCTATAGATTAGTTCTATGTCTCAAATCAAAAACACTAGACGTTCTGCTAGGGAAGCTGTTTTGCAAGCTCTTTATTCAATGGAAGTTGGCGGTGAAGATGCAACCAAAGCACTCAATGATATCTTGGCTCGCGAAAAACGTGATAGTGATATTGATGAATTCATCGTTGAATTATTTCACACTTCTTTGAAAAATAGAGACTGGTGTGAAAATGAAATCAAGTCAAGATTAAATAACTGGGAATTTAAAAGAGTAGCAATACTAGATCGTCTTTTACTGGTTTTGGCAATCAGTGAAATATTTTTCATAGAAAACATTCCTCCTAAAGTTTCTATCGCTGAAGCAATTGAGATAGCAAAGCAATTCAGCACTGAAGAAAGCTCTGCTTTTGTAAACGGCGTTTTGGATAATATTTACAAATCTCTACCTAAAGAAAATCAAACAATTCCCTCATGATAAACACTTTAATAAGTAAAGTTTTTGGGACGCGGTCAGACCGAGAAATTAAACTTCTTTATCCCTTAGTTGATGAGATTAATNTACTATCAGATAATCTTAAAGAGAAATCCGATGACGATCTTAGACAGAGAACCATGGAGCTTATGGAGGAAGTTGCAATATCGCGTAGTGAAGCGGAGGAAAAAGCCAGGAATGAAATAACCGATAAGGACGAAGCGAAGAAATCCGTTCTCCTTGCAGAGCAAAAAAAATTAGATTCGATTCTACCCGAAGCTTTTGCGATGGTCAAAGAAACATGTCGTCGAATGTGTGGTTCGGCCTGGAATGTTGTCGGAAGGGAAATGAAATGGGAAATGATCCCTTATGATGTGCAAATCATAGGTGGAATAATTTTACACCGTGGTAACGTAGCTGAAATGAAAACTGGCGAAGGAAAAACACTTGTTGCTGCATTTCCAATTTTTTTAAATGCTCTCACTGGAAGAGGTGTCCATCTTATTACAGTTAATGATTATTTAGCACAAAGAGACGCTGAATGGATGGGTGAGATTTACAAAAGACTTGGTCTCACTGTCGGGTTTATTTTAAACAACATGTCACCTGATGAGAGAAGAAAAAATTATAATAGCAATATAACTTATGGTACTAATAACGAATTTGGATTCGACTACCTTAGAGACAATATGTCGTTACAGAAAGAAGATCAAGTCCAAAGAGAGTATGCTTATGCAATAGTGGACGAAGTTGATTCTGTTCTCATAGATGAAGCTAGGACACCTTTAATTATCTCTGGAGCTGTTGATGCGCCTGTTGATACTTCATTCGGCGAATTAAAGCCCTTAGTTCAGGGTTTAGTTAAAAAACAAAACGAGTTAATTGGTCAAATTATTAGTGAAGCTCAGGCCTTGATAGATGATGGAAAAGATGATAAGGCTGGCTACAAACTTTTACAAGCATTAAGAGGTGCGCCCAAGCATCCTAAAGTAATGAAAATCTTCCAAGAATCTGGAACTAAAAAGCTAGCCCATCAAATTGAGTCAGAATTTATGCGCGATAAAAAACTTCATGAGGTTGATGAAGATTTATTCTATAGTATAGATGAAAAAACGCATGTCATTGATATTACAGATAAAGGTAGAAATGAATTAGCACCAAATCAACCGGAGGTATTTATCATTCCCGATCTTGGGGAAATCTTGCACGATATTGATACCAATGAGAGCTTATCAACGGTTGAAAAAAACCAAAAGAAAGAACATGCACACCAAAGCCATGCTGAAATTTCAGGCAAAATTCATAACATGAGTCAATTGCTTAGGGCATTCACTTTATATGAAAAAGATGTGGAATATGTTGTTCAGGATAGCAAAGTACAGATCGTTGATGAATTCACAGGCCGCGTTCTAGCGGGAAGACGCTACAGTGATGGATTGCATCAAGCTCTTGAGACCAAGGAAAATGTAAAGGTAGAGCGGGAAACACAAACTTTAGCAACAATTACGATACAAAATTACTTCAGAATGTACGATAAATTAGCGGGGATGACTGGTACCGCAGAAACTGAAGCAGAGGAATTTGGTTCAATATATAACTTGGAAGTCGTCGTAATCCCTACGCACAAGCCCGTTCTTCGTGATGATCGAAACGATTTGATTTACAAAACAAAAAGAGAGAAATACAACGCTGTAGTTGAGGAGATAGCTTTACGGTCTAACGAGGGACAGCCAACACTAGTGGGAACTATCTCTGTTGAAGCATCTGAGCTTCTTTCAAGAATGTTAAAGCGAAGAGGTATAACTCATAATGTATTAAACGCAAAGCAACACAAAAGCGAAGCTGAAATTGTTGCTAGAGCTGGTCAAAAAGGCGCTGTGACCATCGCGACAAATATGGCTGGAAGAGGAACTGATATAAAACTTGGTAAGGGCGTAAAGGAGTTAGGCGGATTACATATTATTGGAACGGAGAGACATGAATCCAGGCGTATCGATCTTCAATTGCGCGGAAGGTCGGGCAGGCAAGGGGATGCCGGCTCAAGCGTGTTTTACCTCTCACTTGAAGACGATCTTATGAGGCTTTTTAACAGCGAAAGAATAGCCGCTGTTATGGATAGACTTGGAGCTGAAGAAGGTGAGGTAATCACTGCTAAAATGGTTACCAGGGCTATTGAAAATGCCCAGAAAAAAGTTGAACAAAGAAATTTTGGTATTCGAAAGCATTTACTTGAATACGATGATGTGATGAATCAGCAGCGCCAAGTTGTTTATAACATTCGCAAACAAGCATTAAATGATGATGATATTTCAAATGTTATCGATGATATGATTAATGATTTTGTTGATGACGAGTTAGAAAGACTTGAAGATACAAATGTTCAGAATTGGGATTGGGATAATCTAAAGCAAAATATATCTTCCCATTTGCTAGTAGATGTAAGCCTTGAAACCATCCAGACTTTCGCTGGAAACGAAGATGTAGCTGAAACCGATGTTAAAGATTATATAATCGATCAGGCAAAAAACATGTATAAAAGCAGAGAATCATTGATTCAGTCTGAAATACTACGGTCTTTTGAAAAATATATTTCTTTAAGAACAATTGATGAAAAGTGGAAAGATCATTTGTACGCTATGGATCAGTTAAGGGAGGGAATAAATTTAAGAGCATATGGCCAAAAAAACCCNTTGCTGGAATACAAATCAGAGGGCTTTCAAATGTTTCAACAAATGATGGTAGATACTACCTCTGAAACAGTNAAGAGATTATATAGNACCCANATTAAAGGGATTGATGCCAGGCAAGACACTCTTCANGACAATACATCAAACGTTCAAACAATTCACGACGAATCTCAAGGTATGGGGCTAAGTGCACCCCCGCTTCAAGAACAAGCTAATAACTCATCTGCAACTCCCATAGAGCCAGTANTNGCAGAAGAAAAGATTGGNAGGAACGAGAAGNTTGCNCTGATAAGTCCCAGCGGCGAAAAGGTTGAGGTAAAATACAAAAAACTTCAACAATACCTAAANAAAGGCTTTACAAAGGTTTAATCAATANTATGTCAAAAAAATCAAANTGGGGCTTTTCAACAAAATCCATTCACATTGGAAACAAAGCNAANAATCAACATGGATCCGTAGCCCCTCCAATTCATCTGACCTCAACATTNAAACAGGATGGTGTAGGTCAAAATAGAGGTCACGACTACTCAAGGGTTTCAAACCCCACGCGAAGCAGGTTGGAAGAGAATCTTGCCGCTATTGAGGGTTCAAAGTTTACGACATGCTATAGTTCTGGAATGGCTGCTACGACAGCACTGTTCCAATTGTTTGATAAAGGAGATCACATTCTAGTATCTCGAAATACTTATGGTGGTACCTACAGAATGGCGATGAACGTATTAAGCAGACAAGGNATCGAGTTTGAATGGATTGATACNAGAGACCCAAAAAATATTGAAAATAGTATCAAGGAAAATACAAAGCTTGTTCATGTNGAAAGCCCAACAAATCCNCTTTTAGAATTGTGTGATATTCAAGCCGCCGGACAAGTATGTAAAAGCAAGAATGTTTTACTGAGCGTTGACAATACTTTTATGAGTCCCTATGGGCAGAGGCCTCTTNAGCTNGGAGCTAGCATTACCATGCAAAGCTCAACAAAATCTTTATCTGGTCACTCTGATATCCTTGGAGGTGTGCTTGCCACTAATGATGAAGAATTGTACGAAAAATTACAATTTATGCTTAAAGCTACTGGTGGAGTNCCAAGTCCCTTTGATAATTGGATNACCTTGAGGTCAACCAAAACACTGGCATTAAGATATCAAAGAGCTTCGGATAATGCATTTGAANTAGCAAAATGGTTGTCAGANCACCAAAATGTATNTAAAACAATTTATCCAGGTTTGGATTCGCANCCACAGCACGAAATTGCTCGAAAACAACAGCTTAGNCCAAAAGGAGATGTTGTTTTTGGNTCTATGCTTTCAATTGATTTGGGCGATGTAGAATCNAGAGATAATTTTTTAAGNAAGATTGAAATATTTCAATTAGCTGAGAGTTTAGGTAGTGTTGAAAGNCTTGTNTGCATACCCTTCTTCATGACGCACGCCGCAGTACCAGAAGAAACCAAGCTTGAAATGGGTATTACTGAATCTNTGGTAAGGTTATCNATTGGAATCGAAGATGCTGAAGATCTTAAGAGCGATTTNTCAATCGCATTAGAAAAATAAGTTACATAATTATTTTTTTTAGCTTCTTAAACTTTGTAATTTTNAACGTTATTTATGGGGAAAATAATNTAAGCCGCGGTGGTGGAATTGGTAGACACGCTGGTCTTAGGAACCAGTGCCTTACGGCGTGAAGGTTCGAGTCCTTTCCGCGGCACCATTTAATTACCAATCATGCAAGAAAACCAAACTGAAAAAAAATCTATTCTTAGAGTAGTCATTCACAGCTTCTTTGTAGTTCCATTAATCATATCCATTTTTGCAGTTATGATATTTTTAGTGATCAGAATAATGACTAGTGAGCCAAATTCTGCAAGAGACTATTTAGAAGATGTGAAAATTGGCGGAACAACCAAGAGATGGCAAGGAGCTTTCGAGCTTTCTAAACTGTTGTCGAACCCTAAAATGGTTCCAAAAGATGAAATGTTTGCTAGTGAAATGATTGCAGCGTTTGAGTATTCTTCTAATGATAGAGATGCGCGCATCCAACAATATCTTGCTATAGCAATGGGCGCAACTAAAGATATGCGATATATGAAGACACTGATTGAAGCAATGCCGAACGCAGATATTGGGGTCGTTCAGGCGTGCGCGTTTGCATTAGGCAATATAGGAGCTTCAGAAGCTATAGATCCCCTAAAAAATCTTCTTGATAATTCTGAACCTCAAGTTCGTCTACATGCTGTAATTGCGTTGGGAAAGATTGGAGGATCATCCACTATCCCTTTGCTACAGAGCATGCTTTCAGATCAAGAGCCAAATGTTAGGTGGGATGCCTCCATCGCTCTGGCGAAACAAAAAGATTCAAGCGGACGTTCGATTTTATTAGACCTGTTAGATAGAAAGTATTTAAATTCATTTCCTAATATTGATGAAAAAGAAAAAGTTCAAGTAATGTTAGTGGCAATTAGCGTTGCCCATTTCATTCAAAATCAGGAACTTAAGTCAAGATTAGAGGATATAAATAGTAACGATAATAATTTAAAAATAAGAGAAGCTGCCAGAATTGCTCTTGGCAAATTTATCATTTAACTAATCACATGCCTGAAAAAACAAAAAAGCAAACATCCACAATCACNCCAAAAACNCCNCCTCCAGCCGCGCTNAACAAAGTTGAAAGTGAGAACANTGTAAATAGACGTACNTTTTTCTCNTGGCTATCATTAGGTTGGGTNGCATTTGTAGCCGCCACAGGTGGTTTCTTTACGATGATGTTAAGATTTTTCTTCCCAAATGTNTTGTTTGAGCCTGTTCAAACTTTTAGAGCTGGATATCCTGAAGATTACACNGTTGGTGAGGTTGANCTCAGNTGGAAAGAAAAGTACGGGGTTTGGATGGTAAGAAATGATGANGGCATTTACGTATTATCAACGGTTTGCACGCATCTGGGCTGTACACCNAACTGGCAACCCTCTGCTAGAAAATTTAANTGTCCGTGCCATGGAAGTGGATTTAGAGCTTCTGGAATTCANTTTGAAGGTCCAGCGCCAAGGCCTTTAGAAAGATTTAAAATCACCTTAGCTGATGACGGTCAGATAATTGTAGACAAAACACAAAAATATCAACAGGAAAAAGGTCAGTGGAACGATCCTGAATCCTTTTTAAAGGTTTAGTTATGGNTGAAAAGAAAAATTTATTTGAAAGAATAGCTGAAGGTCAAATTTGGAAATCTATTTTCAGNGGAGGTGGTGCNCCAAAAACTCGAAGACAGAGAATGATGGTTGTTTTGAATTCTGTATTTCTCCATCTTCATCCAGTTAGACTTCCAAAGCACGCTGTAAAGCTGAAATTCACATGGTGTATGGGAGGGCTTTCCTTTTTTATCTTTCTAATTTTGACTATTTCAGGTATTCTGTTAATGTTTTATTACCGACCAACAATTGAATACGCTTACACTGATATAATGGATTTGACAGAACAGGTTCCATTTGGAATTATGCGAGAAATCCACAGATGGGGCGCACACGCTATGGTCATAGCTGTATGGCTCCATATGTTTAGGGTGTTTATGACTGGTTCGTATAAACCACCAAGGGAGTTCAACTGGTCCGTTGGAGTGATCTTATTGGTGCTTACTTTGTTGCTCAGTTTTACTGGCTATTTGCTTCCGTGGGACCAATTAGCGATTTGGGCTATCGCTGTGGGTTCAAATATGGCTGGGGCAACACCATTTCTAGGGGCCGAAGGACCTGGTTCTTCATTATTAGCGATAGGTGATATCAATTTCATTACGAAAGCAAGCGATGCTAGATTTGGTCTTATTGGTGGTCGTTTCCTAGGCGAAGCAACTCTTCTTAGGTTTTATGTGCTGCACTGCATTGGTCTCCCATTTATTATCATGATTTTTATGGCTGTTCACTTCTGGAGAATCAGAAAGGATGGAGGTATTTCTACCCCAGTTTGACCTATGGAAGCATTTAAGTCGTTAATTAATTATTTATCCAATCCAACGATTCTGTTTACAGCAGTTCTTGTTGGGTTTCCCTTTGTTTTTCCTCCGACGAATTGGTTTTACAAAGCTCATAAAAAGCTTGGNATNGATAAGCTTTGGACCAAAAAAGGTCTTTTGATAATGGTCGTTGTTACCGTCGCTTTCTTTATTTTTGGACTAGGTGATGATAACTTTAAGAAAATTGTGCTGAAACCTGATAATGTTCCAATTTCTGGATTAATTATTTTATTAATNTTCTTTACTTGGCTCAGCTTGAGCCAAGCTTACAAGAACGATGAGCGTATTGATGAAGGTAAGCCTGTAGATGAGCATTACGAAGCCCCAAATGATAAGGTTCTCGTTTGGCCTGACCTTGTATATGTTGAACTCATCTCTCTTATTCTCTTTTCTGCTTTTATGTTGATATGGTCAATAGGTCTTCCTGCTCCGCTTGAAGAACCTGCAAACCCATCCGAATCCCCTAACCCCGCTAAGGCGCCTTGGTATTTTCTAGGTCTGCAGGAGATGTTGGTATATTTTGATCCGTGGTATGCGGGTGTTGTACTTCCAACCTTTATTATAATTGGTTTGATGGCTATACCTTATATTGACACCGACCCCAATGGCTCAGGATATTACAGCTACAAAAATAGAATGCTCTCAGTTTCAATTTATCTATTTGGATGGTTAGTTCTTTGGAACGTTTTAATTGTCATTGGNACATTTCTCAGAGGACCAAACTGGGGATTCTTTGGACCATTTGAATATTGGGACTCCCACAGACTCGAAGCGCTTACAAACGTAAATCTATCTGAATTCTTTTATATTAAATGGCTTAATATGGGNCTGCCTTCAAATATTTTGTTACGAGAAGCACCCGGTTTNCTTGTNATGTTTTTAACGTTTGCGGTCTTACCNCCTCTTCTTGCAAAAACTGCTCTGAAAAGCTTCTATGAGAGGTTGGGTAGTGCGAGATATACTATATTTGTAGTTCTTATGATTTTCGGAGTATTGCTACCAGTCAAAATGTATTTAAGATGGTTCTTTAATTTAAAGTACATCATATCTATGCCAGAATTTTTCTTTAACTTTTAATTTTTATAGCTAAATGCCAGTAAAACAAGAAGAACGATATTATAATGTCTTAAAACTCAATAAATGGTTTGCTATNTCAAGCATACTATTTACTGCGTTCTGGATTTTGACATTTGCTGACGATTATAATAGACCTTGGAAAAAATACCAGTCTGAGTTCAGGAAGATGGAAATAAAAAACGTTCGCGAAAAACTTACTGATCAACAAGCTGTCTTATCTGATAACGCAGAATATCAAGACCTTCTTTCAGAGTTGAAAAAAAGAGAAGATGAGCTTCAAAGTCAATCAGAAAAAGTGGCAGACATTGAACAGCAACTCAGCGATTTAGATGCTACTCTTTATGCTGCAAATCAAGATTATCAATTTGCAAAAGCTGATTTAGATGCAGCGAAATATAAACTTGAAGAAACACGCTTTGGTCATGGTTCATTAGAAAAAGCAGAAAAAGCCTACAAGACTTTAAAAACGAAGACGGATAAAGCATTTCTGGTGGCTGAAACAAACCAATCTTTAGCAGATAGCCTAGAGAACGAATTGAAAGTTTTAAATTCTTTTATTAAGCAGACCAACGATGCTCTTTATGCTATTGATAGTGAAAAACAATTGCTTGAAAGACAACTTTCAAAACTTGACCCTGAGGCAATGACATTTGCAAATAAGATCGCTAATATAGTTCGCGATGTTCCTGTAATTGACTTTATTGATCCTTATTATGAAGTCAAACAGGTGGTTGTTAACGACCTTGAAGATGATCTTGTTTATATGGGAATGCCAAAGGTAGATCGATGCATCACTTGCCATGTTGGTATAGATAAAAAGGGCTATGAGGACGCACCTCAGCCATACACTACACACCCAAGGCTCGATGAGTTTGTAGGAGGAAGTTCGCCGCACCCTTCGATGGATTACGGTTGTACATCATGCCATGCTGGTCGTGGTAGAGGAACTGACTTTACGTCTGCTGGCCATATGCCAAAAAACGAAGAACAGGCCAAGCTTTGGAAGAAAAAATATAATTGGGAAGCATTGCATTATTGGGGCAATAAAATGCTCCCAACTCAATACACGGAAGCAGGATGTTTTAAGTGTCACAGTGACAATATGCCTATTAAGGGCGCAGAAACTTTAAGCCTCGGAATGTCTACTTTTGAAAAAGCAGGTTGCTACACCTGTCATAGTATGGATCGATGGGGAGAAGAATATCCCAAAGCAGGTCCAAGTCTTTATAAGGTTGCATCAAAAACTACCAAGGATTGGACTTATCGTTGGATTATGGAGCCTAGAGCNTTTCGTCATAATACTTGGATGCCACACTTCTTTAAGAAAGGTAACAATAGCAGCCCTGAGGATTTATTAAGAACCGAGCAAGAGACCCTTGCGATGACAGAATATCTTTTTGAAAAATCTTCTTCCTATGAAAAAGACAAAAATATTAAACGCGGTGACCCTGAAAATGGTAA
Source organism: Fidelibacterota bacterium (assembly GCA_002724475.1). Lineage (GTDB taxonomy): Bacteria > Fidelibacterota > Marinisomatia > Marinisomatales > TCS55 > TMED108. The sequence goes on along the minus strand of PBOO01000069.1, from coordinate 14,486 downwards.
ACTGCTCGTTTCGTCCCTTGGTTGTATGGGATGTCACCAAATTCAACCTGAAGCAGATCCGGACTACGATCCGTCGCTTCAAAACTTAAGACTTGAGCAGGGTCCGAACCTTATTGGAATTGGATCAAAGACCGATGAGTCTTGGCTGTTCAGTTGGCTCAAGAACCCCTACAGCTACCACCCAGATACAAAGATGCCTAACTTGCGCTTGACCGATCAAGAAGCTAGCGATATTGCTAGTTATCTGCTCATAGATAAGACTTATGAGTTTGATCAAGTTGAAGTTCCAGAAGTTAACGAAGACATTCTTAATGAAATTTCAGCAGACTTTTTGTCTCAGCTTAACTCCACGACCCAGGTCGAAAATTTATTAGGTGAGATGTCTGTCAAAGAAAAGCTAGTGTATTCAGGTGAAAATCTCATTGGTCATTATGGATGTTATTCTTGCCATAACATTGATGGTTTTGAAGAGAAAAAACCAATTGGTATTTCGCTGAATCACGAAGGAAGTAAGTTGATTACTAAATTAGATTTTGGCTTCTGGCATGATGAAATCCCGCATACTAAGTGGGATTGGTTTTATAATAAAATTGATCAACCTGAAAAATTTGATCTAATTCCAAACGATGATGGTACCGTCTCTGTAAAAGAATTAAAACCTCTTGAAAAGTCACGAATGCCTCATTTCGGCTTAGAGCATAAAGAGATAGAAGCGCTAGTTACACTAATTATGGGGCTTGTAAAAGATGAGATTCCACCATCCAAGCTCCCGGATAAGTCACCAGCCTATCTGGCAATAGCGAAAGGAGAGCAGTTTTTACACACCAACAACTGCTTAGGATGTCATAAGCTCGATGATGAAGGTGGGGCTATCTGGCCAGCTACAGCAGACTGGCTGAAGGTGGTTGCAGATGAGACAAACAGCGAAGATATGAGTTTGGTTCAAAGCTTTAGCCCTCCCTTGTTGAATACTCAAGGAAGGAAGACTCAACCTCAATGGTTATTAAATTGGTTTAAAGATGTATCAATGATAAGGCCCCATCTACAAGCCAGAATGCCAAGCTTTGACTANACCGATGAGGAATGGAACAAGATTATCTCTTATTTTCAATACAAAGACGGTCAAGAGCTAAAGTATGAGGATCCCCATCAATTTACTTTCAATTCATCATCATTCAAAGCTGGTGAGAGAATTGCAGAAATGGGAGCATGTAATAATTGCCACTTCTATGGCGAAGAAAAGCCAAAGCAAGATGCGTTAACGTGGGCACCCAACCTTACACTCACAAAGAGTAGGCTTAGACCTGAATGGCTCGTGGAATGGTTTATCAATCCTCAAGAGGTAATGCCGGGAACAAAAATGCCTGCTCCATATATACCTACAGAAGAGCCGGTTAACTCCGTTAGAGAAGTTTGGGGTAGAGATATCGCTAGAATAAGCACCGATAGTACAAAACTTTATAAGGCATTGATAGACTGGATGTGGGGAATGGAAGGGCCCGATGATGTCTCACGTATTGTTAAAAGACATATAGATACNCAAGGATACGGATTTATCATTGAGGAAGACGACGATTGGGGTGACGACGATTGGTAGTGCATTTTACATCTGTTTAAATTTATTTAATTATGAAGCCCTTGTATAAACATGAGGGCTTCTTTTTTTCAATTAAGATAAGCATGAGAAAATATTTTGTGTACGTTATAGAATTAGATCAATCTGTAGCACAGTTAAATAGATTCCGTAAGAAAAATCCAAAATACCTAAAGGGTAATTGCTGTGTTTATGTCGGGCAGTCCTCAAGAAAGCCAGCCTTAAGATTTGAGCAGCATAAAGAGGGGTACAAGTCGAGCAGCTACGCAAAAATTTACGGTTTAAAGCTCAGACCCGATCTTTATGAAAAATACAATCCTATCCCAACAAGAAAAGATGCCGAAAAAATAGAAGAAATGCTTGCAAAAGATCTTCTTGAGAAAGGATACGGTGTTTGGTTTAATTGACAAAGTTTAATTTGTCTTTCTAATAAAAAAGCCTCGATCAACGAGGCTTTTTTATAACTAGAATTTTAAAGATCTACTATTTTTTTGAAGGCCTTTTAAATTCAAAATTAACTTCAGCTGATCCAGATTTGACAGTCACACTTTGAGATAAGACTCTTTTGCTTCCAAACTTTTCTTGCCATGCAACTATTTCATAAGTTCCATCTGGAACGTTTGGTATGGAAAAAGAACCATTTTTGTCTGTAACAGAAAAATAGGGATGATCAAAGACTTGAGTGTAGCTTTTCATCCAGGGGTGTACGTCGCATTTGACCACAAATACATCCTCAGATTTGTCAAATTTGATTGTTTTCTCTTTTAGTGTTTTTGGCATTCCAAAATTGAACTCTCTGTTAACTTTTGGAAGACCGTGAATATTATGCATCGTTGCATCGCTATTTAGTATCTTTACAGGTTGACCAGCTTGNACACCCATTACATGAGGNGTGTAAACGCAGCCTGCCTGATCAAGCACCACTGGCTNNTNTGGAGTCTTTCCAGAGAACTTAACGTCCTTAAGATAGACGATAACGTTCGCNAGGTTTCCNTTTGAGTCAACTACAAAAGATTCAGCTTTTGCTTTTTCCTTNTGAGCGGAAGCGCATACAGGATCTGCATCCATTCTAAGGCTTTTCGCTTTAGGCGGCTTGCCAATGTATTTTACATTACCTTTAATTTCTCCTGCAATCATTGTGCTTACCCCCAAAGAAAGAACGATAATATTTTTGATAGTTTTGTTCATATGTTCTCCGAACTATTAAAATTAATTTTAAGCATGGAAATTTAAAATAAATAAGGAACCTAAATCAACTAACTAAGTCTAAAAAAATATTAAAAATTCAGCAAAATGAACTTTGCTGATAATTGTTAAAAATCATAAATTTGTATTCAATAAATATGAATTTGATTGAACANAACNANAGCCNTTCAAACTCNTTCGTATTAAAGNAATAGGAATTCAATGAGCGATAATCANCACCAACAAAGTTTTTGGACNAAATATATTTGGTCAACTGATCATAAGGTAATTGGTATTCAGTACGCAATTACTTCCCTAGTTTGGCTTCTTATTGGATTCGGCTTAATGGCAATCATGCGATATCAACTTGCCTATCCTGGAACACCAGTACCTTTTATTGGAAACTTCCTTGGCGAGGGTGGAATACTACCTGCTGAAATGTACAATTCTCTTGGTGCGATGCATGGCACCATTATGATATTTTTAGGTGTAGTTCCATTAGCATTTGGTGCTTTTGGAAATTATTTTGTTCCTCTTCAAATAGGTGCGGTCGATATGGCATTTCCAAAATTGAACGCCGCGTCCTATTGGACATATTTTTTAGGCTCGGTCATTATGGTAACAGGATTTTTCGTTCCAGGTGGAGCAGCAAATTCTGGATGGACATCTTACCCTCCTCTTGCAACAACAGCAACGATGGGTCAAACTGTTTGGCTTTGGGGAATGGTAATGCTTATTACATCCTCTTTGTTAGGCTCTGTTAATATTTTGGTTACCGTCATTCAACTCCGCGCTGAAGGTATGACCTGGATGAAGTTGCCAATTTTTGTTTGGACTCAGTTCATCACAGCCTTTTTATTGTTACTGGCTTTTCCACCGTTAGAAGCAGCCGCTGTACTTCAGCTAATGGATAGAATTATTGAGACAAGCTTCTTTATGCCTACTGGATTAGTGGTGTCGGGAGAAGTACTCCCCAATGCAGGTGGCGGTAGTCCTCTACTTTGGCAGCATTTATTTTGGTTTTTGGCACACCCTGAGGTTTACGTATTAATCCTTCCAGCCTTTGGTATTGTTACTGAGGTTATTGCAAACAACACTAGAAAACCTATAAAAGGTTATAAATCGTTAGTGTACGCCATGATCTTTCTTGGGTTTATGTCTTTTATTGTTTGGGCGCATCACATGTACCTCACTGGGATGGGAACTACAATTGGTGCATTTTTCCAAACCACCACTATGATAATATCAATACCATCTGTTGTAATTTTAACAGCATTATTATTATCGTTGTGGGGTGGATCGATTAGATTTAATACTCCTATGCTATTTGCGCTTGGTTTTTTGCCTATGTTTGGAATTGGTGGTTTAACGGGTCTTCCTCTCGGGTTAGCCGCAGCAGACATCTATCTGCATGACACCTACTATGTCATTGGCCATTTTCATTATGTTGTGGCTCCTGGTACGATTTTTGCCCTTTTTGCGGGTATTTATTATTGGTTCCCTAAGATTACAGGTAAGCGTACTAATGAAACACTGGGGAAGTTACACTTCTTTACATCTTTTATATGTATGAATGGTGTATTTATGCCAATGTTTATTACGGGACTAGCCGGAGTATCTAGAAGACTCTGGGATGGCGGGGAATCGTATGCTCATGCAGCTGGCGTTTTTCAATTAAATGAGTTTATGTCAATTTTTGCTTGGCTATTAGGTGTCTCGCAACTTTTCTTCATTGCTAACATGGTTATTAGTCTTCGTTCAAAGAAGACTGGGGAAGTAAATCCATGGAATGCAACAACGGTTGATTGGACAGATACATCATCACCGCCATTAGGCCACGGAAACTTTAAGACTGTGCCTACTATTTACAGAGGACCTTATGAGTACAGCGTACCTGGCGCAAAAAGTGACTATCTACCACAAAGTAAAAAAGGTTAATCTTCATGGAAATCCCTTATAATGTAAAAGAGCGTCCTGATACTGGGCTCTACAATGGAAAATTAGGAGTATGGTTTTTTCTGGCATCTGAGGTAATGCTCTTTGGGGGGTTGTTCTCAGCTTACATATTTCTCAGAAATGGTGTTGATTATTGGCCACATGGTACTGACTATCTCGACGTTCCATTAGCGACTTTGAACACCTTGTTTCTAATTTCCTCCTCTGTAACTATGGTGATGAGCTGGGCATCCTTAAAATTAAATGATTTTAAGAAGTTTAAAATGTATTGTGGCACAACCCTTCTTTTTGCCTTAGCGTTTTTAGTAGTAAAATATTTTGAATATAGCGCAAAGTTTGCACATGACCCTCCATATCTTCCGAGCACCAATAACTTTTTAGGAATCTATTTTACAATGACCGGCTTGCACGTTCTACATATTTTAGGAGGAATGCTGGTTATTGGATACTATTTTGGACCAGGATCTAAAATGTGGAAAACCGAACCTGAGAGATTTACAAATAGAATTGAGATCGTAGGTTTGTATTGGCACTTTGTTGATTTGGTTTGGATCTTTCTTTTCCCAGTATTGTATTTATTATAAGGACAGTATCATGACACCTGAAGAAGTAAAACATCATATAAAAACTTACGTAATTGTTTTTGTCGCGCTAGCGTTCTTAACTGTTGTAACGGTTGCAATTTCTTATCTAGATATTGGAGTCGTACCGGGTATAGCTCTTGGGTTGTTTGTTGCCAGTATTAAAGCCTCTCTTGTTGCATGTTATTTTATGCACCTAATTGATGAAAGAACGACTATTTATTGGACTTTGATTGCAACTGCAATTTCTTTCTTGATTTTAATTTTTTTACCAATTGGAGCAATGCTTGCTCAGGCCAGGGTTTACTAGATATGTCTTTAAAAACTTTTCACATTATTTTTGTCGTGTTTTCTGTTCTTCTTACTTTGGGATTAGGTTTTTGGGCTCTAGACAATTTGCCAATAATGAGCGCCTTTGCTTTTTCTGGGTGTGCAGTTCTTATATTTTATGGAGTTAAAGTCTTTAAAAAGTTTCAAGCAATTTAAATTATGAAAAAAATAATTTTACCTTTAGTAATCGTTTTCTTTTTTACCCAAGATATTGCTTCCGCCTGCGCAACTTGCTTTGGCGATCCAAATTCTAAAGCTACTCAAGGAATGAATTTTGCCATCATCACTATGCTTACCATCACTGGAGGGGTTTTGAGCAGTTTTGTTTCCTTTATATATGTACTGAATANAAGAGCTAAAGATTATGCTAAAAAAATCTCTTTCAAGAATCAAGAAAATAAAGGCAATTAAAAGGTGTTAGAATTACTTAGAAAATTAGGACTCCCAACTGTATCAGCCTCNACNCAGGGACCTGCNATTGATAATATAATNTCATTAGTTCACTGGNTAATGCTTATCCTCTTNGTTGGTTGGGGCGNTCTATTTTATATATACATTAATTCGCTTTCGTGCATCTAAACAACCNAAGGCAGACTATCAAGGNGTTAAAAACCATTATTCTACTTATGCAGAGGTTGGNGTTGCTNTAATTGAAGTTGCNNTGCTGATAGGNTTTGCNTTTCCAATATGGGCAAGNAGAGTTAACGATGTACCTAATAGCTTAGACTCTATTCAAATCAGAGTTGTTGGTCAGCAATTTGCTTGGAANATTCATTATCCAGGTCCTGATAACATTTTTGGAGCTACAAAAGTCGAGCTTGTTGATGAGGCNGAAAATCCAATTGGACTGGATCGTTCCGATGAAAANGCAAAGGATGACGTTGTAACGATCAATCAATTGCATATTCCTGTTAACAGACCAATAAACGTTTTACTCTCTACAAAAGATGTGATACATAATTTTAAGCTNCCTGAGTTTAGAGTTTCTCAAGATGCTATTTCAGGTATGGAAATACCGGTATGGTTTAAAGCAACTATGACTTCAGAAGAATTTCTAGAAACAGCAAAAGGTACGGCTCGCGAAGGAATGGGTTTTGAAATTGCATGCGCACAATTATGTGGATTGGGTCATTATAGAATGAAGGGCTACCTCACTGTTCATGATGANAAGGGCTATGGAGAATGGATGGACGANCAGCAAGAATATCTTCTTGAAGAGCTTTCTGATGANGAAGATGATTGGGGAGACGATGACTGGTAATAGGTCAATTTTTTAATAATAAACTCTCAGCTCTTAAAAAACTTTTTGACTATTTTACAGTCATTATAGAATTTTACACTTCAAATAATTTCTTACATGCAACTTACATTTAATACCTCTATTAGATTGCTTTCAAAGCTTGTTGTAATTGCAACATTGCTTCTAATTTTTGCTGGCGCATTAATAAAAAGCCATGAGGTNGGNCTTTCGGTTCCTGATTGGCCCACATCCTANGGTAAGCAAATGTTTTCATTTCCCTTNTCTGAAATGGTTGGAGGTATTTTTTATGAGCACGGCCATCGAGTGTTTGCTACTATTGTTGGNTTTTTAACNCTTGTNCTTGCTGTTTTAATTGGTTTTTCAAATCAACCCCANTGGGTAAAAAAAACTTCCCTATTGGCTCTAATCCTTGTTGTANCTCAGGGTTTATTGGGNGGCATGACCGTTNTTTACTTTTTACCACCTCCAATATCAATTTTGCATGGCATTCTTGCTCAAACTTTTTTTGTCCTAACTATATTTATCTCTTATAGCCAATCAAAAATCAGAACAAAAAAACAACAACTTTCATCAGTCCCTTATATGCGACGTCGAGCTGTTATTCTAGCGTCTTTAGTATATTTTCAATTGATTTTAGGTGCTTTAATGCGTCATACCGGTTCTGGCCTTGCAATACCGGACTTTCCAACGATGGGAGGGTTGTGGTTTCCATCGTTTTCTGAAGCTACAATAAATAATATTAATGTAGATCTTTTTGACAAGAATCTAGATATGGTTAGTAGATGGCAGGTAGTCATTCACTTCCTTCATCGTCTGGGTGCTTTTGTTATTTTTTCATTTTTCAGCGTATTTTTATTCAAATTTTTTAAAGACAATAAAAGAAAACCGCTCGAATTAAAATTGATGGTCTTGATAACCATGATCATGTTATTCCAAATAGGATTGGGTATTGCCACTGTACTTACTGAGCGCTTACCTTATATAGCAAGTTTTCATGTGGTTGTTGGTGCGGCTTTGCTCGGTTCGTGCATTTTACTTGTTCTTATTACACAATCAAATAAACTGAAAGAAGTAATCTTTTGAAATTAAAGAGGGAAATTGCCAAATCGAGGTTAAGCATTTACGCTGAACTGAGTAAGTTGAACATCCTCTCTTTAGTATTAATAGCTACAATCTTAGGTTATTATCTCGGCACATCTGGACTAATCTCTTGGAAGCGCTTGTTTATTACTTTATTGGGGACCGCATTGACGGCATCTGGTTCTGGAGCCTTGAACCATTATCTTGAAAGAGAAACTGATAAGTTTATGGTTAGAACAAAAAATAGACCATTACCTGCAGGCTTGATCAAACCTGCTGAAGTTATGAATTATGGCGTATTTATGGTTTTGGCAGGTATTATGATTTTGGTAATTCAAGTTAATATGCTTACGGGTTTTATTGCCCTACTTACAGCATTTTTATACATTGTAGTTTATACCCCTCTAAAAAAAATTACGTGGCTAAATACATCGATTGGTTCTATCCCAGGCGCACTCCCCATTTTAGGAGGATGGACTGCATCCGCAGGATCGATAGATGGCATGGCTTGGGTTTTATTTGCAATAATGTATCTTTGGCAGCATCCTCACTTTTATTCAATAGCTTGGATTTGTAGGAGTGACTATGCCGAAGCAAAATTAAAAATGCTACCTGTTATCGAACCAGATGGCAATAGNACAATAAGACAAATATTTTGGCATCTTCTNCTAATGATACCTATAACATTTTTGCCGTTCATTCAAGGAACGCTTGGNCTCTTTTACTTGATTGGTGCATTTATGATAACAAGCGCTTTTTTTGTTTCTGCGCTTCCGCTTGCACGGAACAGATCTGAAAAAAGTGCGTTATTACTCTTAAAGGCTTCAGTTTTTTATTTACCTTCACTGCTTCTAATAATAATTTTTGACAAAGGTGTATTATGATGAATTTTAATTTTCGATTAAAGATATACATTGGAGTAGCAATTTTTCTAATAATATCTTTATTATATAAAGACTCTCAGCCTGTAAAGGAACTACCTGAGATTGGAAATATTCCACAGTTTGAATTTACAAATAGCGACGGCAACACAGTGACCTTAGATAATCTAAAAGGTAAAGTGTGGGTAGCTGACTTCATATTTACCACTTGCACTATGGCCTGCCCAATGATGACAGGCAATATGAACATCGTACATAAAAAATTCAAAAAAAATGATAACGTTAGGCTGGTTTCAATATCTGTTTATCCTGAATACGATACACCAGAAGTCTTAAAAAACTACGCTTCCCAATACGATGCAGATACTGAAAAATGGCTTTTCTTAACTGGTAAAGAGGATGCTGTAAAAGATATAATCAGAGATGGATTTAAGATTGGTGATTATGAAGATATCATATTCCATAGTGAAAAGTTTGCATTAGTCGACAAAAAAGGAATCATCAGGGCTTATTACAATGGAATGAAATCAGAAGATATGAAACAGCTTAAGAAAGATATTAATGCATTGCTAAAGCAGGACGCATGATAAGTAAAGATAATTTTTGGGTCAACATTATATATATAGTATCCGTTGTTATTTCAGCAGCAGTCGCTTTTTTGATTCTAGGCCCCAGACCAGAAGGAGTGAATGGAGCCCTAGATGTCACAATTTTACCAACAGTTAATGCCAGTCTAAATGCCATTACAACCGCTCTACTTCTTGTAGGCTACATACTCATAGTTAAAAGGAAAAGAAGTTTACACAAGAACACTATGCTGATCGCATTTGGAACCTCAGGAGCTTTTCTTGTCTCTTATATCATATATCACTGGTTCAAGGCAGGTCCAAAATCATACACTGGTGATTTTACCTCACTTTATTATTTTATTTTAATTAGTCACATTATCTTGGCAGCTCTGATAATACCGTTAGCGCTTTTAACTCTTTACAGAGGATGGACTGATAACCTAAAGCTTCATAAAAAAATTGCAAAAATTACACTTCCATTGTGGTTATACGTATCTGTAACTGGTGTTGTAATTTACTTGATGCTTTATTAAGCTAAGTTTTTGCCCTCAATCATATGGTTGTTCGTTCTGCAATCTTTCAGTAAGTTTCATATTATACTTGTAGAGTAATCCTTGACTAGAAAAATTTCATATCCATCAATGCAGGTTGCTAAATACCTATCTTCTGCTCCTGAAGCAGTAAAAACTTACATTTCTGATTTAGAGGAGCAGATTAGCAATCTTTCTCGAATTGGACTTGCGCTTTCAAAAGAACGCGATATGTCAAAGTTGCTTGAGATGATTTTACTTGAAGCAAAAAGAATTTCAAATTCTGATGGTGGAACGCTGTACATGATGACCGATGATAAAAAGCTAAAATTTGAAATAATGATGACAGATTCTCTTGATTTTCACATGGGTGGAACCTCAGGTGAGAATATCCCTTTTTACCCAGTAAAGCTTTATGATGATGATGGAGAGCCCAATAATTCGATGGTTGCTGCCTATGTTGGATTGACTGGTGAAACAGTTAATATTGAAGATGCTTATAAAGCCGAAGGGTTTGACTTTTCCGGAACAAAAATGTTTGATGAAAAAACTGGATACCACTCTAAGTCATTTTTAACAGTACCCTTAAAGAATCATGAGGATGAGATCATCGGCGTGCTCCAGCTTCTCAATGCTCAGACCAATAAGAATAAAAAAATCATTGAGTTCACTAGCGAAATACAGGGTAAGGTAGAAGCCTTAGCAAGTCAAGCTGCCGTAGCAATTACAAATAAAAATCTAATCAAAGATCTTGAAAATTTATTTGAATCCTTTATCAAGCTTATTGCTTCTGCAATAGACGCAAAGTCTCCATATACCGGTGGTCATTGCGAGCGCGTTCCTGAAATAACGATGATGCTAGCTGAAGCAGTACATCAAACAAGTACGGGGCCTTTTGCAGATTTTAAACTTTCAGATCAAGAAATGTATGAATTAAAAATTGCTGCTTGGCTACATGATTGTGGCAAAGTTGCTACTCCTGAATTTGTTGTAGATAAATCTACAAAGCTTGAGACTATTTATGATAGAATTCACGAAGTCGAAACACGATTTGTTGTTTTGCAACGAGATTATGAAATCAAAAAGTTAAAAAAAGAATTGTTGATTGAGCGCGATTCTTCTCTTTCTTCAAAAGTAAAGAAAGAAAAAATTGATTCACTTCAAAAAGAATACAGAAGCACCATGCGCAGAATCAAAAAAGAACTCCTTTTTGTTAAAGAGTCAAACATCGGGGGTGAATTCATGTCTGATGATAAAAAGCAGAAGATTCATGATATTGCTAAATACCGTTGGAAGCCCAATGGTAAAATGCAAAATTTTCTCTCAGATGATGAGATATACAATCTAACGATCCCACGTGGAACACTCACGCCAGAAGAGCGCCAAGTAATTAACGATCATATTGTTGTTACTATAAATATGTTAGATGAATTGCCGTATCCCAAGCACTTAAGAAATATACCAGAATTTGCAGGTGGACATCACGAAAAGTTAGATGGTACGGGCTATCCAAAAGGCTTAACCAAGAATGAGATGTCCGTTCAGGCGAGAATCATGGCAATTGCGGATATTTTTGAAGCTTTGACGGCAAGAGATAGACCCTATAAGAAAGGCAAAACACTGAGCCAAGCAATGAGAATATTAGGGTTTATGAAAGATGATGCGCACATTGACGTCGATCTTTTTGATATTTTCGTAAAGAAAAAAATCTATATGAAGTACGCCAAAGGATTTTTAGAGCCTGAGCAGATAGACGAAGTAAGTCTTTAGTTCTAGTTTTATATATGACTTTAGAAATTTTATTTGTTTTGGGATTAATAGTCCTTGCCTTTGTTCTCTTTATATCAGAAAAATTCAGTCTTGATGTCACNGCTTTATTGATNTTNTCAATCTTGTTCGCTGGTGGNTTTTTAACNGTTGAGGAAGCAATCTCGGGTTTCTCTAACCCTGCTGTAATAACAATTGCGTTATTATTTATNCTTAGCCANGGATTNCAAAAAACAAGAATATTAGAATATTTAATTGTTAGAATTAATAAGTTAGTTTCNCAGTCNAAAACCTTAGGCCTGNGCGTNTATCTTTTTACGATAGCATGCGCNAGCGCTCTCATGAACAACACGGCCATTGTTGCAGTATTTATGCCAGTAACTATAAGGCTAGCACATCAGTANCATATGAGCCCNTCAAAGCTTTTAATCCCGCTTAGNTATGCAGCAATAATGGGTGGAACTTTGACGTTAGTTGGCACCTCAACAAACTTGATTGTTAATTCTATTTTCATAGAAAATGGGGGCTCTTCTTTGGGTATGTTTGAATTTGCCAAATACGGATGGATAACCTTGATAGTTGGTCTTATTTACGTACTTTGGATCGCACCTAAAATTTTACCCTCCCGTACAGTAACCTCAAGTTTAACTCAAAGCTATCATATGGCTGGATATTTAACAGAAATGAAAATATCTGAAGAGTCNCCCTTGATCGGNTCTACGCTTCAAGAGCGAAACGTTAATCAGAGCTACGATGTTATAGTGCTTGATATCCAGCGCGATGGAAGGTTAATGACATATAATGTAGGTAGGCAAATACTTAAAGCGGGCGATATTCTTTTTGTCAAAGGTTCTCTTGAAAGCTTTTTACGAATGAAAGAGGTGGAAAAGGTCACATTATTAACTGATGAAAAGCTTACTCAATCTGAACTAGAGCAGGATGACAATATTTTAGTCGAGTGTATGATAACAGATCAGTCTGATGTGATTGGAAAGACACTTCGTCAAGCAAATTTCAGAAAGCGATTCGGAGCATTCATACTTGCCATAAGAAGAGAGGGTTTAATCATTAGAGAAAAAATAGCCCATGTTGTACTACATACNTATGACACCCTTCTAGTCTATGGAGGAAAAAGAAAGATTTCAGAGCTTTCAAAAAGAGGAAAGTTCATTCTTATGGGAGAATTGCAAGCAGATTTGGTAAAAGTTAGATTTTGGTGGATTAGTATTCTGTCNATTGTTTTAACAATATTGCTTGCTGCTTTAGGNATAGTTCCAATATTAAAAGGTGCACTCATAAGTGTTGTCGCTTTAATGATGTTTGGTATTTTATCCCCGAACGAAGCGTATGAATCGATTCATTGGCAAGTAATTGTTTTGATTGCTGCTTTGATTCCATTAGGTATTGTGATCCAATCTTCAGGAACTGCAGCCTATATTGCAAATGCAATTACAAGTTACGTAAATACATTTTCCCTTGATATGCAGCCATATGTTCTATTTGCACTCATATACTTTGTAACAATGGTCATGACTGAAGTTTCTTCAAATACAGCAACAGCAATAATAATGACTCCAGTCGTAATTGCAATTACTGGAGAGATGCAATTCGACCCCAGACCTTTTATCTTTGGTGTTTGTTTTGCTTCGTCTGCATCATTTAGTACACCAGTAGGTTATCAGACAAATCTAATGGTATATGGTCCAGGAGGTTATAAATTCTCTGACTATATGAAGGTGGGTATTCCACTTGCCCTCACATTTTGGGTTTTAGCTATATTGATCATTCCGATCATTTGGCCGTTTTAATTGGCTTAATTATAGCTTTACCTCAATTATCATCACATAATGACTGAATTAAAAAGTAGAGAAACACCTTTACAATCATTTAAAGATGATCCATTCAAGTCGATGTGGCGCCTAGCAGTGCCAATCATGATTGGGATGGGTATACAGACTTTATACACCATAATTGACATGATTTTCATCGGAAGGCTTGGTGGTGATGCTATTGCCTCTGTTGCTTTCAATATGCCAATTTTCTTTTTTGTTATGGGCCTTTCTTTTGGTCTTGGAAATGGCGTTACGGCATCAATTGCAAGATTCATAGGGTCAAATGATAAAGTGAATGCTGATAACTCTGCTGAGCATGCAGTTGCAATGGCTTTGGCAATTAGCTTAATATTGACGGTATCTGGATTATTGTTTGGAAAACAAATTCTACTTTTCATTGGTTGCACAAATGACATTCTTCCTCTTGCTTGGGATTATTTAAAAGTAAGTTGCTATGGTATTTCATTTGGAGTTTTTTCAGGATTTTTTAGATCAATCCTTGCTGGCGAAGGAGAAATGAAGCTCCCAATGGTCGTTGCTGGTCTAGGCACCGTTCTAAACACCATACTTGATCCTATTTTCATTTTTTATATGGATTTAGGAGTAGCGGGAGCTGCCTGGGCAACAACAATAAGCCAAATTATTGTGTGTCTGGTATTTATATATATGCTTTTTGTTAAGAATCATACCTATGTCCGATTTAAGCTCAAGGATTTCTCATTTTCATCATACATTATCTATGATATAATAAAAGTTGGAATCCCTGTTTCAATGTCTATGGTTGTTATGGCTCTTGGTCAGCTAGTCTTTAATCGATTATTGGTAAATTTCTCAACTGATGCTGTAGCTGCGTATCAAATAGGTGGGCGTGTTGATATGATTGTCTTTTTACCAATATTTGGTATTGCATCTGCACTGAC
>PBOO01000068.1 GCA_002724475.1 Fidelibacterota bacterium | reverse complement strand
CAGAAACAAAGAAGGAGTTTGAATGTTAGTTATGGTGTCATGGGAGCTCTATCCCGAAACAAAAATGGATGCATTTGCCGCATTCAGTCAAATGTCCGAAGAGGATGATGCTGCTGATCTCGGGTTGGATGTGAAAATGATAGGTCGATGGCATGATTTAGCAGCCGGAACTGGAACCGCTGTTGTTGAAAGCGCCAGCGTCGAGGCTGTTTACTCATGGGTTATGAATTGGGCGCCAATGATCTCAGCGACCGTTACTCCAGTATTGGACGATGAGGGAGCAAGGAGTGTGGTGAAAGAAAAGCTCGGCTGAATAGGGGGTGAAAAAAATTGAGGGAAGCTGCGTAACGCCTTCCCTCAATTTTTATTTTTATACTTTGTGCGGATTAGCTTCCCGGTGCCCGATACGCTGCGCCTTTTACCTTCTCCGCTGCAGCATCAATATCCCCTGGTGTGAGTAGAGGCGTGATGCTAACTGAAACGGTTCCGGATGAAGATACAGCCATGGTAGCTGCTGCTGCAGTTGCATCATCAGGCATTTCGCAGAAGCCGACGATATCGTCAGTCCCCCAAACAAAGTACATTGANTCAAGGGTTCCCCCCAGAGACTCAATCAACNCNTTGGCCTGTTCGAGGCGAGCNGTGCCGCCTTCAGCCATAAGAGCTTTCGCTCCTTCAGCGTTGTATGAGCCTTTGATCATGTAATGAGGCATATTAACTCCTTAACCTTTGTTACTANGAACCTAACTAACTGATAGTGTNACTGCCCATTTCTTTGNACATATTTACATTCCGTTAACAATGATTAATTGGTGATGATATTTCGATGCCTCACATGAGTAATTTAAGTTTTAGTGTTCAGGTAATGTGCGGTCAGGGAGTCGTCGCGCACAATAATTTCGTGCTTTGAATGCGTTAGGTGATGGCTTTCTGAAGTTCGGAGCGTACTTCTCCGGATTCAGGAAACCGTCCCGTTGCGTGCTTTGAGTAGATAAGGGTTCCATTGACTTTCACATCAAATATGCCTTTGTTTCCGGGGAGGAGCGTGAGCGAAACCATTTGGTGTTGATATTCCNTCATTATTTCGTGTGCGACGCGCACCGCGTCACTTGAATAATCTCAAGGAATGCAGTATTCAATCGTTATCTCAAGTTTGTTCATTAGCCTCATCATCCTCGTGTTTCTGAGTCTCTTCTTCGCTCTCGCCTTCGTCATCTTTAAAGTGCCATAACCCGCCTAGGAGGCTGCGGTCTGAGCCCTCACCAGCGGCTTCTTTATCTAAAAACTTATCCAAGGGCTTGAGCATGATTCCATGGACAAGCTCGGAACGATATGTGGAAAAGCGTTTGTTGCGGTTTTGTATCAGGAATGGATTGGTATCCATACTTGAAGATCTTTTGGCTTCACGTTCTNCGGCACGCAACTCAAGGTTTTCCTTTAACGCAACAAATTTCTCACCTATGGTTCNTAACCATCCGAATTTCTTAGCCATATCACCTCTGTTTTTAGTTTAGAACATGTTGAGGTTCATGTAGGTGTCGTAGCGTAGTCGGCTCCCCGCACACACCTATTTCTCATCGTCCCGATACCCTCAATCGTTGTTTCGACGATGTCGCCGTCTTTCAGGAAAGACCCGTTTCTGAATCCTACGCCTTCAGGAGTTCCACTGAAAATAATGTCACCCGCCGCAAGTGAAGTAATGGATGAAATATATGAGATTAATATCGGAATATCAAAGATCATGTTCGATGTTCTGTCGTTTTGGCGAACCTCACCATTAACAGTTGTCCTGATTTCGAGATCACTAGGGTCAGTAAAGGAATCAGTGGATACAAGATACGGTCCAATTGGGCCGAATGTATCGAATGATTTCCCGAGGTTGAACTGGGCTGGCTGGTCCTTGTACTGTACCCCGCGATCCGAGAAATCCTGCCCAACGCTCAACCCTATAACGTGAGACCACGCCTCCTCCTTTGTGATGTCTTTGCCGTCTTTGCCAATAACCACTAAAAGTTCGCCTTCATAATCGCATTCGTCACTGCGCAAAATCACATCGTCGGTTGGACCACTGATACAGGACGGAAATTTCGTAAACACCATTGGCGTGCTCGGGGTTTTCGATGCGGCCTCCTCCACATGGAGTTGATAGTTGAGGCCAACGCCAAAAGTATTACGAGGGCGGGGGATAGGTGCACATACATCAGCTTCTGCAATAATGCCTGACGGCTCATAATCACCCAACTGCGCAGCGTAATGATGCAGCAAATCACTGTTCTGAATAGCTTCCATAGCATCTGTAGAAACAGCGCCGGCAGAGACAGTAGCAAGATCAAAGAACGCTTCGCCCTGAACGAGGGAGCTCCGATCATTGATATTCGCAAATGTGAATGGCACTGATAAGCCTTTCAAAGGAGACCTAATTAATTAACCCCAACGATACCGCCCGCTGTGTTTCTTCCTCAACCATAATGTCCGCATCAACTTGTAAAAGCCATCCTTTCGAGACACTTTCCGCTGCAGCAGTTTCTAACTCCTGAACATAGGAATCAAGAGATCCATACATGTCCATCAACGTTTCAGCGCTTAATTCTGTTGTGTTTCCGAAAAGGAAGCAAAAACCCTCAGCCGTAACAGGGTCACCAGATAAGATACGAAGAGGCGCCGTCACTGGAGGAGTCCGCACCCCACCTCTAGCTATTCCCAGCGCATCCCTCGCCACAACAAGTTCATCACTATCCTCAAGCTCAATTCGTGGAGAAGAGTCAGGTGCTTCTCCTGAAGCGATCCAGTCATTGAGCTGATGGAACGCTGCCTGTAATGTCTCATGTTGTGGTCCGTCATTGATCAGGTTCTCACATCCGATGACAGCACCAAGATTAGCTCTACGAGGTAAGCCGTTAGCGTACGATAATGAGTATGTGTCTGAGTGGGCCGCGCCGGCAACTTCCCACGTACGAATATATTCTGCGTCATCTTGTCGCGCTAAAGCATATTGCAGCAACGTCACATCAGTTTCTGCTTCAAAGATAAGAACAGGCACATTAACATCAGCCCTTATCAGTATTGGCGTTCGCGATTCTTCCATCGATGGGTGAGGAGCACTACCGGTTCGGCCATGAATAAGGTACCCGTCAAAAACTCCGACGATCGGATCAACAGCATTAATATAGGAAGTTAGAAACCCTGCCGATTGAGACTGGCCTGTAGCAATCAATCTGTCATGTTCGAAGCCATATTGATCGCTGAGCCACTGAAGGGCTCCCAATGTTGACTGCGTAAAAATATCAAAGGAGAACGCATCACCTGGATGAGCCAGATCCCCATAACGGTCCGGGTCACGAGTCGGTAACCCTCGAGTGTCTAACAATCCGCTTGGAATGCGACCAGTATCTCTCCCCATAATGCCAACAAGTTGCGCAGAAACGCCGATAAAAGCATGCCCTTCTCGACCCATCTCTTCAGAGATAAATGCCCATGTATTAGTGTTATCCACTCCTGCCGTCACATTCATCCATTCAGCAACGACAACACCGCTAAATGATTCAGCAGATGGAAACCGAACCAAAACTCGGATTTTATAATCTGCCAAATTATCTTCTTCAACAAACCATTCCCCGTCGGCAGTCAGTTCACGAACGGGCTTATACGACGTTGCTTCACCGCTGATAAGTAATTCAACCTCGCTAAAACCCTCAGGAAGAGGAGCGGCCCCAAGGGGCTGGAGGATCCCTCCACCTAACCCAGTCGCATCAATCACTTCACTTGCCGACCTCACTATTCCCGAAGGCTCCGGCATATCCTCAATGCTTGACTCCACATTATTAGAACTCGTTGTTGGAGATCTATCGGTTTCATCAATGGATTTCTCTTCCGGCTCCTCAATAGGTGTTTCCGTGGCTATTGGGATTTCTACTTCAACGAGTTCATCAGTCATAGATGATTCGCCATTACTGCAGGCAAGAAGCAAGGCACAACAAAGACAGCTAACAAAAACAATGGCACGAGACATAAATTCTCCTGACCGTACCTTAGTGAAATAATTTCATTCGTTCACCTTTCTACCAATTGAAAAGTAGTGAAGAATATCAATAAGACGAGGAGAAAACATGACGTATACGCCAGAGCAATTATCTGATAGAGAAAAGATTCGTGAAGCAGCAATGCGCTACAGCTATGGAGTGGACCGGCTTGACCCAGACGTCATGAAATCAGCCTACTGGCCTGAAGCAACCGATGACCATGGAAACTTCGTCGGCAACGCTCATGAATTCGTTGACTACTGCATGGAAGCGCATCTTCGATGGAAATGGACAATGCACTCCATCTATAACCACCAAATTGAATTAGAAGATGATGGCATCCACGCCAGAGGAGAAATCTACAACATCTCCCATCTCTGCCGAAAAGGAACCAACATAGTTGACACGTGGTTCGGCAGGTACCTTGATAAATATGAGAAGCGAGGCGAAGACTGGAAAATCATAGAACGGATCTGCGTTCATAACGGATCACAAGTCATAGATGCAGTACCCATGCGGATGCAAACGAGCGCCTATAGAAGAGGCTCATTTGACCGGCCCGCAGACGGGAGACCAATCGGCCCATAAAGAGTGTTCCCGTGTGGTGTTAGAACACGGACTATGACAACATAGTCGCATGGCATATGAAACAATCACAGCCACTATTGAGCATGGAATTGGTCGCTTAACGCTGAATCAACCCGATAAATTAAATCCACTCGGGACAAACACTTTGCAGGACATTATTGATGCGACGACATGGTTCAATAAAGAAAATATAAGTGTTGTGATTGTCTCCGGAAACGGACGCGCATTCACAGCAGGATTTGACCTCAGAGAATTCACCAACACTGATAGTACTGGGAAAGACGGTGCAGTTCTCGGAAGAGAGATGGCTGAAGCAGTCGACAGGATGAAACCAATAACAATTGCTTCACTTCACGGATACTGCATAGGTGGCGGAGTTGTCCTTGCAAGCGCATGCGACCTTAGGATTGCCTCAGAAAACACGACTTTTTCCATACCAGAGGTAGATTTGGGGATTCCCCTGGCATGGGGTGGAATACCTCGTTTAGTCCGAGAAATTGGTCCAGCGATGACCAAAGAATTAGTTATGACATGCCGCCCCTTTGATGCCGAAGAAGCAAAGAGTCTAGGCTTCATTAATCGAGTAGTGAAAGATGCTGACCTTGAAAGCCAAACAATGAACATGGCTGAAGCAATCAGAAAACGCCCTCAATCAGTGATAGAAACAACAAAAAATCAAGTAAGAGCAGCTACAGACGACCTTGCATCAACAAAAAACGAGTGGGTGGGGGAAATGCTCATCGGAGCAGCTAACAAAGACAGTGTGGCTAGATCGGCAGCACAGAATTATCTCAACGATAAAAGCGGCCGTTAAANGCCAAATAAGTTAAAGACNAGCTAAAGAAATAAAACGGGNGAGGGGGAAAGTGAATCAAGGAGTAGAAANGAAACAAATTTCGTATGACTCGGTTTCATGGCTGTTACCTCCGGTGCTCATTCTTCTCGTGCAGCAAATATTCTGGAGGACGCCATTAGGAGCTGTTTTGCAAGGCATCGTTATTGGCCTCCTCACAAGTCTCGTCGCCTTGGGTATCGTACTGATCTATCGCTCTAATCGTGTGCTCAATTTTGCGCAAGGAGAATTAGGGCTTCTACCAACAATTCTTAGCGTCATGCTCATCGTTGAATCTGGCTTCCCGTATCTGGTTGCACTCCTGCTGGGATTATTGGCTGCGATTATTCTCGGAATATCATCAGAATTTCTCGTCGTTCGAAGGTTTACACGAAGCCCCCGACTTGTACTTACTGTAGCGACCATAGGACTAGCGCAAGTCCTCATCATGTTCGCATTACTTATGCCTGAATGGTGGGGAAGCGGAATCACAAGCCAACGTATTGACTCTCCCCTAGATATAACATTTGATTTCGCCAAATTCCGCTTTAACGACAATCATCTGATAGTCCTCGTAGCTATACCGCTGATTCTCCTCGCTGTAGGCTATTTTCTGCAAAGAACCAAGATCGGTATCGGAATTCGAGCTGTTGCTGAAGACTTTGACAGGGCAGGCATGCTGGGTATACCTGTGAGACGCATACAAAGCTGCGTCTGGGCGCTCGCATCGCTACTTGCGTTCCTGGCTCTCTTCCTTCGCTCAAGCATCATAGGTCTCCCAGTTGGAGGCCAACTAGGGGTCCTCTTTTTCCTCCGAGCACTCACAGCCGCAGTTGCTGGCAAGCTAACCGACCTAAGAACTGTTCTAGTAACCTCGGTGGCGCTCGGGATTCTTCAGCAAGGAATTCTTTGGAATACTGATAGCCCCACCCAAGGAAAAGCTCTCATGGCGGCGATGTGTGCAGCTCTGATTCTNGTGGCATTAATAGCAAGGCCCCAGACGTATTCACGATTTGAGCAGCTTAGGGACTCATTGTCAATGGGAGAGACTCGACCCATACCTACAGAACTCCGAAACCGTCTAGAAATNNGAATCAGCAAATATGCGATACTACTTCTCGGATCAGGTTTCCTTTTTTTCGTTCCCTACTGGTTCGGGACAGTAAACACACTTAGAATTTCGTCACTTTGCGTATATGCAATTGTTATGTTGTCATTGGTTGTTTTAACGGGGTGGGGNGGGCAAATTTCGCTAGGGCAAATGGCATTCTTTTTTGCAGGGTCAGCTNTTGCAGGAAAATTAATCGTCGACTGGGACGGAGATTTAATTCTTGCAATTCTTATGGCCGGAACTTTAGGGACATTGTTAGCAATTATCATCGGTCTCCCAGCATTACGGATACGGGGCCTCTATTTAGCTGTCACCACATTCGCTTTTGAGCTTGCCATGGTAAGTTACTTCCTCAATACACGGTTTTTTGATTGGGTGCCGTCGTACNCAGACAGAGTTGAACGTCTCCCAATATTTGGCAACATTGACTATTTCTCAACACGAGGTATCTACTTCGTTACTGCAATAGCTTTGGTCCTTTCGCTTATAGCTGTACAGGGGTTACGGCAAAGCAGAACAGGGCGCGTGTTGTTAGCTTTACGAGATAACGAACAAGGCGTAGGAGCATTTGGAGTTTCAGTCATACGAGCCAAACTCATGGCATTTGGAATAG
>PBOO01000015.1 GCA_002724475.1 Fidelibacterota bacterium | reverse complement strand
TATGAATTGAGCCAACACCAACCCATGTATTCTCCAGAAAATATCACAAATACGCTTGAGATGAGACCTCTTGAAGGTTTTATCTTTGCAGTGTCTCCATTCAACTTTGCCTCGATAGGTGGTAATCTTCCCTCAGCTCCTGCCTTGATGGGTAATGTGGCCATTTGGAAACCAGCATCATCAGCAGTATTACCGGCATATTATATCATGAGATTACTTGAAGAAGCTGGCTTACCAAAGGGCGTAATTAATTTCGTTCCAGGCTCTGGAAGCACGATTGGACCGATAATTATGGATCATACTATGTTAGCGGGGGTTCATTTTACAGGATCTACAAAAGTTTTTAAAGGAATGTGGAGCACGATAGGTAAAAACATCGATAAATACCTATCTTACCCTAGAATCGTTGGTGAAACTGGGGGAAAGGACTTTTGCGTTGCACACGAAAGTGCGAATATTGATGTTTTATCTACAGCTATGGTAAGAGGAGCTTTTGAATATCAGGGCCAAAAGTGCTCTGCAATGTCTCGTGCATATATACCCAGCACAATTTGGCCATCTTTAAAAGAGATATATGTTGATCAAGTAAAATCAATAACTATGGGAGATCCAGAGGATTTTTCCCATTTTATGAATGCTGTAATTGATCAATCAGCTTTTGATTCCATTAAAAACTACATTGATTATGCGAAGAAGTCTTCATCGGCTGAGGTGATCACTGGAGGAAATTATGACGATGCTGATGGATACTTCATTGAGCCAACAACTATTGTTACATCCGATCCAAATTTCAAAACTATGTGTGAAGAAATATTTGGACCAGTTTTAACAATATACATCTATGAACCAAATGAATGGTCAAAAGTGTTGAAGCTTATTGACTCAACCTCAGAGTATGCGCTTACCGGATGTGTCATATCAGAGGATAAATCTGCAATAATTGAAGCTAAAGATTCACTCAACCACTCAGCGGGTAATTTCTATATTAACGATAAGCCTACCGGGGCAGTTGTTGGTCAGCAGCCCTTTGGTGGTAGTCGTGCCTCAGGTACAAATGATAAGGCTGGATCAATGTTCAATTTAATACGCTGGGTTTCAATGCGAACAATTAAAGAGTCCTCAAATTCCCCCACTGATTATCGATACCCTTTTATGGATGAATCGTAAACATTAAAGGTAATTAATTATTATGAAAATACANGAATTCCAAGGAAAAGAAGTNTTTAAAAGCTTTTCNATACCAGTGCCTAGAGGCTACNTAGTTGANNATGAGCAAAATTCCTCNGAAGTACTTAAAAANGCNCTGGCTGATTTNAATTCNGATACNATAGTTGTT
This sequence comes from Fidelibacterota bacterium, assembly GCA_002724475.1. Taxonomy (GTDB): domain Bacteria; phylum Fidelibacterota; class Marinisomatia; order Marinisomatales; family TCS55; genus TMED108. The sequence continues at coordinate 18,760 of PBOO01000015.1, read as the reverse complement.
AAAGCNCAAATACACGCTGGTGGCAGAGGAAAAGGNGGCGGAGTTAAAGTTTGCAAGGGTTTTGATGATGCCTTAAAGAATATTAATAAAATTATGGGCATGCAACTGGTCACTCATCAAACTGGTTCTCANGGACAAAAAGTTAGAAAGATATACCTTGAAGAGGCATTCTCAANTAAAAAAGAATACTATTGCGCCATTACTTTGGATAGAAATCTTGGAAAAGATGTATTTATGGTCTCAACAGAAGGTGGAATGGAAATTGAAAAGGTAGCCGAAGATACTCCTGACAAGATTGTAAAAACATGGATTGATCCATTGCTTGGAATGAAAAATTTTCAGGCACGCAAGCTTGCATTTGGTTTGAATTTCAAAGGTGATGCTTTCAAAGAAGCTGTNAGTCTTTTTCTAAAGCTTTATAATTGCTATAAAAAAACCGATGCAACTTTAGTTGAAATAAACCCCCTCGTATTGACAACTGACGAAAAGGTGTTTGCTCTTGACGCAAAACTAAACTTTGATGGAAACGCNCTTTATAGACAACAAAATATCAGTGCCTACAGAGATTTTGATGAAGAAGATCCAACTGAAGTTGAAGCCGACAAGTTTGATCTTAATTATATCAAACTGGATGGAAATGTTGGGTGTATGGTCAATGGGGCTGGTCTTGCNATGGCGACAATGGACATTATTAAGCTTGCTGGAGGAGAACCGGCTAATTTCCTCGATGTTGGTGGAGCAGCATCAGCAGAAACTGTCAAAAACGGTTTTAAAATTATACTTTCAGATGACAATGTTAATGCAATACTGATAAATATTTTTGGAGGTATAGTCCGCTGTGATAGAGTAGCGAATGGTGTGGTTGAAGCTGTTAAGGAGCTCGGNCTTAAAGTGCCGGTAGTTGTGCGGCTTGAGGGAACGAATTCTGATATAGCTAAGAATATTCTTAACGAATCAAAATTGTCAATTATTTNTGCTAACGATATGGCAGATGCAGCTGAAAAAGTTGTAAAAGTAGCTAAATTAGCCTAGGATGAATCATGTCAATAATTGTAAATAAAAACTCAAAAGTTTTAGTTCAAGGCATCACGGGCTCTGAAGGAAGTTTTCATTCTGCTCAAATGCTTGAATATGGAACCCAAATCGTTGGTGGAGTTACTCCAGGTAAGGGTGGAACTCTCGCAGTTGATAATAAAATAAATGTCTTCAATAGCGTTGAAGATGCAAAGAATGCGACTGAGGCTGATGTGTCTATAATATTTGTGCCTCCCCCCTTTGCTGCTGAGGCAATTATTGAGGCATCTGAAGCTGGAATTGAGGTTGTAGTATGTATTTCAGAAGGGATACCTGTCAGAGACATGGCTTTAGTTAAAAGAGTTATAGATCAAAACGAAACTAGATTAATTGGTCCTAATTGCCCTGGGGTAATTACCGTTGATGAGTGTAAGCTTGGAATAATGCCTGGATTCATTTGTAAAAAAGGCAATATTGGCGTTGTATCTAAATCGGGCACCCTCACTTATGAGGCTATAGGGCAACTTGTAAATGTAGGTCTCGGCCAAACAACAGCAATCGGGATAGGCGGTGATCCTATTATTGGAACAAATATGACAGAGATTCTATCTCTTTTCGAAGAAGATAGCGAAACTGAAGGCGTGGTCATGATTGGAGAAATAGGGGGGCAAATGGAAAACGAGGCAGCAAAGTGGGCTAAGGAAAACATGTCCAAACCTATTGTTGGTTTCATTGCTGGCCAAACTGCTCCAGAAGGAAGAAGAATGGGGCATGCCGGGGCAATTGTATCTGGAGGTGATGATACCGCTAAAGCCAAAATGCAAATACTTGAAGAATGCGGTATCAGCGTGTGTGAATCTGTTGCAGATATTGGTAAAAAGATGAAAAAAGCTTTAAATAAATAAAAACTGGAGAAAAAGTTGAATAATTTGACCTTTGCGATAATTAAACCCGATGCGGTAAAAAATGGATATTCTGGATTAATTATTGATCGCATTATAAAAGATGATTTTAAAATTTTAGGAATGAAATTCATGCGTATGACCAAAGCACAGGCAGAAGGATTTTATGAAATTCACAAGGATAAGCCTTTTTATGATGAATTAACCTCCTTTATGTCTTCGGGGTCGTGTATTGTGCTTGCTTTAAATAAGCCTGATGCCGTAAATGAATGGAGAAATTTAATTGGNGCAACAAACCCAGCTGAAGCATCTGAGGGTACTATTCGAAAAGATTTTGCCTCTTCCTTAGGTGAGAACGCTGTGCATGGAGCCGATAGCGATGAAAATGCTCGCCGAGAGGTTGGTTTTTTCTTTAGTGAAGCAGAAATAATTTCAAACCACTAACAGTTGCATTTGTCCCAATCAAACATCCAAATTCTGACTAAGTTATAATGTCTATGTTAAATAAAAAAATAAACCTTTTGGTGCTTTTTGGACTATTTTTAAGCTGCGCTAAAGAAAACCCAGTAGGGTATGTAGGGCAACCAGTAACTGTTTCGGTAGACGCTCCAGATGAAGATANAGACTTAGAATTCATATGGGAATTGATTAATGTCCCAGGGAATAGCTATTTGAGCAATACTGATATCAGCGCAGGAGACGATAGATATTCTGTCATTTTTATTCCGGATGTACCTGGTGATTACAGTATTGAGGTTTCTGTATTTCAATACAATGACGAGATCGAAACCCAATCGTTTAGCTTTACGATTTTGGATGAGAGTGAATTTTTAGAACAAAATACTTCTTCCCAGAGCTCAGCTGAGGATGATACACTTGCTCTTACAGAACTACTCTACAATGAAATCGAAGAGGACAGCTGGTACAATTCTGAAGAGGTATCAAAATATATATCTGGAGAAGCTAGTGATACCATCATGAGCTCTCCCCCAAAAATAGAAACTCNAAAAGAAAAAATTAGTAACACCCCAGCGCCAGTCAAAAAGATGACAAAAAAAAGNACCAAGGGTAAATCTATACCCTTTGACTCAAACAGATTCACCATTCANATAGCATCAAAAAAACGACTAGATGATGCAAAAAAAGTTGCNGCTGTTTTAATAGAAACAGGTTACGACGCCTATATTCAAAAAGCTTTTTTTGAAGAAAATGGTGAAACTTGGTACCGAATACGTGTTGGCAGCTATGACAATCGCAAAACAGCATCCGCTGTGGCTGAATCTCTTTCAAAAACACGAAAAGAACGGGCTTGGGTGGATTATGTTCGCTACGAAAATTAAATAGTAAATCTCATCATCACATTTTGAACCTCACCAACACATTAACAGATATTTTCAGTGCGCCTCGACGCGCNTTAAGTCTAACGAAAATTCTCATTTTTTTTCGCGCTAATCTCGTTGGTTACTCNATNTATCTTTTTGCGAATTATCTTGCATTAATTCTAGCAGGTCTATCGATAAAAGAAATATGGATCAATGAAGGCGTATACCCTTGCGCATACAGTTACAATATTCCTTGGTATTCAACGGTCCTTTTTTGGATAAGCTCTATATATTGGATATTAATGATTTATGGATCGATTGGAGTTGCAGCAAAACATACAATTAGTGAATTAAAAGGGGATTATTTCTTATCTGCAAATGAAGCACATGAAGAGGTTGAAAAAAATTGGCTTCCAATGGTATTTGGCACAATTAGTATTTTACTGATCCTCGCATTCTACATTGTAATGGCTTCAATTTTTGGGCTCATTAGCAAAATACCGTATATCGGAGGACTTTTCTTTTCATTGACCTACTTGATACACGTCTTTGGTGCGATTTTTGCTATCTTTACAATATTTGCTATGTTAGTATCATTAGTTTATAGNCCAATAATTGTTAGCTCTCTTGATGAAGACTCTATGGGGACTGTTTTTAATGCTTATATGATAGCATGGAGATTTCCTGNCCAAATAATTGTATACAATTCAATACTCATCCCACTCGTTTATGTTTGTATGTCTTTGTTTGCCTTTATTTGCCTAACAGGACTTAAGGTTGTTAACTTGTTATTTGGNTCTTCATTGCTTCTGGGGCAAAACCTTGATAAGATTACAAGTACTGCTTTNTCTAAAGCNCTACCATTTGAAGTATTAAAAAAGATTTATCCAGATAACCTATCTTCTCTAATCAATTCTTTCATTGTAAATATTGAAACATCTACCATTTCTACTAGCGATCTCATATGTTCGATAATAATAGGTGTTTTTACTTTTTTTATCGTGTTAATTATAATTTCGTATGCGCTTTCAATTTTCAGTGTAGGTCAAATCTTAATTTTCAATGTTTTTCAGAAACGCATTGGTGTAGATTTTTTAAAACTGAATATTCAACCTTCTAGTTTTTCAGATGATGATTTTAACATGACAAATGATGAAGCTTCTCTTAAAGGAAATAAGGATGAAGATTTATCGAACTGAGCTTGACATTGGGCTTAACGAAAAAACATTTATGGTTGACCCTCAAACTATAGAGCTAGATAATCGCTTTAGTAAAGCTGAATGCATCCTTTCAAGTGATAAAATATCCTCAGGATATAAAGTTTATGGATCTATAAACTCAACAACGTCATTAAAATGCGATCGATGTTTGATAATATTTGAAAATGAATTTCAATCAAAAATAAGTGTAATTTTAACAAATGATAAAGAGCTGATTAAAGAGTCTACCTCAGATGTTGTGAGTTTTCTTCATTCTGATGAATTTACTGATCTCAGCAATATTTTAAGAGAAAGTATTCTTATTGAACAACCTTTTAAAAAACTCTGCAAAAATGAATGCAAAGGTCTTTGCGTTGTATGTGGAATAGATTTGAACAACAAAATCTGTAGTTGTAAAAAGCCCCACTCGGTAAGTGGGTTAAGTGACTTGGAAGATTTAATAAATTAAAGTTGGAGTTATTATGGCATTACCAAAAAGAAGACAATCCAAAGCTCGAGGCAGAAAAAGACGAACTCACTACAAGGCAAATTCGGTTAGCACCAGTACCTGCCCCCAATGTGGGCAAGCAAAAATGCCACATAGAGTTTGCCCAAATTGTGGATACTATAAAGGAAGGCCTGTTATATCCGTAACGGAATAATCATACATTTCGTATGAAGATAGTCTTAGATGCAATGGGGGGCGATTTTGCTTCAATTGCACCTGTTAATGGTGCAATTGAAGCACTTAAAAGGGTAAAAAGTGATACAGAAATCATTCTTATAGGAGATCAAGTTGAGATCAAAGAAGCCCTCAAAGGTTTCACATCACCAAATCTTAATATTGTACATGCAAGTCAAAGTATTGAACCAGACGAAAGAGCATCAAAAGTAGTTAAAACGAAGCCTAATTCCTCAATGGTACTAGGCCTAAGCATGGTTAAAGAAAAAAAAGCTAACGCTTTCATCAGTGCCGGGAATACAGGCGTCCAGATGGCTACTTCCACTTTGCTTCTCGGACGAATTCCTCATGTTAAACGTCCAGCCTTAAGTGTTTTTTTTCCGGCATTAACTGGTGGAAAGATTTTATGCGATGTAGGAGCAAATCCTGATGTATCAGCATCACATTTGCTTCAATTTGCTATAATGTCTTCAGTTTATCTTGATCACGTTGAAGGCATAAAAAATCCAAAAATTGGATTAATAAATATTGGAGAAGAACCCTCNAAAGGATCTGAGCTTTATCAGCAGTCATACGATTTACTAAAAAAAGAACTGCCTANCTTTATTGGCAATGTTGAGAGTAGAAACATCATGAGCACTCAAGCAGATGTTCTGGTTTGTGATGGTTTCGTTGGCAATACAATTATTAAATTCGCGGAAGGATGGATAATGTCATTCGCAGATATGATNAAAGAAAAGATTATGAGCAAAGCGCGCTATAAAATTGGTGCTCAGATGATTCAACCTGCTCTTGAAGAAATTCGCAATCAATTTGATTATGAAGAGCATGGTGGAACGCCACTGTTAGGTCTCAATGGAATTTCAATTGTGTGTCATGGGGCCTCTACTTCGAAAGCCATTATGAACTCTATTTTACTAGCTCAGAAATCGGTAGAGAAAAATATTATAGAAGATATGTCTAAAGATATCGACCAACACTTGGAACCCTTGAATGAAAGCTAAAATAACAGCTACAGCAAAATATCTTCCAAAAANAACTCTAACAAATATTGACTTAGAAAAGATGGTAGANACTACCAATGAATGGATTTTATCTCGTACAGGAATTGAAAAAAGACATCTTGTTGAGGAAGGCGAAGCCACATCTGACATGTGTAAAAATGTTGCAAAAGAACTACTAAAGAAATCAAANAAAAGCCCTGAAGAAATTGATTTGATTCTTGTTGCAACTAGTACGCCAGATTATCCTGTAGTATCAACTGCGGCTCTTGTTCAGGATAAAATTGGAGCAACAAATGCATGGGGCTATGATATTGTAGCTGCGTGCACTGGCTTTGTATACGCAATGGAAACAGGTGCAAAATTTGTAGAGTCTGGAAAATATAAAAATGTCATTGTCATTGGAGCGGATACCATGAGCTCAATAATTGACTATACGGATAGAAACACTTGCGTGATCTTTGGTGATGGAGGTGGCGGCGTGCTACTAGAACCGTCAGATGATGATTCCGGCGTTTTAGATTCANTGCTTTATGCGGATGGTAGCGGGTATCAATATTTAACAGTACCAGCTGGTGGCAGTCTCAACCCCGCATCAAAAGCAACAGTTGATAAAGGTATGCACTATGTTTTTCAAGATGGGAAGACCGTTTTTAAATTTGCAGTTAAGAATATGGCGGAGGNGAGCAAAGAAATATTAGATAAAAATGACCTTACNGGTAAAGATGTTAAGCTTTTCATACCTCATCAAGCAAACAAGAGAATCATTGATGCAGCNGCTGACCGTTGCGGTCTTCAAAGTGAGCAGGTATTGGTNAATATCAATAAATACGGCAACACAACTGCAGGAACTATACCAATAGCTCTGGATGATGCCGTTGAGGAAAAAATNCTTAATAAAGGCGATATTCTTCTTTTTGCCGCTTTNGGGGGTGGCTTTACATGGGGAAGTATGCTTATAAAATGGGCGTAAATTTTCAAAACTTTGCATTCCTTTGCCCTGGGCAAGCTTCACAAAAAATTGGCATGTGCAAGGATCTTTATGAAAAAGATNNCTTTGCTCGATCTAACATAGATAAAGCTAGTGATATTTTAGATTGCGATATCAAATCAATAATGTTTAATGGACCTGATGAGGTATTGAAACAAACTATCTATACTCAGCCTGCCATGTTCATATCTAGCTACATTATAGGCTCACTTTTAATGTCTAATGGCTTGAAACCAACCTGCGCNGCAGGGCACAGCTTNGGNGAATTTTCTGCATTTGCTTTAGCTGGTGCGTTTAATTTTGAAGAAGGNCTAAAGCTTGTAAAGGTTCGCTCTGAAGCGATGCATGATGCTGGGCTTAAAAACCCAGGNGCTATGGCTGCAGTAATTGGTCTTGAAGGCAATAAAATTCNAGAAATCTGCTCNAGTTTTTCTGATGGGATTGTTTGCGTTGCAAATTNTAATTCTCCCTCTCAGNTAGTAATATCCGGGGATNTTAAAGCCGTTTCAAGCGCTTCATCAGCAATCAAAGACGCTGGGGCTTTAAAGGTTGTTGAATTGAATGTGAGTGGTGCTTTTCATTCTCCTTTGATGAGCAANGCAAAAGATGCTTTACATGAACATCTTTCAAATATGGAAATTAATGACACATCTTTTCCTGTTTACACAAACTTTTCATCCAAGCCCGCTAGTCTTAAAGCTGAGATTCAGCTAGCGCTATTAAATCAAATTGAAAATCCTGTGCTATGGCACGACATCATTAAAAGAATGTTTGAAGATGGAATAANCACAGCAGTAGANATNGGTCCATCAAAAGTACTTCAAGGACTGTCAAAAAGAATTAATCGCTCATTAATTATGTATGGTGCAGAATCATACGAAGATATATTAAATTTGAACAATGTTTANCCTTAAAAATAAAGTCGCTATTGTAACCGGTGCGTCTCGAGGGATTGGAAAGTCCATCACTGAAACTCTAGCTAAAGCAGGTGCTCATGTAGTCTGCGCTAGCAGAACAAANGACGATTTGGATTCTCTTGTCAACTCTTTGAATGGTCAAGGACTTTCTACCTCGTATTTTTCTTGCGATGTCTCTCGTTTAGAAGATTTCAAAAGTTTAATTGATGACACTGTTAGTAATCACGATTCCATAGATATACTTATCAATAATGCTGGCATTACAAAAGATACTCTAATCATGCGTATGACTGAAAATGACTGGGATATGGTAATAGANATTAACTTAAAAGGGGTCTTTAATGGCATCAAATGCGTTACCAGACAAATGATGAAGCAAAAATATGGAAGAATAATTAATATTTCATCTATTGTAGGTCTTATTGGCAATCCNGGNCAAGCAAATTANGCTGCCTCAAAAGCTGGAATCATCGGACTTAGCAAAGCTACTGCTAAGGAGCTTGCTTCAAGAAATATCACAGTTAACACGATTGCTCCAGGGTACATTAGTACAGAAATGTCTGATGCTATTGAAGAAAAGACTAAAGAAAATTTATTAAACCAAATTCCACTTGGGCGAATTGGCTCACCAGAAGATATTGCTAACATGGCCCTCTATCTAGCCTCAGATCAGGCTGGCTATATAACTGGGCAAACGATAGCTATAGATGGTGGAATGACAACATTTTAATCAAAGGAGAAAATAAATGTCAACATTTGATAAAGTAAAAGAGATAATTATTGACAAATTAGGTGTAGAAGAAGAAAAGATAAGCTCTGAAGCCTCTTTCGTTGATGATTTAGGCGCTGACTCGCTGGATACTGTTGAATTGATTATGCAACTTGAGGAGGAGTTTGGTATTGAAATTCCTGATGAAGATGCAGAGAAGATCACTACTGTTCAAGCAGCGATTGATTATTTAGATTCCAACAAATAATCTATGTTGCAAAAGCGTAAAGTTGTTGTAACTGGATTAGGNGTACTTGCTCCCAATGGAAATACAACATCAGAGTANTGGGAAGCCTTAACTGCCGGAAAAAGCGGTATTGGCCCTATAGAAAGTTTTGATGCGAGTGATTTAAGTGTAAGAATAGCTGGGGAGTTAAAGGATTTTGACCCCCAGTCTTTCTTTGATCGCAAAGAACTTCGTAANCTTGACCCNTTTACAATTTACCACCTAGTAAGCTCAGAAGAGGCTATTAAAAATTCTGGTATCGATCTTGATAAAACAGACGGTGATCGCATTGGGGTAATTATTGGTACNGGAATAGGTGGAATTCAGACATTGGAAAATGAACATGGTGTATTTTCNNAAAGAGGTCAACGAAGGGTCTCCCCTTTCTTTGTTCCTCGATTTATTCCNAATATTGCTTCTGGNAATCTTGCCATCAAATTTGGGCTNAGAGGTCCTAATCATACNGTTATTTCTGCTTGTGCATCTGGTACTGATGCTATTGGTTGCGCAATGAGAACGATTCANTATGGAGATGCTGATNTAATGATTACAGGTGGAACTGAGGCAAGCATTACAGGCTTAACTATTTCTGGCTTTGGAAACATCAAAGCNCTTTCTACGCGCAATGATGACCCCACAGCAGCGAGCCGCCCTTTTGATGCAGAGCGCGATGGTTTTGTTCTTGGTGAAGGTGCCGCAGCGCTAGTTCTTGAGGAAGAGGAGCATGCAAAAAGACGCAACGCCCCAATATTAGCTGAGCTTGCAGGATACGGCGCNACNGATGATGCGTTCCATATTACACAACCCTCAGAGGGTGGAATGGGTGCAATTAAAGCAATGAATGCCGCATTAAGAGATGCTCAACTAACAACTAATGATATTTCATATATTAACGCTCATGGAACATCAACACCCTTTAATGACAAAACTGAATCNGCAGCTATTGAGTCCCTGTTTGGTGAACAGTCATCAGACCTTAGGGTCAGCTCNACAAAATCAATGATTGGTCACGCGCTAGGTGCAAGCGGAGCTTTNGAAGCGGTAGTATGCGTAAAATCNATAGTTGACGNCATTGCGCCNCCTACNATTAATTATGAACACCCAGACCCTGAGTGNGCCTTAAACTATATACCTAATAAATCTGAAAAATTTGCAATCAATGCGACGATGTCTAATTCTTTTGGATTTGGTGGGCACAATGCAGTTATTGTTTTCAAAAAATGGGATGAAGATTAAATAATAACGTGTCGCTTTTTGGTTCCTTCTTTCGACTTAANCNTCCTTCAGAACTAGAAAAAAAATGTGGCTATCGCTTCAAAGATAGATCCTATTTAGATCAAGCATTTTCACATAGATCCATTTCAACAAAACCTCGAGANAACTATGAACGGTTGGAGTTTTTAGGNGATGCAGTTATTGATATTGTTNTNAGTCGTGAGCTAATGCGAGAATTTCCAGAAGGCGATGAGGGTATCTTAACTCAAAAACGCTCCGCTTTAGTTCAAAAGTCNTTTCTTTCATCAATGGGCCAATTACTCAACTTATTAGATTATATTAAAATCGAATCAAATGTTGACCTAGCTCAAGAAAAGATTGCTTTAAAACAAGCAGCTAATCTCTACGAGGCNCTTGTGGGAGCGATATATCTTGATGGTGGCTTAGAAAACGCAAAAAAAGTTATAATAAATACAATATGGGCTCACAGNGANCATGCTTGGGAATCNGTTAATTTTAAAGGGAAGCTGATTGANCTATGTCATATCAAACAAATGGAGAACCCAAAATTTCTTGTATCGAATGTTTCGGGTCCCGAACATAAGAAACTTTTTGAAGTGACAGTGAAAATTGGAAATGATATTTATCCCAGTGGCATTGGATCAAATAAAAAAACAGCAGAACAACAAGCTGCTCAACTAGCTATTGACTCAATTAGTAGCTAACCGTCAAAATCTTTTATCTTATCTCTGATTCTAGCTGCGATTTCATATTCTTCTTTATCAATNGCTTTTTGAAGCTGTTCTTCTAANATCTCTAGTTCTGGAGAATTTTTTATTTCATCTTCAAGAATNAAGGAATCTTCCTCCCAAACAATNGCCTCATCCATTACTTCCTCAGCNGCTAAAATTGGGGTATGNGTTCTTAAAGCGATTGCCAGNGCATCGCTTGGTCTTGAATCGACATGAATATGTCCAAGCTTGTCGTTTTGTATATCAATAATAGCATAATAGACCCCATCCTCAATTCCGGTAATTTTGATTGAGGAAAGCTTACCTTTTGTTTCATCAATGATATTTACGATAAGGTCGTGTGTAAGCGGTCTGGGAGTTTCAACAAATTCCATTGCCATTGCTATAGATTGCGCCTCATAAGCACCGACTAAAACAGGAAGACTTCTATTGCCATTTATCTCTTCTAGTACAACTGCATAGCTTCGACTAGGATGGTAATATGATATTTTTTTTATTTTAACTGGAATCATTTATTCCGCCTCTGATGAAGTTATATCAAGAGTAAATAGCATTCAACTTTTTTTAGACAAAATTTCTTTTAGTGCGTCAATTTTCTTCACTGGGGTTGGGTCTGTTTCATGCAAAATTGAGCACCAAAAACTAAGCCAATCTCCAAAGTGGATCAAATGCACAAACCTTTCAACAAAATTTTTTCCCTCCATTGCAACCTCTTTTTGAAAACAGGGAAGATCGTTCAAAATATTTTTACTTGAATCAATTCTTAGNTTGTTGCGGGGATGTGTTAATCTATCTGATATCCATAATACTGATAATTGATTCATAATTTTAGCATTCTCTTGCCAGCCAACTATTTCATTATGATTCATTTCTGGAATCTCATTATGATAGGCAAGCATCTTCGCATTCTCACACAATTGCCCTTTCCATCTTAATGCAATTGTAGAGGTTGAGTCGCATTCACCATAAATAATAGGAAGCGTTCCATAAATCTTTTTTGCTAGTCTATAGGTTGGGTTGCCTTCCTCATCAACACAATAAATTTCTCTGGAAGATTTTATTACATCAGGAACTGTTTCAAGGTCTTGAATTAACCGGGAGTCAACAACATTGAGCTTATGCAAAATATAGAGTAATGGAATGAAAGAGAAAGAAACCGCAGCCCGAGGTTGNAATCCCGATGGTATGGCTATGCAGTCTAAATCATTGTTTTGTAATAGCGAACTAAGTTCGCCCCCTGTTGAAATACCTAAAATCATTGCGCCCTTTTTCTTAGCGTCATGATACGACGATAGAGATTCTTCAGTGTTTCCAGAATAAGATGAGCAAATAACCAAACTCCTATTGCTTACCCAATTTGGCAAGGTATAGTTTCTATTAATTGATAAAGGTATTGATAAGGAGTCGTTAGCAAGCGACTTACATAAATCACCACCAATTGCAGAACCTCCCATTCCACAGATAACTATGTTTGAAATTTTTTCGTATTTGTTTTTTAGCTCAATGGTCTTTCCAATTTCTATAGCTTCATTCATTTGATCTGGAAAATTGTAAATAGATTCAAACATATTGCTTNTGTCGATTTTAGTATGTGTTGTCATCAATAGTCCCTGTTCATTATTAAATTTGAATATTCCAATAAATCTTTATTTTTTTTACCAGGTATCGCATCAAGGCANTTGACGGCCATATTAACGTGATTCTCAACAAGATTTTCAGCTTTAGTACGTATGCCATTNGAAGTAAAATAATTTTTGAAATCGATAAGGGTGTTTTCTTGTTGATTGAAATGCAACCATTCTTTTTCATTTTCTTCTCTGGCAAGAACAGCTAATACAGTCTGCTTATTTTCGTCAAGGTCGCTACCGAGGCTTTTTCCCATTGTTTTTTCTTCACCAAAAATTTCTAACAAATCGTCTTTAATTTGGAAGGCTATTCCAAGGTTAAATCCAAATTGAAACATTTCATCTGATTCGTCCTTAGTTGCATCACCTAATAGCGCTCCCATTTCTGCACAGAGACCCAAAAAGGAAGCGGTTTTTTTTCCAATCATCACAAGATATTCTTGCATAGTGATACTGCTGTCGTTTTCAAACTGCTTATCAATACCCTGCCCCTCGCACACCTCNAAAGCAACCTCATTAAACCTNTGACCTATAACGGGTTTCAAGCCCAATAGGGAAAGTTGAGAAAAAATAAAAAGGCCATCACCAGCTAAAATTGCTGTGGATGTNTCCCATCTATAATGAACAGANGGCTGGCCGTGTCTTTTTGAATCGTTATCCATTATNTCATCATGAACCAAAGAAAAATTATGCAACAGCTCTGCTGCAACTCCAGCTTTCATAAGATCATCNGGTTGTGCGTCGAACGCCTGCCCCGCTAAGTGAACCAAAACNGGTCTCAATCTTTTTCCCTTCCCTTTTAAGACATAAGAAATNGGGTCATAGAAATAACTAGTTAATTCAGGTTTTAATGGAATCTTTGAAAGGGCTTTATTTGTTTGGGATTGAATAAAAGAAATATGCTCGATGAATTTGCTAGTGTCCGACATCAAATTTAAGTTCCCCCATTTCATTCAATTTATCGGTTATCAGCTTTTTGATTTGTTGCATTCTNTNTTCTGATGTGGCTTCAAATCTACAAACTATAACAGGCTGAGTATTAGAAGCGCGAACCAAACCCCAACCATCTTCAAAATTTATTCGAACACCATCAACGGTAGNACAATCGAAATTTGCGGTAAAATAATCTACTGCTTTTTTNGATATCATAAATTTTTCTTCATCAGAATTCGCTTCAAGGCGTATCTCTGGTGTTGAAAAATACTTTGGAAGTTCACTTCGAAGCTCTGAAAGAGTTTTTTTGGATCTTGAGAGCGTCTGTAAAAGTCGCGCGGCAACATAAATGGCATCGTCATACCCATAATAATCATCAGCAAAAAAGATGTGACCGCTCATTTCACCCCCAAATTTACAGTTTAATTCAACCATCTTCTGCTTAACAAGAGAATGACCNGTTTTCCACATAACAGGCTTTCCCTGATATTTTATGATCTCTTCTTCTAGGGCTTTTGAGCATTTAACATCGTATAGAATTTCATCTCCAGGATTTACTAGCTCTGGTAAAAATAGCGCCATTAACTGGTCCGCCCAAATTACTTCGCCAGTTTCATCTACAACCCCTACGCGATCTGCATCTCCATCGAATGCAATACCAACATCATAATTTCCTGTTTTCATCAATTTAATTAGATCTGTCAAATTCTCCTTAACGGTCGGATCTGGGTGATGATTTGGAAAGGCTCCNTCAACATCNCAATATAATTCTGTAAGTTCAATNTNGAACTTTTTAAAAATGTCAGGTGCNCAAATGGCTGCAGCTGCATTNCCNCAATCCATTACAACTCGCAAAGGTCTTTCAATTGAAATTTTTTCAAATATCATCTTCCGATAATCATTAAGAATTTTATAGGGAGCCTCATCTCCTTCGCCCGTTTCGTAATCCTCTTTTTCAATGATAGATCTTAANTCTTGAATAGAATCTCCAAAAACAGACTTTTTATTTNTAGACATTTTNAATCCGTTAAATTCAGGAGGATTATGACTTCCTGTTATCTGCACTGCTCCNGCAACATCCAGTTTNAACATAGAANAATAGTTTGCAGGGGTTGGAAGAATACCGATATTTATGACATCTACCCCTGTGGATAATACCCCCGTTTTAAACGATTCAATAAGTGAAGGTGTTGTTAATCGAACATCACCACTTAAGGCTATTTCTTGCCCTCCGGAGCGACTGATGAATGTGCCAAAGGCTTTACCTAAATTTTCAACAACTTCAGGAGGAAAATCATCTGAAACCTTTCCTCTGATGTCGTATTCACGGAATATNTATTTGTTTATTTTCATGAGGATTTAACTAAATATTGGATTNGAAATTACTGAAAAACTAGGAATCNGTATCTGGTTTTTTCCTTAATTCTTTCTTTTCTGATCGCATTTTTTTGGATTTGATTCTTTTTTTGATTGATGAGAACGAAGGTTTGGTTGCTACTCTTCTTTTTTTCTTTAAGNGCTGCTTATCTAATTTTTTTTTAAGCCTCTTTAATGCGATCTCTTTGTTGCGATACTGACTTCTCTCATCCTGACATACGATGACTATTCCTGAGGGTAAATGCGTTAAGCGTATTGCGCTATCGGTCTTGTTTGCATGCTGACCACCCTTACCACTAGATCTAAATGTATCCACTCTACATTCTTTAATTAAATCATCTATTTTTTCTGTCATTGAATAATTTTTCTCAAATTTCCATCTTCTCGTTTAAGTAATTCTAAGGCTTCTTCTAACTGACAGTTATTNTTAACCATAACCACAGCCACTTTTACTGACATATTCGCGCTTTGNAATGCTTTGAGCGAGTCCTGATATNCCAAAGATGTGAGTTGCATAATTATTCTTGTTCCTCTGTCAATAAGTTTATCATTAACCGCCATCAGGTCCACCATCAGGTTTCCATAAACCTTTCCAAGTTTTATCATGCNTGTGGTAGAAATCATATTCAACACCATTTTTGTGGCNGTACCNGCCTTCATTCTTGTTGAACCAGTGATCACTTCAGGTCCTGTATCAATCTTGATTTCAACATCAGCATCAAAGGCTAGAAACGGAGTCTTATTGCACATGAGATATATGGTCTTAACATTNATTGAATGTGCAAACTCAAGGGCTGACTGAACATAGAGNGCAGCGCCACTTGTGCTGATACCTATCAANACGTCGCCTTCATTGATTTTTGCTGACCTGAGATCCTTTTTGGCTTGCTCTTTGTCATCCTCAGCTCCCTCAATTGATTTTTTCAGGGCCTTGTNTCCACCAGCGATAATGCCTGTAAATAGATCTGGNGAAGCTGAAAATGTAGGGGGTATTTCTGACGCATCCAAAACTCCAAGTCGGCCGGANGTTCCAGCNCCTANNTAANAGATTTTGCAACCTTTTCTTAAAGCGTCAACGCATATCTCAACTGCTTTTTCAATAGAATCAATTTCAGCAGCAACTTTTAGTGATATTGATTGGTCCTCGCTATTGATCAGCTTTAAAATCTGAGAAATTGANAGGGTGTCAATTTCTGTGGATTTTTTATTTTGAGCTTCTGTCTTTAAATCTTTTCGCTGTATTGAATCCATCGTTAAAATTATACAATGATCAAGTCATTGCATAAAGAGTTTTTAACTTTTTTACTATTTCAATAGGAGCATTTTTTTGGTATCGATAAATCCTTCAGCTTGGATCTGNTAGAAGTAGATNCCAGAGGGTAGTTTTCGATTAAAATCATCAACAGCGTTCCAAGAGAGCGTATGTCTACCAGGCATAACATTCTCATCGATGAGCGTTGCAACCTTATTNCCTAAAAGGTCGTATACAACTACTGTGGTGTGTGAGCTTNTTGGAATATCAAATTGGATGCGCGTCTTAGGNTTNAAGGGATTGGGATAATTCTGGCTTAANCTAAATTCCTTTGGTATAAAAGTATCGACTACGGATAAAGCGATGAACTTACCNTCTACGAAAACTGAATAACGAATGTTTGAATAGGTTGTGTCANTNCCATCNGTNACATTCACAGTCCATATCAATTTNCCNCTAGGGCTTCGNTAATCATTCAATCTATCAATTAAAACGTTATAACCAATNGANNAGTGAGTANTTAAAATCGTNGTGTCAATATTTACAACTTCAAGATTGCCATTTTCACCAACAATCTCATACCACGCGCTAAACAGATAACTTAGCTTATCGCCATCAAGATCATTGGATTTAAGCCATGAAAAGTTGAGTTCTGTATTATCCACATTATTGATAGTTACAACAATTTCAGTTTTGTCATTTGGCAGCGTTGGAGCTAAGTGCGAAGGTAGATCGTTCACAGATTCTACGTTTATCCTTACTGAAGCCGTATCGCTGAATTGAATTCCATCGTTTACTCTAAATTGAAGACTGTCAATACCGTGAAAGTTGTCGTTTGGTATATATTTTAAGCTTGGCAGTTCGCCTTGAAGGCTACCAAAATAAGGTCCAGATAAAAGAGAATAACTTAACACATCTGAATCGTTATCAATTCCATTAAGAACGAAAGTTAAAGAACTGTCTTCGCTAGTTGAATAATTTTGACTGAGTCCCTGAGGTGGTGAGTTAACAATCCTGACATTCATAATACGCTGTTGTGTATTGCTCAACACTTTACCATCACCCACGTTGATGGTGATTGTTCTAATTTTCTCTGTTAACTCTTTGCCCTTCAAATTCTCATATTTTATTGAGGACATTGAATACACATCGCTAACGATAGCATCACTGACATTAAATGTAAAAGTAGCTTTTTCATTCCCTTTTATTATGGTAGGTGTATTACTGCTGCTATCAAAATAAACCGTATCCTCACCCGAATGATACGGTTCAATCGCAACCGCAATGGTTTTAATTACACTGTCATCAACGTCTGTTATTGTAACCTGAGAACTTAAATCTTTAGAGCTAGAATATTTTGGAAAAAGGTATTCGCTACTGTTGACTTGACTTATTTTTAAGGTATCATAGCTCGGGATAGTAAGGTGAGGAGGGTCGTTGATGGGTAATACCTTTATTCGAACTATTGCAGAATCGCTTTTGTCAAAGCCATCGCTTACAACAAATCGTAAAGAATCTTCACCAAAAAAGTTTTTAAATGGTCTGTAGATAATATTTGGCGCATTACCATACAGAATACCGGCTTTGGGCGAACCAAAAGAGTACGATAAAGGAAAATTCTCACTATCGCTTCCAGTCAAGACAATGGAAAGACTGTCGTCTTCATTGAGCTCTAAATTTTGTGAGTTTGCGACCGGCTTAATGTTATCCACTACGTTAAATGAAGCGAACGTTGGCTGTGAAGGGGCGTTTCCACCAAAATCTTCAAACCCTGTGATGGCGTAGTATATCGTTGAACCAAAGGCAAAATCTAAAACGGGATCTATAGAGATCGTTTTCTTGTCATCGCTAATTTTTGCGTCAAACTCAATGGCAACGCCTTCAGCATTGTTATAATTGAGCGTGATCAAAGAATCGACATTCTGATTGTTGATTTCGTAATCACTTGAGGAAGAAACATTGCTCTTTCTAATGGGCTCAGAAAGAGCAATGGATAAACTACTGCTTCGCGAAACTTCATTTGTTGAATTTTGTGGGGCAAAGGTTAAGGTTGGCAGGGTTTTGTCTTTAAACAATGCACTGCTAATGCTCTGTGTAACCTGAGCTCCATTTCCCGCCGAGTCGTAAATGGAACTTCCATTGATTGGCGATAGAGTTATGCTCTCAACTCCGCTTGGTACACCATTATAGCTTAGAAAAATTCTTACGCTAGATTCGCCGCCTGCCAAGGCTGAAGCTGAGGAAGCACTACTTCCATCTATTCTTCTGATAGAGCTAAGCGATACAGATATTGCAGTTCCATTGTTTTGATTGAAAACCAATTGAAAATCAGAAAGCTCAAGCGCTCCAGATCCATTCGCGTTTGAAAACACACCAACACTGAATTCAATATCAACATACGAATTATCATCAGAGAAAGTGATTGCGCTAACTACGGGTTCTGTCTGGTCAAACAACTTGCCCGATCCCTTTGACTGGGTGGTTGATGCAAGATTTCCAGATCCATCGTAGACGCTATTGGCTATCGGTGCGACGCTGATCACTTCCGATCCATCGGGCGTTCCCGTAAGCAAGAAGCTTAGC
>PBOO01000067.1 GCA_002724475.1 Fidelibacterota bacterium | reverse complement strand
AAGAGGATAGCTCAGAAGCTACTGAAGAACCCGTAGAAGTTGACGAATCAATCGATAAAGAGTAGAAAAATTTATTATTAGAGATAAGAAGGTTATGGCAAAAAGAAGAATTTTTCATATTGCAAAAGAATTAAATATTTCTCATACAGAGATTTTATCCTTTCTTGAAGGAAAAGGCATAAAAGTTGCTAGCCATATGGCTCCAATTGAAGAAAATGTCTATCAGATAGTTTTAGATGAATTTCACAAAGATAAGGAGTCTGTAGAAAGGTATAGAAAAGAGCAAGTAAGAAGAGAAATTCATGACACAAGGATTCTTGAGCAGCAAAAAGCCAATAAAAAACTTAATTTACTTTCCCTAGAAAAACAGAGAGAATTAGAAGAAAACGAGCGCGAAAAAGAAAAAGAAGAGGTGATAAAGCAGGAAGCTGAACGAGAAGCTCGTGATAAGCAAGAAAAAGATCGGCTAGAAAAACTTGAAGATGAATCAAAAAAGACTAAAGAATCGGATAAAAAGAAAAAAGATATTGATAAAAAGAAAGAATTTAAATCTAGCAAAAAGACCTTTAGAAAGGTTGAATTATCTGAAATTGAATCTCAAGTTGGAAAAGGTACTACTAATAGACCGGTTAAATCCAAACCCGTAGATTCAAAAAAACTTAAATCTACAACAGCAACCGTAAAAAAAATCAAAGCTAGCTTAGAAACTAAATCTAAAAAGAAAGTTTATAAAAAAGATAAAAATCAAGATATCGATTCTGAAGCTATATCTGACATAAAACCTATTAGCATTGCTGAATTTTCAAGNGTAGATGAATTATCAAAGATTTTTGAGGTTCCTTCAAATTCTATAATACAAAAATGTATGGGTTTAGGTGTTTTAGCNACAATAAATCAAAGATTAGATTGGGATATNATCGAATTATTAGNTGAAGAATTTGGTTATCAGGCNCAAAAACTTGAAGATATTGGTGANGANTTATTTGATTTTGAAGATACTGAAGATGACAAGAAAAATGCAATNGAGCGACCACCTGTNATTACAGTCATGGGGCACGTTGATCATGGAAAAACATCTCTTTTAGATTTCATTAGGGAAGCCAATGTTGTNGCTGGTGAATCTGGAGGCATTACNCAACATATTGGTGCATACCAAGTCGAATTGAAGGATGGCAATATTGTTACGTTTTTAGATACACCAGGTCACGAAGCGTTCACAGCAATGCGTGCACGTGGTGCNCAGGTTACTGANATGGTTGTTTTGGTAGTTGCCGCGAATGATGGAGTAATGCCTCAAACTATTGAAGCTATTGATCATGCAAAAGCCGCTAATGTTCCTTTGGTAATAGCGATAAACAAAATTGATTTACCGGATATTGATTTAGAGCGTATTAAAAGAGAACTNTCAGAACACAACGTTTTGGTNGAAGATTGGGGTGGAAAGGTACAGGCCATTCCAATTTCTGCAAAAACCGGTNAAGGCATAGATGATTTGCTTTCATCAATGTTAATTGAGTCTGAAATGNTGGAATTAAAATCCAATAAAGATACTTTTGCTAGAGGTACCGTTGTTGACTCTAAACTNGATAAAGGTCATGGNCCAATAGCAACAGTATTANTTCAAAAAGGNACNCTAAACGTTGGTGATCCATTTATCTGTAATAATATATCTGGTAAGGTTAGAGCTATGATGAATGAGAGAGGACAGCGCATAAAAACAGCTTATCCTTCATCGCCCGTTCAAATACTTGGATTTGATCAGGTACCNCAATCAGCAGACATTTTTGCAGTTGTAGAAAATGAAAAAGATATTAAACGTATTGTTTCAGATAGACAGCGCTTAAAACGAGAGATCGATCTTAAAAAGATTACAGCGCAATCCTTAGATGCTATGTCTGCCCTAATAAAAGAAGGGGCAATAAAGAATCTCCCGATAATCATTAAGGGTGATGTTGACGGCTCTATTGAAGCCTTGTCGGAGCAATTAAGCAAGATTTCAAATGATGAAGTTGGGGTGCAGATAATTCACAAATCTGTAGGTATTATCTCAGAGTCAGATGTCCTCTTGGCTGCTGCTTCAAAAGCTGTGATAATTGGATTTCAAGTTCAAGTATCAGCAAATGCAAAACTGCAAGCTCAACAAGAAGGCGTTGATATAAGAACGTACAGCATTATCTATCAAGCCGTGGAGGAGGTTACTCTTGCACTTGAAGGTCTACTTGAACCAGAAAAGGTAGAAGAGGTTTTAGGCCAAGCAATAGTTCAAGAAGTATTCAAAATTCCAAAAATTGGCTTCATAGCAGGATCTAAAGTCACACAAGGTCTTATCAAGAGAAATGCTCGGGCTAGAATCATCAGAGATGAGGAGCAGATTAGTGAAGGAGAAATTGTTTCNCTAAAACATATTAAAGANGATGCAAANGAAATGAAAGAGGGTTTTGANTGNGGAATAGGCGTAGATGATTTTTCAAAATTCAAAGAAGGTGACACNATAGTTTGTTATGAGATAAAATCTGTCAAAAGAACCCTGGAACTAAATTGATTAGTGAACGACCCTTCAATAGAACAGATCGGGTCGCCAATGAAATCCAAAACATTTTAGGCCTTATTCAAACCCAATACATTGACCTCTCAAATCTAGGTTTTATTACTTTTACNAAAGTCATTGNNTCTTCNGANTTAAAACATGCTAAAGTTTTTTTTGGTGTGGTTAATGAAAAAATGTCTATTAAAAATATTACNATTGAACTCAACAAGAAATCAAAAGCCTTCAGAAAATATCTTGGNCAAGAAATGACAACGAANTTTACTCCAAAANTAAGATTTTTTTACGATGATTCANTTGAGTATNCTGAAAAGCTAGATCAGTTATTTAATAATTTAAAAAGTGAAAAAGATTGATCTATAATATCAATAAACCTATTGGCTGGACAAGTTTTGATGTTGTAAAAAAAATTCGAAACATTACCAAATTAAAAAANGTAGGGCANGGTGGNACACTTGATCCATTTGCNGATGGTGTTCTTATTATAGGAGTCGGNAAAGGTACTAAGCTGCTTACAGACATTGTTAATGAAAAAAAATCTTATAACGCAACACTTTTACTTGGAAAGGAAACAGACTCACTAGATAATGAAGGTGAAATTGTAAAAAGAAAATCTGTTCCTAAGCTTAATGAAGACTTGGTAATTAAAATTCTAAATAGTTTTTTGGGTCGTTACATTCAAAAACCTCCTATGTTTTCTGCAAAAAAAGTTAATGGCGTAAGACTATATAANCTTGCAAGAAAAAAGATAGAAGTAGAAAGAGATGACCAAAATTGNACCATCTATGATATTTCATTNAAANGTATTGAAANTAATNTTATTGAATTCGCTGTCACNTGTTCTAANGGAACATATATTCGCGTCCTGGGATCTGATATAGCTAAAAAAATTGGAACTGTGGGNTATCTNACAAAACTTACAAGAACCAGNATTGGAAAACATTCTTTNTCAANATCTTTNACTATTAAAAATTTTGAAAGTAAATGGAAGTCTACAGAAAATTAAGCGAAATACCTATTCACGATGATTCCATTGTAACGATTGGTACATTTGATGGGTGTCACAGAGGACACCAAGATATTATTAAAAAAGTTGTTTACAACGCNAAAATAACTTCATGTAAATCAGTNCTTATTACTTTCGACCCTCATCCAAGACATATTCTCAACAGCGATAATAAACTTCCCATTTTAATGCACATTGAAAAAAAATTAGAATTTTTACATTCATTTAACTTGGATGCCGCATTAATAATTCCATTTGATACTAGTTTTTCTAAAATATCTGCACTGGATTTCTTGAATGACATAATTCTAAAAAAGTTAAATCCATCAAAAATTATAATAGGNTATGATCATCACTTTGGTCATGATAGNCTAGGAACTCCAGAATTNTTAAAGAATGAATCTAAAAAGAATGATTTTGAAGTTNATGTGGTTGATCCCATCGCTGATCGAGATATGGTTATTTCNAGTACNCANATCAGAGAATCTATNCTAAANGGTTTTGTGAGAAGGGCTTCATTTGAACTAGGATGGGTTTANGGTTTTAAAGCCAAGGTTGTTTCTGGTTCAGGAAGGGGAAAGGATCTTGGTTTTCCTACAGCGAACTTCATTCCGCTAGAAAAAAATCAATTAATACCAGCAAATGGTGTATATTGCATTCGCGGAAGGATTAATAGTATTAATCTATACGGTATGTGTAATTTAGGAGTGCGTCCAACCTTTGATGAATCTGAATTTGTAATGGAGGCGCATTTTTTTGAAAATAATGTGGATGATATTTACGGTAAAACCATAACTGTAGAATTTTTAGAGAGAGTTAGGGATGAACAGAAATTCTCTAACCCTGAAGAATTAATAGAACAACTAAAAAAAGATAAAGACATCTGTATGAGATTGATACAGAAGTATAATTAGGAGAAATAATGTCAATAACAAACACAGAAAAACAAGACATTGTAAAAAAGTTCGGTAAAAACGATAAAGATACCGGATCGTCTGAAGTGCAAATTGCACTTTTAACTGAGAGAATACGCGTTCTCACAGAGCATGTAAAAATGAACAAAAAAGACAATCACTCAAAGCGAGGATTGGTTATGCTCGTATCACAGCGTAAAAAATTATTAAAATATCTTAGACGCGTAAATCCTGAGTCGTATTTGAATGTTACTCAGGAATTATCCATTCGTCGTAATTAAAATTTATAAGGTTATAAAATGAAAAAAGTAGAAATGAACCTCAATGGGAGTACGCTCTCTATTGAGACAGGCCACGTTGCTAGACAATCATCTGGATCAGTAATAGTTACTCATGGTGAATCATCGGTTTTAGTGGCAGTTAATTCTGCAAAGGAGATGCGTGAAGACATTGATTTTTTCCCATTGCAGGTAGAGTATAGAGAAAGACATTATGCTGGAGGTAAAATCCCAGGTGGCTTTTTTAAAAGAGAGGCAAGGCCTTCAGAGCATGAGATTTTAACTAGCAGATTGACTGATAGACCAATTAGACCTTTATTCCCAAAATCATTTAAATATGAGACTCAAGTTATCGTTACTGCAATGTCAAGTGATGGACAAAATATGACCGATGTCCTGGCGGGCATTGGTGCATCAGCTGCATTAATGATATCTGATATACCTTGGAGTGGTCCAATCGCAACGGTTAGAGTTGGAAGAATCGAGAGTGAATTTGTCGTAAATCCTACTAGAGAGCAAATGGAAAACTCAGATATGGAGATTGTAGTATCGGGCAATGATCAAACAATCGTTATGGTTGAGGGTGAAGCTGAACTTATAACTGAAAAAGAGTTTTTGGATGCTATGAAATTTGCTCATAACCCTATAAAGGAAATTATCTCTTTACAGAATCAATTATGTGAGCAGTTGGACATTGCAAAAAGAGAAATTCCATCAGATAATGTTGACGATGAGCTTAAAAACGATGTTCTCAAATCTGTTTCTTCTAAAATTGATAGCGCTATCAAAATAGCTGATAAAGCAGAAAGGCAGGAGGCTATTTCTGCTCTTCAAAGTGAAAC
>PBOO01000066.1 GCA_002724475.1 Fidelibacterota bacterium | reverse complement strand
TCTTTTTGACATAGGAAAGCTAGATTCAATTGATTCAAATTATCAGTCCAATCTTTCAAAAGCTGGTAATCTATTAGGGCCTATTGCTCTTGGAAGAAACAAAATTATGTCGGCTGCAAAAAAGATTAAAAAATTTCCCAATGAGTTACTGCTTCAGATTGAACATATGATGCTGGCTCAACATAACTTCAACCAAGGTCAGAACAATGTTACTCCAATGTTTAAGGAGGCTTTGCTTGTTTGCATGTTAACNGGATTAGACAGTCAGATGAGTATTATGAAAAAAATCATNGANGAGGATCCAGACGGNCAAGATTTTACTTCTCATTATAATTTNTTCAGAACGCCNATTTACAAAAAAGATTAGATGGAGCTNGTTAATTTAGTTCGCGCTGCNATNTTCTGCGCTATGGCAATAGCCGTTGGNTATTCATTGATGTTGGTTCCTAANATTGAGCTTATTACCGTAACCATTTTTTTATCAGGGNTAACACTAAANCCATTTTGGGGAGCCCTTGTAGGGNTNNTTTCAATGGGGATTTATTCTGGCCTCAATCCGCTAGGCTCAGGATTAAGCTTTCCTCCGTTGTTTTTTGCACAAGTGATTTCNATGTCCCTTTGCGGTATGATTGGAGGNCTATTNAAACCTTTGCTTTTTACNAAACATTATAACATATCCAGGTTAGCCTTTATAGCATTTGTTGGTTTTCTTGTTACTTTGATTTACGATGTTTTAACTCTTATTTCGTATCCAATTTTTTCAGGATTAGGGGTTGCCGGAATTTACGCTTCACTAATAAAAGGTTTAGGTTTTACACTTTTACATGAGNTATCAAATGCGTTTATTTTCTTGTTAACCGTACCAAGGGTGGTAAAATTATTAAAAAAATAATTATAAAGGTTATCTCGATAGCTGCGGTTTTTTCCCAACTCTTCAGTCAAAATATTGTAACAATTCCATTTGATTGGTCCAACCATAATGGAATTTTGTTTTACAATGGTATCTTACTATCAAATCAAGCCTGGTCATCTGGAATTCTGCAATTTGATGGATCCTATTCAGCGTATCCATTAAGATTTGACGGAAAAGTTCGTAATAAAACTTTGATAAACGAATTAGGTGAGCTTCCACAATTTTCCCAACTACCAGACTCAAGTAGCTCAATAAGTTATTTTGACTATGCAAGAGGAGACTATGGTTTAGATATACTAGACCTAGGNGTTGACTATTCTGCTAAAAACAATTTTTTAAAACTGAGCGCATTTAAACGATCGACAATGGGCAATTTTGCTCATTACATCCACCCCTTAATCCAAAACAACCCTATACATCAATCCTACNGAATCGATTATTCAAATTATAATGCAGATGAAAGAATNGAATTATCTGNCGGAAGGTANATTACAAAATCTGGAATTCCAGATTTACTCCAAAATGGATATGAAAATGATAATATTTTCAACTCAGCGTTACGGTATCAAAAAAAATATAACAATTGGACAATTAATTCNTACGCATCTCAGTTTAGTCAAAATAGAATNTTGATACATTCAGCATATTCAGATTCTTCTTCTCAATTTATAAATAGCACAGTTTTTGATTTACAAATTGAGAACAAAAAAGGTTATCANTTTGGGATNAATCAAAAATTTCACCAATTAAACAAAGCCAGCAATTTTAGGCCCTTGAAGNGGTCAAGCGTGTACATTAAGAAAGATTTTGATAATTTATTTTTAATGGGTGGCACCCAAATTTCAGATAAAGAACTTTATCAGCCATTTATTTTTTCTTTTGTCTACAAAAACTCATTTAATTTTGGAAGAATAAAATTTGAAAGTTTTGGTCAATCACGACCCACTCATCCTCAAAAAGCCTATGAAAATGAATTTGAAAGCAGATTGCGCTCCTCTTTATTTTATGATCTTAAGTTTAACAATCTATTTATTCAAAGTTATGTTACGAATTTAGCTCTCTCAGCAGACTCGCTTTACAGTAATACCTTTAGTTATGCAGGTATTAATACCTCGTATGCTTTTAGCGATGAATGGAGAGTCTATTCAAATATTTTTTCTTTGGTGAATTCTTCAATAGAAAATCAATTTGGAATGAAAATTGAAAGCGGCTTAATGGGCGCTTTAAAAATTTTCAGTGGAAACATGATAATTAATTTTCATATTTGGTCTGATTATTATCAAAATAATAATTCTGATTTTTCTTTTGATCCCTATATGCAATATCAACATGAAAATTATACAGAAAATTACGAGATCATAAACCGAAGTGTTACCAATATTGAATTAGAGGCAAATGTTTCTGGCGTGTTGTTGAATTTAAAAATCTTTAATCTTTTAAATTTTATTGATAGCTCGAAATCTACTTTTAAGCCTAATGCTGCCTATCCAGAAATTGGCAGAATGGTGCAATTTGGTGTAAGATGGTATTTTGAAAATTGAGAACTTTATTTCACTAAATCGTTTATGTATTTAGTTCTATTTGGTAAATTCTACTGCATGAGCATGAGTCAAAACAACCCTTCACTGCTAACCAGATCCGTTTTGGTATTAAATACAAATTATGCGCCAATGGATATTTGCTCTGCNAAGCGTGCTATATGTCTGTATTACAATGAAAAAGTAGATATTTTGGAGTCCTACAGTGAAAATGTGCGTTCACCGTCAATTACCTTAGGCTTGCCCAGCATAGTACGATTAAAGGAATTCGTTAAGCATCATAAAATGGATGTAATTCTAACTCGGCGCAATCTATTGGTGCGTGATAATTATGAGTGCCAATACTGCGGATCAAAAAAAAGTCCATTGACAATGGATCACGTTAAGCCAAAAAAACAAGGAGGTCTCGATACATGGGAAAATCTTGTTGCCGCGTGCCAAGCATGCAATCGCAAAAAGGGTAATCGCACTCCTGAAGAAGCTAAAATGCCACTTAAAAGAATGCCAAGAAAACCTAACAAAATACACTATTTTCAGCAATTCATTTCAGACCATCAAGGTTCTTGGAAACCCTACTTGTTTATGGAGTCTTTTTGAAGCGCGTATTAAGCGGTATTCAGCCCTCCGGCGATCTGCATCTTGGTAATTATTTTGGAATGATGTCCAGAATGATTAGCTATCAAGAAAAGAATGATCTTTTCTGTTTTATTGTGAATTATCATGCGCTTACAACTGTTCATGAAAAAGACCTGCTTGAAAAAAATACTTTTCAGGCAGCTATAGATTTTTTTGCGTTGGGTCTCAACCCTGACAAATCGACTTTCTGGGTACAGAGCGATGTTCCTCAAGTTTGCGAATCTACCTGGCTTCTATCAAATATAGTTAATGTAGGTCTTTTGGGTAGGGCAACCTCTTACAAGGATAAATTATCAAAGGGTATTTCAGCTAATGTGGGACTGTATTCCTATCCACTGCTGATGGCTTCTGATATTTTGCTTTTTGGAGGAGAGCTTGTCCCTGTAGGCAAAGATCAAAAACAACACCTTGAAATGACAAGAGATATCGCTTTACGCTTTAATCAAACTTTTGGTGAAACTTTTGTTGTGCCCGAACCTGACATTGATTCTTCTTTTGAGCTTGTCCCGGGCGTAGATGGACAAAAGATGAGTAAATCCTACAACAACACTATTCCAATTTTTGGAGATGAAAAGTTCATAAAAAAAAGATTTATGTCGATTGTAACTGATTCTGCTGAAATTGATGAACCAAAAGATATCAATTCACCTATCTTTCAGCTTTATTCTCTCTTTTTAAATAAAAATGAGAAAAAAGAACTTGAAGCTAGATTTCAACAACCTGGTTTGCGCTATGGAGATTTAAAAAATGAACTTTTTGAATGTTACTGGGAGCATTTTAGATCGTTCAGGGATGAGCGACAGCGTTTAATGGATAATAAAGATTATGTATTGAACAGCCTTCGCAAAGGAGCTCAAAAGGCTAGCGAAGTAGCTGATCAATTTTTGGCGAATGCAAGATCCGCAATGGGATTAAACTATAGAAACTAAATGCACAAAGTTGAAATAGACCAATTTCAAGGACCGCTAGATTTGCTATTGTATTTCATACGTAGAGATGAAATTGATATAAACGACATCCCAATTGCAAAAATAACTGCCGAATATCTTCAAATTGTTGAAGATATGAAATCAATGAACCTTTCAGTAGCGGGAGAATTTATTCTTATGGCAGCTACNCTAATGCGAATCAAGTCAAAAATGCTTTTACCTCGCCCGGACCTTGATGATCTTGGAGANCCNATCGACCCTAGAACAGAGTTAGTTCAGCAGCTTATTGAGTACAAAAAATATAAAGATATAGCAGATAATTTATCAGAGAAATGGGAGGCATTGAGCTATCAGCATGAACGAAGTGTCACGCAATCAATAGATGACATTGAGGAAGAAATTAATTATCTGAAAGAAATTAGTGTTTTTGAACTTGCAAAGCATTTCAAAGAGGTAATGGATAGAGCTCCAGAAATCAACCCCTATGAAGTGGATTTAAATACTCTAGATCTTTCTGATAAAAAGCAATTTATACTTAGTTCTTTTGATGGCAGAGGAATTTTATCTTTTGAGCATCTATTAAAATCTTGCAAAAGCAAGCTTGAAGTTGTTATAACGTTCATTGCNCTATTGGATTTAGTTCAGCAATTTAAAATAGCTGTTTTCCAAAGCAGTCTTTTTGAGGACATTGAAATACACCTTTTGAGCAAAAACTAGTCAATGAAAAATGTTGAACAGATCATCGAAGCATTGCTTTTTGCGAGCCCCGATCCCTTAACTCAAAAAAAAATTAATAGTATTTTCGATGCTGATCCACCTGACCTTGNAGCTTTGATTGAAAGACTTCAAAAAAAATATAATAAGAACNGTAATGCTTTTGAGATTCTGTCTGTNGCTGGAGGATATCAAATAAGAACCAGATCAGAATACGACTTTTTTGTGAGAAGATTAATAGCTAAAACCGGTCAATTTTATTTATCCCAAGCNGCACTTGAGACGCTTTCAATTATTGCTTATAAACAACCAATAAGTAGATTAAATATAGAATCCATTCGAGGGGTTGATTGTGCAGGCGTTATAAAGACACTGCTTAAAAAATCTCTCATTAAAATAAGTGGAAGAGATGATAGTCCTGGACGGCCTTTGATNTATAAAACTACTGATACTTTTCTCAAATCTTTTGGCTTGAATAAGCTNTCTGATCTTCCAAAATTAAAAGAAATTANCGAGCTCATTGAAAACGAACCAGAACTTCTTGAGCAGATAGATGCGTTTAAATAAATTCATTGCTCAATCTGGTGAATGTTCTCGAAGGCAGGCCGATAACCATGTCCTTGAGGGAATGGTTACAGTAAATGGTACTTTACAATTAAATCCAGCCTATCAAGTTTCAAAGAGCGATGAGGTTAGGTTTGATGGCAGAAGGATTTACCCGGAACATAAAATAAGAACTATTCTTTTAAACAAGCCTGAGGGCTATATCACCACCATGAAAGATCCTCAAGGAAGGAAAACAGTTATTGATTTAATTAATTCAAGCGAAAGATTATTTCCGATAGGAAGATTGGATAAAGACACAAGTGGCCTCCTTTTGCTTACAAATAATGGCAACTTGGCTAATCTGCTTATGCACCCTAGAAACAAAATTGAACGTATCTATGAACTTGAGCTTGATAGCCCTTTTGAAAGCTGGGAAAAGAGAAAGATTATGAAAAAGGTTTACATAGGCCAGAAAGAATGGGGTAGAGCTGAGGTGATGCACCAAAAAAAGATAAAAGGTAGAGCCATTGTTCAATTAAAACTTCTCCAGGGAAAAAAGCGGGAAGTTCGAAGGATTGTATATCGAATGAAAAAAACCCTTTATAGCCTTAAAAGAGTACAATTTGGCCCAATCAAACTTGACAATACTCCTCTCGGATCTTTTAGAGATCTTTCAGAAAATGAGCTTATTCAGCTTCAAAATATATAAAACCCGCCCTTTTTTCTGATGTCTATTGTAATTGGCATTCAATCAATAAAATATGTAAATTTCTCGGCTAATTGAGAATGAGCATTAAATGATTGTTGCAATTGATGGTCCTGCCGCTTCAGGTAAAAGTACATCGGCGAAATTATTGGCTAAAGAACTAGGTTTTTTATACTTAGATACAGGAGCCATGTATAGATGTGTTTCCTGGGCAGTAATTAAAGATGAAATTGACTTATCAAATGATAGGCAGTTACTAAATTTTTTAAAGATATTTAAAATTGATTTAAAAAATACCGGTAATCGTTCATCATTTTACGTTAATAATAAAGATGTTACTGATTTAATCAGAAAAAGTAACATCTCTCAAAGGGTTAGCGAAGTCAGTGCAATTCCTGATATACGAGATTTTATGGTAGATATTCAAAGAAACTACGCAAAAAGTAAAAATTGCGTTATGGATGGTAGAGATATTGGTACCGTGGTCTTTCCAAAGGCAGAGGTCAAGTTTTTCATAATTGCAAGCGATGAAGTTCGAGCTAAGAGAAGAAAGTTAGAGCTCGAATCACTTGGTGAAAAAAAATCTCTGAGCGAATTGATTGATGAAATAAGACGTAGAGATGATTTTGATTCAAACAGAGGACATTCACCGCTAAAAAAAGCATTTGATGCAATAGAGATTGATACTACTGATTTAAGCATAGATGAGCAGGTAAAGCTTATGCTTGGCATAGTTAAACAAAAAATAATAGGAAACAAAAAATAAATGAATACAATTGAAAATGAACCCGTTGTAGAACAGGCTACAGATGATAATACATCTGCAGTCAGCGAAGAATCGACCGAAATATCGCCTACAACTTCTAATGAAACAGTCGAAAAAGAATTAACCGCAGATAAAAAAGTTGATATTAATTACCTTGATGCATCTCTTTTTAAAGATATAAAAGAAGTTTCTGAGGAAGAGCTAATTGAGCCTGTTGAATCTATTGAAGAGCTTCCAAACCAAGACAAGTATCTTTCGACATTTTCTGACATTTCAGAGCGTGAAATTATTTCTGGGAGGGTAATTGGAATTAATGAAAAAGAAGTTTTAATAGATATTGGTTTTAAATCTGAAGGAATAATTAATCGAGATGAGTTTTCCTCAGATGAGCTCCCGGACGTTGGTGGTAAGATTGATGTGTACCTTGAAAGAATGGAAGATGAAAGCGGAAAAACAGTGCTCTCAAAAGAAAAAGCTGACTTCTTAAGAAGATGGATTGAATTAAGGAAAATTCATGATACCGGCGAAATAATAACTGGAAAAATTGTTAAAAGAATTAAAGGCGGTATGGTTGTGGATTTAAAAGGTGTTCAGGCGTTCTTGCCGGGATCACAGATAGATGTTCGACCAGTTAAAGATTTTGACAAATATTTAGATGTTGAGATGGATTTAAAAGTCGTCAAATTTAATGAGATGAGAAAAAATGTTGTTGTTTCCCATAAGGCTATACTTGAAGAAAGCTTAGCAGAAAAAAGAGATGAAATATTTAGCACGTTAGAAGTTGGTGCAATAATGGAGGGTAGAGTTAAAAATATTACCGATTTTGGTGTTTTCATTGATTTGGGAGGTATTGATGGACTGTTGCACATCACAGACTTGAGCTGGGGAAGAGTAAATCATCCCTCTGAAATGATTTCAATGGATGATACGCTTTCAGTTAAAGTTATTGATTTCGACGATGAAAAAAAGAGAGTGTCCCTTGGTTTAAAGCAGTTAACTCCGCACCCGTGGGAAACCATAGAAACTGATTTTCCTAAAGGCGAAAAAGTAACCGGCAAGGTAGTAAGTATGACCAATTATGGAGCTTTCATTGA
>PBOO01000065.1 GCA_002724475.1 Fidelibacterota bacterium | reverse complement strand
TTCTCGACCGCTTAGAAACTGATCTGCATGATGTGAAAGAACTTGACTCGGTAGCGCAGCGAAAAGCAATAGCGCTCACACGAGGAGATTACCGACGTGACCTCCACGCCGTCATGATTTACCTCCTATTAGCCACAGCATCCCTCATCGTAGGACTCACCGACTCGCTATCAATCGTAGCCGTATACGCTCTACTGGCTATCCCTGCACTATTCACTCTGATCTACAACCGCAACGCAGTGCGTGAAGCCAGACTCAGCGAAGAACGCTTCGAAATGGAAAAGCGAGCCGAAGAAGCATTAAACCAAGAGACACTAGCCCCGCGAGCCTGGGCAGGGCGCCTCGCCCCAGACGAACTCCCTAACTTCTCAGGATTTGAAGTTGGAAGAATCTATCAAGCAGGAACCGGACTAATGGCAGGGGACTTCTTTGACCTCTTCAAAGTCTCAGAGTCACGACTCGTCGCAGTCGTAGGAGACGTAGCAGGGCATGGTATCGAATCAAGCATCACCGCATTCCAAGCCAAATACCTATTACGAGTCTTCCTTGCACAATTTCGAGACCCAGCTCAAGCGTTAGAGGAACTTAACGCGCAAATGGCAGGAGGAGACAGAATAGAAGAATTTATTTCCCTCGTAGTAGTTGTCTTTGACACTGAAGCCGGAACCTTACGTTTCGCATCAGCAGGTCACCCAGCAGCGTTCCTCTGGCATGAACGTGAAGTACGCCCCCTCAAAGCCACAGGGCCGCTCTTGATGCTAAACCCCACTGCAACCTATCTCAGTAGAGAGATACCATTAGAAACCGGCGACATGATTCTCATGTACACTGATGGTCTTGCAGAAGTAAGGAACGGTGAGGACCTCTTCGGAGAAGACAGAATCGCTCAACACATCACTCGAGACCCTGGTATGGCACCAGATGTGTTAGCGAAAACACTTTTGGAATCAGCAAGGGACTTCTCAAGAGAAGCGATTGAAGACGACGTCGCGATCCTCGCAATTAGACGCGAATAAACCTTATGCCATCATGTAATGCCTGTGATAAATTCTTCAACCCAGCGACTCTAAATGAGGACGGGTTATGCCCGGAATGTGGCCAACGGGTAACCACTGGGGAAATGGCACACAATGCAGAAGGTGAAACTGTCAAAGTGCCTTGGCACTTCTGGGTAGGAGTAGCAGCAGTGATCGGATACTTGGGATGGCGACTTATTCAAGGTGTTGGTTTACTTTTCTGGTGAAGAGTAGGTGGCAAACGAGAATATCGCTACGATAAGTGACTTAACCAAACGGGCTGTGGCGCAGCTTGGTTAGCGCGTCGGTCTGGGGGACCGAAGGTCGGAGGTTCAAATCCTCTCAGCCCGACAAAGGTCAAGTTTACTGTCACAGGAAGCTAGTANTATTNNCTAATGGTNNAAAAACAAGTAATGCTTACACCTTCAAAAATAACGGCATGGCTTGAATGTGAGCATTATCTAACGCTCAAAATAAATGATGAACTTCGTCCCAAGAAAGAATGGATAAAANAAGTAGCGGTAAAACAAGAACCTAACTCAGGATTGATGGCTCCTCCAGAAGATTTTGCCGACATGTTAAGGAAAAAAGGTGACCTTCACGAGCAGCGATGCCTAAGCCGCTACAAAGAAACTTTTCCAAATTCAGTTTTTGAAGTTCCTGAACGTAATGAAGCAGGATACGAAAACTTTGCTGAGTGGGTTCAACGCATTGGAAACCCAATGGAGGAAAACTATTCAGTAATCTTTCAAATGCCGTTTATTCACGAAGGAATTAGAGGAGTTGCTGACTTTCTTCTCCGTGAAGAATATGGAAACGGAAAAGTTGCATACGAGCCCGTGGACTCCAAGCTAAGTCGTACAGGGGCAAAACAGGGGCATCTACTCCAATTACTCTTTTACGCAGAAGCAGTAGAAGCCAAAACTGGAATACGACCGCGGCAAGTCCATGTACTTCTTGGTTCAGGTGAAGTGGAATCGTTCAACGTCCGAGATTATTGGTGGTACTGGAAACGACTGCAGAGACAGATAAAGAAAACTATGGATCCGACGATCTCTAGGTATACCGCTCCAGAAAAGTGTTCGCATTGCGGATTCTGTGAATATCACTACACGCATTGCCGACCGCAATGGGAAAGGGAAGATTCACTCATTTTTCTTTCTGGAATCAGGAAATCACATCAAGAAGCCCTTCATGAAGTTGGTATTGAGACGTTAACGGCATTAGCTTCACTAAATGCCAGTGATCTAGAGGTATCNGACATTGCCTTTTCAGATGAAATCGAGTCGGACTTTTTGAAAACAAAGGCAATTTGGG
Source organism: Fidelibacterota bacterium (assembly GCA_002724475.1). Classification (GTDB taxonomy): domain Bacteria; phylum Fidelibacterota; class Marinisomatia; order Marinisomatales; family TCS55; genus TMED108. The sequence continues at coordinate 9,480 of PBOO01000065.1, read as the reverse complement.
CAGCGAAAACAGGTAAGGAATTTAGCTCGTTGTCGGCGGATTGGCGCANACGGGGAATGGTCATGCCTGAGGTAGANAATGACCAGTTGTTCAANCTTTGGCGACAAGCAAGGCTTCAAACGATCGCAGAACACACAAAAGAGGTACATACATATCTCTACGACAAAATAGAAATGGAAGAAAAGGCTTTATCTCGAGAAGGTTGGAAAAGGGATCAATGTATTTTGTATCTCCCAGAAACAACTGAACACGATATCTATCTAGATTTCGAAGGACACCCGTTCTGGGAAATAGAAGAAGGTCTTATCTTCTTATTTGGCTTTATTGAGAAAGAGGAAAATGAATGGAAGTATGTTGCGCACTGGGCACATGATAAAGCCGAGGAGAAAAGACAAGCTACTGCGCTGATTGATTACTTCTATAAAAAATTNCAAGAGCATCCGGAAACGCGTATCTATCATTACAACCATACTGAAAGAGCATTACTCTCCGATATCACAGAAGAGACCGACTCAATGTCGAGTATTTTGTCGGTGCTCGAATCTGCATTTCAAAATAGTCCACCAGAGAAAGAGCGACTTGAAGTCTTGGAGGAACAAGGGGTATTCGTAGACCTTTTGGCAGTAGCAAGGAATAGTATGCAAACAGGTTTTCGTTCTTTCAGCCTCAAAGAAATGGANAAGCTTGCAGGCTTCCGTCGNGGACAAGAAGCGAATATTCCTCCNGNAGGGCCAGATGAGAAAGGNGGCGAAAAATTAGATTCGATAGATAAAGGNGCGGGAGCCGTNTTCGAATATGAACTTTACGCTAACGCTGANCTTTATGGTATCGCTAAAGATGAANCTCGGTTAGCTCGGATTGCCCGCTACAACAGAGACGATGTGGTCGCCACAAGGGATCTACATGAATGGTTACTTCAGGAACGAAAGAACGAAAGTAAACTTCCCGATGAAACATTAACCCCTGACGGCTATGAAGAGACATATGAGCCCAGTCAGACACAAATAGAAAGAGAACGTTTGCAAGAGATCATTGTTCAGAGAATAAAGGAGCATCGGAATGCTCTATGATGAGACACAACAATTATTACAAATGTATTTCCTTCTTGAATACTGGGGAAACGAATATAAAAGATTCCGAGTGGATTTGAGACAACGTTTAGAACTCCCATTTGCGGACGCACTCGAAAACCCCGCTGTAATTACTGGACTTACTTATCACGAACGAAGAGAGCGATTTGGCAAGAAGGGACANAAATTAAAAAAAGACGCAATTGTATACAAGTTTCCAAACCAGAATCTTGATACAAGCGATGGCTGGAATAAAGGTGATTCTGTTCACTTTGTTACGCTNGACAATGAAATCAAACCAATAGGTGTCGCAGATCTTGACTTTGCAGAATCCTCAATCTCTTTCATCGAGAACGATGCACTGCTCAACTCCAACCCAAATGCTGTTACCTCCGGAAAGTACATTGGTCCAGGTGCCAAGGAGCAACGCCTATTTGAACTAATCGAGAATATTGCTGCAGATGNCAGCACCAATAATGTGGCTCAATCTATTCTCGCAGCAGACAANCCAAGATATCTATCGGTTGAAGCAAATGAATCTACAGGAAGCAAACTTGAGGAAGTTAAGNAAGCCGTCTTAGAACTTGATAACTCATATTTAGCGATTCAAGGCCCTCCAGGAACTGGAAAAACTTGGACTGGGTCACGTTTAATAGCCTTCCTTTTATCAGAGGGGAAAAGGGTAGGGATAACAGCGCAAAGCTGGGCAGCAATAGATAATCTCCTAAGGAAANCGATTGAATTTATTGATACCCAAAAGGTATCTACTGTGAAAGCTGCCAGACTCTNNAGTGAAAAGCCAGCAGAGATAATTGAAAGCAAGTCCGTCGAGTACCTTCAGAATGAAACAGCTAATTTGTTCGAAGAGTATAACCTTGTCGCAAGTACCACTTGGTTCTATGCCAAAGAAGGNTTTGNAGATAGCNCTAGCTTTGACTACTTGATCATAGATGAAGCAGGGCAGCTTTCGTTGGCAGATACTCTAGCTATATCATCAAGTACCAGGAATATCGTTTTGCTTGGGGACCCTCAGCAATTGCCACAGGTAAATATTGCATCACACCAAGCCGGATCCGGATCCAGCGTGTTAGAGCATGTCTTAGCTGGGAATGCAACAATTAACCCAGAGTTTGGGTTTTTACTTAACACAACCTTCCGTATGACTTCAGAAATTTGCGAATTTATCTCCGAAGAATTCTATGAAGGGAAACTTAATTCTCACGATATTTGTAATCGACGAAACTTAGGCAAAGATGATAACGGATTGCGCTGGGTACCAGTTCAACACCATGAAGATAGGGTCGGTCACTCTATCGAAGAAGCGAATATGATTTTAGCGATAGTCAAATATCATTTAGGGAAAACAATCGTAGGTATTGATCCTCAAACAAATGAAGAAATTACCAGGACAGTTAACCCCTTAGATTTTAAAATTGTTACCCCTTACAACGCACAAAAGTTCCTGATACGTAACACTCTCACTCACGCAGGAATAGGTGAGATAGATGAATTAGTTGCAAGTGAGATGGTCGGAACCGTGGATAAATTTCAAGGACAAGAAGCGCCGATCGTTATATATTCATTAACAACCTCGCGTAAGGACCTAGTTCCTGCGGGAAGAGGGGAATTCATTTTTCTACCTAACAGGTTAAATGTTGCGATAAGTAGAGCACAATGTCTTGCATATTTAGTGGGGTCTGAGGAATTGATAAATGCAAGGGCCAAAAGCATTGAAGAAATGGCTTCCCTTAACCACTTTTGCCGTTTCGTTGACGATGCCTCAACGGAGTGGCATCCTGTTGATACGCTTAGTCAAGGCTGAAGAAACTGGTTGTTAAAATTCGCTGCTCTTAAGAGTGTAGAGGCATCAAACTCGGTCTTTCACTTGTTTCTCTTTGCCCCAATTAGTACTACAACCAGAACTGCTGGCTCGCTAGTTCTATTTCTCCAAGCGTGCCGAGTCCCATTCTGGACGACTGTGTCGCCGGGCTTAAGTGTCACTTCTGCTCCATCATCTAGCTCAAGGACAACCTCACCAGAAATGACAAATTCGTAATCAACCGTATCGGTAGTGTGCATGCCTGGATTATCTGTCTCGAGATGTTCTGCCATCCCAGGTAATTTTTCTTCTACTTCAGCGATTGCTGCTTCAATATCAAAATTCTCTGGCATCATTGAAGCTTCAGTATCCGGTTGCACAGTAAATATACCAAACCGGTAACCTCCTAGAGGCGGGAAGTAGGTTGCGTGAGGGGGACGACTGCCGTCGTCTGGGAATGTAGGAATTTCATCTGCGCCCCAAAGTTGAAAGAACTCAGCTCCGGGAAGCAACGATAAGGTTGTGGGTTCCACAATCTCATCGCTAGCAAATATAGCTTTCCCCTCATTGTTGTGTCCGGTAACTACTCTTCTGACTCCCATCTTTACCCTCTCTCTGGATTTATTAGCAGACGTTAACCTAATTTTATTAGATAAGCGATTACAGGCAACAAATGAGTTCATATAGTCTTGTGAAGGGGGAAGATGTCAGAAGAGAAGAAGGGTGCAGCCGAAGCGGAGGATTTATCTTTGCCTGCCCCAAAGTGGGATAACCCGTCGGTTCCAGTGCATCCATTGAATGGCGAACGGTACACCTCTAGAGAGTTCTTCCAAAAGGAGTTCGATACTGTTTGGGCAAAGTCATGGCTTTTGCTTGGGCGAGAGTCGGAAATACCTACACCCAGGACCTATCAAGTTGAAAATGTTGGGCCGGAATCAATCCTGATGGTTAGGCAAGAGGATTACTCTGTGCGGGCTTTTTTCAATGTATGTCAGCATCGCGGGTCACGGTTGACATTTTCTCGTGACGGTGAAACGGACTCGTTTACTTGCCCGTATCATGGGTGGGAATACGCGACTGATGGACGGCTAATTAAAGCACAGGACCCAGAAGACTTTCCCCGAAATCCATGTGAGTATGTCACGCTCGTTGAACTAAAATGTGAATTATTTGCCGGTTTTGTATGGGTTAATATGGATACGGATTGCGTATCACTGCGTGAGTTTTTAGGGCCCGTTTGGGAGGACTGGGAGCGTTATCAACCAGATGATTGGCAACGCTTTACAGCTATGACCGTCAACGTTCCATGTAATTGGAAGGTTCTTCAAGATAATTTTTGCGAGTCGTATCACCTGCCAACTGTGCACCCTCAGCTACGGGAATCACATGAAGAAAGTTACCAGAAGACATCGTTTGATGTCTGCAGTGAGGGGCATAGCAGAATGATTATGCTTGGTGCGACCCCGTCTGAAACACAATACGGCCCTGAACCGCCACTGACGGAGGGACTGTCGGAGCGTTTGAAACTGTGGGATCTTGATCCTGCTGACTTTGAGGATCGTGCACTTGAAGCACGAAAAGCACTTCAGGAACAAATGCGGAAGNTAGGACTGGGGCGAGGGCATACGCATTACGAAAATCTGCGGGACGAGCAATTAACGGACGCTCACATGTATAACATTTTCCCCAATTGCTCCTTAACATTTGGCGCTGATGGGGTCCTACTGCAACGTATGACGCCACATCCAACCGACCCAGAACAATGTGTGTTTGATCATTGGTACTATGCGTTCACGCCACCAAATGGCGAAGATGTTTTGCGAGCGCAGACAAATGTTCGTGTCGANGCTAAGGGAGCTGAACAAGAATTTTTTGACTACGGTGACCGACCTATGGGNATNATCCCAGACCAGGACGTGGCCATNACTACTGGCCAGCAACTTGGATTACGGTCAAGGGGCTTTCAGAGAGCTACAGCAGCGGGGCAGGAAGACAGAATAAGTTGGCTGCATTCAATCATTGACGAGTACATGAATGGGCAGCGNCCATAGGNGGAATTATGCAAGANAAATGGTTNACGGATCATCCGCCAAGTGAACGGTATCCACANTACACAAGNGCNAACGCAGGTGAAGTNCTNCCNACNCCNGCNAGNCCNTTAGGGCAGACGTATGGATTTGATAACGCCATAGGGCACGGCTTCCAGGAGGCTTCCATAGTCATGGGCGCTTATGAAGAGGATGACTACCGTGATGGGAAACCCGAAATGGTGACATTTTTTGGTGGATACTTCTATATCAACATGTCATGCGTTCGAATCCAAGCTGTCCGCAATCCTGCGATCACAGTTGATCAATTGGATTTAGCTTTTTTCGGTGATCGGCCCGATACACCTCCATATGAGCCCCACCCCAAAGATGACAAGCCGCACCTTCAAGAAAAGATAGACGCCCATATGCAGTTCGTTTTGACGACATCACATTGGCCGGAACTTGAAGAAGAGAAAGAACGTGCTGCACAGATTCGTGCAGACCGCCCCGACCTCAACTCGTTAACTGATGACCAACTTGTGGCGCATCTTCGCAACTTGCATCCGTACATTCGTGATTTCACAACAAATCAAATGGTGGCTGCCACATCAAGTGGAATACCTCCTGGAATGTTAGGAGCCGTTGCGGAAGCAATTAGTGATCCCACTATGCCGATGCGGGTTCTTGCAGGCTTGGGAGACGTGGATTCTGCGGCACCATCATTTGCTTTATGGGAACTGTCCAGATTGATAAGAGGCGATGGGGAACTATCTGCGGTCTTTGATGAAGGGGTAGACGGGTTGCTTGATCGGATTCAGACGCTTGACTCTCTAAACGCTCAACAGTTCAGAGACGATTTTGATAATTTCGTATACGAGTACGGCTCCAGAGGACCTAATGAATGGGAATTGAGTGCCCATACTTGGGAAACCGACCCATCTATACCTATCCGCACCTTGGATCAAGTACGTAAACAACCTGACGAGAAGAATCCCCAAAATGGTGCCGACAGTGCAAGTGAAGACCGTCAACAGGTTGTTGAAGAAGTCCGAGCCAAATTGGCAGAGCTCGGAAACGAGGAACTTGTTGGTGTTTTTGAAGGCGCTTTAGTAGGTGCGAATCAAATGGTTTTTCGCGAGAGGGCAAAAACAAGTCTGGTGCGTGTCCTCCATGAAAGCAGAATGGCAATCAGGGAATTAGGAAAACGACACGCAGAATCAGGGACAGTAAGCGACCCGGAACATATCTTTATGCTGCTAGACGAGGAATTNGAATCGTTCGTAGCTGACCCATCACGTTATTCCGCACTCCTTCACGATCGATATGAGAACTGGTTGAAACTNTGGGACCTGACCCCACCATTTTTTCTTCGTGATGGNATAATCCCACCTCTNACAGAATGGGAAACACGCGCACCCACGGCNNAAAGTGCACTTTCAGAAGGCGATGTGCTTGCAGGAACAGCNGGTTGCNCNGGCGTNGTNACNGGAAGAGCACGCATCGTTCGAGACCCNACATCTCCACCAGATTTGGAACCCGGNGACATCATGGTGGCACCNTTAACTGACCCTGCTTGGACGCCACTATTCCTCGCTGTTGATGGTGTTGTCGTTAACGTGGGGGGGCAAGTAAGCCACGCCGTAATCGTCAGCAGAGAGATGGGTATTCCATGTGTGGTGTCGGTCGCTGACGCAACAGAACGAATANAAGATGGNGCAACGATCACAGTTGACGGAACAAACGGGAACGTTACGCTCATTNGGAATCCCTGATGGGTTACGCTCACACGCACAGGTGGACTAATCCGTCACTGCGTCATACACCAATCAACGGTGAACGATACATAGACCCTNAGTTTATGGAGCGTGAATGGGANCATATTTGGAGCAAAGTATGGTTACTCGTCGCTCGGGCACCTGATATCCCAAATTCTGGCGACTATGCGCTAGAGGACATAGGAGCAGAGTCATTCGTCACGATACGTCAAAATGATGGCACGATGCAGGTTTTCGCAAACCACTGTCCTCACAGGGGAGGAAGACTCATCCTCAAACCTGAAGGNAACATTGNTGAGATAGTGTGCCCGCATTGCAAAGCNNCNTGGTCACTTGACGGTGAACCAGTAGACCCATCTGGTACCTCTCTGAANCAATNCCGTNACGATAGCATCGCTGGCTTTGTTTTCATGACCATGAACCAAACTGGACCTACCTTGCAGGACTATCTGGGACCGGTTTGGGACGACTGGAAACGATACAAAAGTGAGGATTGGGTTCGCACATCAGCGGCGACGGTAGCTGTTGATTGCAACTGGAAAGTCCCNCANGATAANTCATGCGAGTCCTATCACCTCCCGACTGTGCACCCTCAAGGGGANTATTGGATCGAACATGACTACACACAATGCGTCTTTGACTGGTGCGATGAGGGTCATAATCGGATGGCGATACAAATGGGGGCACCAGCTCAATCATTGAAGAATAAAGATTTGCGGATAGATGATCAGCTCGCATCCATGCTTACNCCTTGGGGTNTNGANCCTAAAGANTTTNNTGGNCGCGAATATGACACNCGACNAGCATTNCAAANGGCTAAACGGGAACACGCAGAATCCAANGGCTACCGNATCGGAGAGCTTGAAGATGATCAGCTAACAGACGCATATCACTACAATATTTTTCCGAATGTCACCGTCAGTTTCGCAGGGTGCGAATATGTGTCAATGCAACGCATGCGCCCACATCCACAAAATCCAGAAAANTGCTTTTACGACAACTTCACATTCGGNGCAAAAGGAAGTGAAAGCGACGCTGACCTTGACGGTCTTGGAGGCAAGGAGTGGCTACACGAAGGGAAAGAGCGTCAATTCTTCACCTATGGAGAGCGGNNAATGAACCGAAGAATAGCGGACCAAGACCTTAGCATCGTAGTGGGTCAACAACTTGGGTTAGGTTCCCGAGGCTTCACTGGTGTCACACTTGCAAAACAGGAACATAGAGTGCAGCGCTTCCACGAAGTAATAGACCAGTATTTAGAGTCCACANNTTAAGAGTTTGTGNGCCTTNNNATTGANGGGGCNTCAGGTCGGGGAGGAGTGGCGCCCATAGTGAGGAAAGTTCGTTTNCTGATTCTCCATCCTTCCTNTGTGAGANACCACTCGTCATGATACTGNCCCCTTACTTCGTAATCACCAGCACCTGTTTCGTCAATTCGATGCCATGCGTGCACATANGAGACGGATCGGGCTGACTTCTCATCAACTATCTCAATTTGGATATTGCTTATACTGTGGCTACTCGCTACCCAACGGTTGAGGGCAGGAATCAACAATGCATGGATTGCGTCTCTGCCGAACAGTTGTTCACCGTAATAGTCGGCGACAACGTCTTCGGTGAAACAGAGAACCTGTTCATCGGGTCGGTTTAGGTCAGCGAGACGTGCCTGCTCATGAAGCATCAGCGTAATGTCTTGTACAGCTTCAACTTTTCTTAATGCGTCCATTACAAAAACCGGATAGGATCTGACCCGTCCCAGTCCTGAGCACTTTGTGNAACGAGTGTAAAGAACGCTGTCATNGATTCGTTTGGGTCNACGATTTCAATAAATGGTATATCCTTCGAGCCGTACACGTATAAAAATTCGTTTCCGTTTGCGGTAACCCCATATTGGGCTTCTCCATACCCATTCGAGGTGAAGTGTGTTCGCGCATCGTCGATATTGGCCCAGTAGCAAATATGGTGAATGCCCTCTTTGCCTGCGTCAATAAATTCTGTATAAATAGAGGGATTATCCGATGGTTCAATAAGTTCAATCTGCTGAGAACCACTTTGCGCCAAGCCCATGCGNGCCTTGAGCGGAATTGACCGTCCTCCGTATTGAGTGNCGGGNATATCAACGGTGTAGATGAACCATGGACCAATACCATGGACGTNAACCCATTCCCGAGCGGTCGCTTCAATGTCGTGGGTNACAAATGCGGTTTGTTTTATTGATCCCAACCAACTAGGTGTGGNCATNTATCCTCCTCATAATTTGTATAGTTGTCCGCCATCAATAGCTATATCTTGCCCNGTGAGCATATCCGGTGCGGATCGTGCCAAAAAGAGAACAACGTCGGCTATCTGATCCGGTGAAATAAATTGTGCGCGCGGGTTCAGTGTGCNGAGGTGGTCGGCTACAGCGTCAGGTCCCTNATCGGCAAGAGACTGGTGGGTTTCGGTGAATGTAGGGCCAGGAGAAATGGAGTTGATTCGAATGCCCGCATTGGCGTATTGAAGTGCAGCTTGCCTGGTTAGGCCAATAACGCCGTGTTTACTGGCAATATATCCAGGGGTTGCTCGCTCGGTCGCTCGGTGACCGACAACAGAAGCATTATTGATAATGACTCCCGTTCTCTGTTCTACCATTACTGCTAATTCGGCTTTCATGCATCGGAAAATAGTGGTCAGGTTTGATGCAATCATCAGTTCCCAGTCTTCATCCTTGTACTCGTGAAACAGTGCAGAGCTATCAAAGATGCCTGCGTTATTGAAAGCAACATCCAACCGGCCAAAAGTCGACA
>PBOO01000014.1 GCA_002724475.1 Fidelibacterota bacterium | reverse complement strand
TGTATTCATTTTTACATCTTTTCTTTTTTTACCATGAGGTCATGATCTCGTTTAGAACATCCTCTGCTATTTTGTTAACTGCTACTTTTGTCGCAAATTCCCTAGGGTCACCAAATTCATCGTTGTCCTCTGAATCAATTAAACCATCGCCATCGTTATCTATTCCATCTGAACTTATGTCTCCGGAAAGTCCATAAGCACCCCATCCTGAAAAATTCTTTTGAATTAAAATCTCATCGTTTGATAAATCTATCCATTCTATTTTCATATGCACGGTAAATCGATATTCAGTAACCGCTTCCTGTTGAGTAAAGGTGTATGGAGCATCTGTAACTCTTACAATTGTACCATTCAGAACGGAAACAGCGCTCTCTTCATCAGTTACTCGAAGAATATTTTCTTCATTAAATTTAGCTAACAAGTTTTCTGTAACCGATTCGCTCATTCCAAACTCGGCAGTTTGATTTTCAACGATTGGAATTGCAACTGAATTTATATGTGAGGGAATACTTCCCGCCAAAGAATAATACATGCATGATCCAAGAAAGCATGATGAAAAAAGTAAAAAATATTTTTTCATTAATTTTTTATTTTCTTCTCAAGTCCATAATGATTGATTTTTCTATAAAGAGTTCTCTCGCTCATACCTAAAGATTTAGCAGATGCTCTCCTGTTATTATTGAAGAACTTTAAAGTTCTTACAATCGCCTCTTTTTCTAGATCTTCAATAGTCATATCTCCTATGGAGCTATTTTTAATAAAAAATTCTGAGTCTTCACTTATGTAAAGATTTGAAGATTCATTATTTGCGCTTTTATCAATTAGTGGAGGATTTAAATCATTGATAGGGTTTTGCGATGGGGATGCCAACTGTTTTAAAAATTCAACATCCTGCCTTAATAGAAATAGCTGGCGCAAGATCAATTCTCTCTCCGCAGAATCTGCAGGCTGGTGCGTTACCATAGGAAGAGCTTCGTTTTTTGAAAATTCTTCGTTCCTTAAGCCCAGTTGCTGTTCTACCATTTGACTGGTTATTCTTTCTCCTTTTTCTAAGACAATAATACTTTCAACAAAATTTTTCAATTCACGAATATTTCCTTTCCATCTATGATTTTTCATTGAACGAATTGCCTCAGGCACAAAACCGCGATAAAGCATGTCATTGGATCTTGTAAACTCTAGAGCAAATCTTTCAACTAGAAGGGAGATATCTTCCAATCGATCATTCAAAGGTGGCAAGGGGATAGAGACAGTATTAAGCCTGTAAAAAAGATCCTGCCTAAAAAGTCCTTTGTTTACTAAATCTGAGAGATCTTTGTTTGTAGCGGCAATAATACGAACATCGGTTCTTTTTGCCTTTGAATCACCAACTGGAATAAACTCACCGCTTTCAATAACCCTTAAAAGCTTTACCTGCGTTTCAAGTGGGGTCTCACCAATTTCATCAAGGAAAATTGTGCTTTTGTCTGCAGATTCAAAGTAGCCTTTTCGATCGCCTTTGGCATCCGTATATGCTCCCTTTTTATGACCAAAAAGCTCGCTTTCAATTATACCTTCAGGAATTGCGCCACAGTTTACTGTGATCATTGATTGATGGCTTCGCTTGCTGTTTTGGTGAATGGCTTTGGCAATGATTTCTTTGCCAGTTCCTGACTCACCAGTGACCAGCACTGAAATATCTACTGGAGCTACTTGAGCCACCATTTCCAATACTTGCTGAATAGCATCAGAGCGTCCTACAATTCCAGATTTTTTTTGAATTGTTTCTATATTCATAGTTTTAATTAAAGACCCCTGATAATTCTTGTTCTAGTTTTTTTATCTCATCTCTCAATTTTGCCGCCCTTTCAAAATCTAATCGCTCTGCAGATTCTATCATTTCCTGTCTCATCATTTCAAGGGCTAACTTTTTATCCATTTTGCTGAAATCATCTCCTTTTTTATTGATGTGAATAATTTCATCATCATTGCTCATTGAGTCTGCAACAGAAGTTGAGCTAAGGATATCTTCAGTAGATTTTTGAACAGTTGCGGGTTCGATATTGTGCTTTTTATTGTATTCGTCTTGAATCTTCCTTCTTCTCGAAGATTCTTTTATTAAATAATCCATAGCCTCTGAAACTCTATCGGCGTAAAGAATCACCCTTCCGTCGACATGTCTTGCGGCTCGTCCGGCCACTTGCATAAGCGAGCTTTTTGATCGCAAAAAACCTTCTTTATCCGCATCTATTACCGCAACCAATGAAACCTCGGGAAGATCAAGACCTTCTCTTAAGAGATTTATACCAACTAAAACATCGAATTCCCCCAATCTTAGATCGCGTAAAATTTGAACACGCTCTAAAGTATCAATTTCACTATGCAAATAGCGTACCCTTAAATTTACACCTCTTAAATATTCTGAAAGGTCCTCCGCCATGCGTTTTGTCAAAGTTGTTACCAGCGTCCTCTCGTTTTTTGCAGATCTTTTATTGATTTCACCAATTAAATCATCTATCTGTCCATTGCTTTTTCTTACTTCAACCAATGGATCAAGCAAACCTGTAGGTCTAATTACTTGCTCAACAACTACCCCATTTGCCATTTCAAGCTCTCTTTCTGATGGAGTAGCAGAGACATGAACAGTTTGGTTTTGAGTCGCATGAAATTCCTCAATTTTCATAGGTCTATTATCTAGAGCGCTAGGAAGACGAAAACCGTGTTCGACCAAAACTTCTTTTCGTGACCTATCTCCATTATACATAGCTTGTATTTGAGGAAGGGTAACGTGTGATTCATCAATAATAGTTATAAAGTCTTCAGGGAAAAAGTCAATCAGCGTATACGGTCTTTCGCCCGGTTTTCTTCCAGAAAAATACCGAGAATAATTTTCTATTCCAGAACAATAACCTACCTCCATCATCATCTCTAAGTCAAAATTAGTACGCTGTTCAAGGCGTTGAGCTTCAAGAAGCTTATCGCTTGAACGCAACTCTTCTAACCTGCGAATCATCTCCAGACGTATTTCACCAGTAATTTTATTAATTGCTTCTTGATCCGTAACAAAATGCTTTCCAGGGTATATAAACTCAGATTCCATCTCCTTGATCACTTCACCGGTCAAAGGATCAAAGCGAATGATTTGATCTATTACCGAACCAAAAAGTTCGATACGAATACCAACATTTTCATACGCTAAATGAATTTCAATAACATCTCCCCTAACCCTAAAGGAGCTTCTCTCAAAAGAGGTATCATTCCTTGAATAGTGAATATTAACAAGCTTATTCAAAAAGGCTTTACGTTGAAGTTTGTCACCTCTTTTTAGCTGAATAACTTTGTTTTTGTAATCTTCTGGCGAACCTATACCATAAATACATGAAACTGAACTCACAACAATAACATCTCTTCGGCTCATAAGAGAACTTGTTGCTTTTAGGCGAAGAATGTCAATTTCTTCGTTTATTGACATATCTTTCTCAATAAACGTATCTGTAACCGGCAAATATGCTTCAGGTTGATAGTAATCATAATAACTAATAAAATATTCAACAGCATTATTTGGAAATAATTGTTTAAACTCACCATAAAGTTGAGCTGCGAGAGTTTTGTTATGGGATATTATAAGAGCTGGTCTTTGAAGATTTTGGATGACGTTTGCCATGGTAAATGTTTTACCGGAGCCCGTAATTCCCAACAATACTTGATGCTTAGATCCGCTATTTAAACCCTGTGAAATTTCAGCAATCGCAGCAGGCTGATCACCTTTGGGTGAAAATTCAGAATTAATATTAAACTCTGTCATATCGGCAAATTTAACTCAATTAGATTATACGAAACAATGGCAGAGAATACTAATTAAGGAAATAAGCTTATGCTTGATTTGATAATAAAGCAATTTAGCAACCCGGATAGAGTAATTACATTTAATAATGGTAGGTTTGAGGTTCTAGAGATTAAGGATATGATATTAGGAAAGGCAACTTATAACCCGGGTTGGAGATGGTCAAAAGATGCCAATCCCTTAGCTGGAACAAAATTTTGCGAAGTAGAGCATTTAGGCATAGTCCTATCGGGATCCGCAACAGTAGCTTTTGAAAATGAAACTGAATATTCTATTTTAAGACCAGGTGATTTATTTTACGTACCACCAAAGCCTCACGATAGTTGGGTCTTAGGAAATGATATTTATGTATCCTTGCATTTTATTGGTGCTGATAAATATATCAAAGGAGAGAATTTAGAATGAAAAAATTAATTTTATCATTTGTGTTAATCTTTACTTCATGCAATGAATTAAACCACGTAAAAAGAATAAACAACGTACTTGATTCACTACACCATTTTGCCTCAAAAGCTGATCGAGAAAAATATATAAGACTTTTTTCAAGCAATGCTGTCTTTTTTGGAACCGATATTAATGAGCGCTGGCCCATAAATGAATTTGATCATTACGTAAAATCTAGGTTCGATACTGGTGTTGGCTGGTCTTATAAAAAAATAGATAGAAATATTTTTGTGTCAAAAAATAATAAAACAGCATGGTTTGATGAGGTTGTGGAAAATAAAACTTACGGAAAACTTAGAGGTACTGGCGTATTAGTTATTGAAAACAACGAATGGAAAATTGCTCAATACAATCTTTTATTGCCTATACCAAACGATTATCTAAAAAAGTATGCTAGTGAAATAAAAGAATTCTATGAAAAAAATTGAATATTAATAAAATTTTTACGCTGAAGGACTTCCTATCAATTCAAATTCGTTAGCAGATTCAATCTTGATGTTGTAGAACTGTCCAATTTTTAAAGCCTGGTTAATATTGACTATNTTGTCAATCTCAGGAGAATCATATTCAGTTCTACCTACAGAGTGTTTTTCACCCACATCATCTACGAGAACCTTTAGTGTTTTCCCAATCATGGATTGATTTTTTTCATTACTAATATCAGCTTGTAAGTCCATAATTTGAGCTTTACGGTCATTTTTAACGTTAATTGGAATATCGTCTTTTAGATTTTTAGCAAGCGTTCCGTCCTCTTCAGAATAAGTAAACACCCCCAACCTGTCAAATTGAACCTCTTCAACAAAGGAAAACATTTTATTAAAGTCTTCATTCGTTTCTCCAGGATAACCAGCAATTAATGTAGTTCTTATCCTAATATCTGGAATAGCCTCTCTCAATAACTGTATTCTTTTTTTTATTCCATTTGAATTCAAGCCTCTGCGCATAGATTTAAGTATCGGATCTGATGCGTGCTGAATTGGCATATCAAGATAACTGCATACATTTTTTGAATCGGCCATTGATTGAATAATTTTTTTAGAAAGATGAGCAGGGTGAGCATAATGAATTCTAATCCATTCAAAATTTAAATTATCCAACTCAGAAATGAGGTCGCCTAAGTATTGCTTTGGCTTGAGATCCCAACCATAACTAGTGGTATCTTGTGCTATAACCAAAAGCTCCTTAATTCCCTGCTCTAATAGCTTCTCAGCCTCCCATAATATTGAATCTATCGATCGGCTTTTTTGCAAACCTCTCATTATTGGAATACTGCAAAAAGAACAACCATTATCACAGCCTTCTGCAATTTTTATATATGCATAGTGCTCTGGAGTTAAAATTGATCTTAAAAAAATCGGATCATCTTGAGCATATTCCTTTCCTGTTAAAAATTGCATGATTTTTGTATGATCATTGCTACCAAAGAAATAATCAACTTCCGGTATTTCGCTTGAGAGTTCTTGCGGATATCTTTCAGATAAACATCCCATTACAATCAATTTACCTATCTTTCCCTCTTTCTTAAGTTTTGCTGCATGAAGGATGGTATCAATAGATTCTTGTCTTGCAATATCAATAAAACCACAAGTATTAATAACCATGGAGTCAGCCTTTTCTGGATCATCGACTACGCTAAAATTTGTGTTTTTCAATGCACCAAGTAGTTTTTCAGAATCGACAAGAGCTTTAGCACACCCCAAGCTAACGAAATTGACTTTTTGATTTGAACTCATTTTTTGAAAAGAATATAGAAGTCTTTAATATAAACACACCAACTAAGCACCATTAATGCTGTTGCAAGTAAGATCATAAAATCCTTAATCCATGGAAAGGCACCCCAAGGCCAAATATGAAATAGAAGCGCAAGTGAGGTTATGCCTGTTGCCCATTTCCCCCACCAGTTTGCGCTCAAGTAAAACTGGTTTCGGTTAATCGCGTAGATGGCTAGAACCGCAATAAGGACATACCTGGAGATATAAAATAAAAAGAACCAAGCGGGAAATCTTCCGGCAAGCACCATATAAGATGTTACAGAAAGTATGCATATAAAATCAGCAATAGGATCAATAAATTGGCCAAAATGAGTTACCTCTCCTGCTCTTCTTGCAACCCATCCATCGAGAGCGTCTGATAATATTGCTATTAAGATTAACAAGAGGGTAATTGAGCCGAGCGAAGGGTCTGTTAAGGTATAAACAATAGGCACAGCCAAAACCGCCCTAAGTAAACTGATCATGTTTGCTAAAGTCACAATCTTAGTAGGGTCGGAAATTTTTAGTTTATTTTGCATTATTTAATATTTTTTTATTATTTGTGATCTTTTTTATATCAAAATCTAGAATTTGATCACAATGCGCATTAATAAATTCTAAATCATGCGAAATCAAAATTAAATGTTTATTAACCAAAATACCTTGGATTAATTCACTCAATCTTTTCTTTTGCTTGTGACCTAATCCAAAAGTTGGCTCATCCAAAATAATCAAATCATAGCTGCCTAATGATAGGATAATTATTAAGCACAGACGAACTACAGACCATGGAAGTTCGCTTACATGTTTATTTTTTATTCCCTCCCAACTAATTTGATGAGAATTTAACTTTTTTACGCAGCTATTGGTCAGGTTGATATCAAAAACTTTATTTTCTATTAACTTATTCANTANCTCATAGAGAGTATCTGTTCCCAGCGCTCTCTCNGGAAATTGATTAAGTGTACCAATTCTTGGTTTTNAACCCGCAATNTCAATGTCAATTAAGCCACTATCTGGCCTAATGGCTTTCAACATAATATTTGAAAATGTTGTTTTACCTGAGCCGTTACCCCCAACAATGCCAAGAGACCTGGTGTTGGAAATATTAAAATTAAGATTTTTGATTAAANTTTTATCCGCATTATTAAAACTGAAGCAAAGTTCTTTTGCTTTGATTGATAGAAAACCCTTTTTGTGACGATGTTCATAAGGCTGACTAAAATTTTTCGATTCATAAGACTTGAGATCAGATAGAGACAATACCCATTTTGACTGACTATAATTCAAATCATTTAAATCTGAGGTGAACCAAATAATAATTTTATCATTTTTACTGTTCAGAACAATTAAGTCTAGCCACTTCTTTTTTGTTTTTTCGTTAAGATAAGACAAACCGTCATCAATAAGGACAATATCAGAGTGAGAATTAAAAGCAGTTACAAGATTTAGTATTTCCATCTCACCGCCACTTAAAGTATTTGGATGTCGAGACCAATTATCTATAAACGACAACTCAGACTTCATTCTTTGAAGCTCAGTGTTAATTTCAGCATTGTCTTTAAATTTAGAATTGCACTCCAAACCAAATGATAGCTCTGAATCAATATCTGGACATATGATTTGATTTTCNGGGTTNTGAAACACAAGCTGAAAGCTTTCCTGATTCTCTTTATGAGCAANTAAAAAGTTTCTNGAAGCTTTGACCTGTTNATTTAGCAGTGAATAAATAAGCTCGGACTTGCCGGAGCCGCTCTCTCCATATACNACACTGAGGCCTNTAGGGAATTTAATNGTTTTGTGTATATCAAATTTTTCAAAAACAATGTCNAATGAAAAGGCTTCAGTCATGAATGAGGCTTCTTATGATTCTAGTTGATGAACCAAGATTATCATGCACAACGTTTGTTGCTGAATAGCTAGCATTCATAAAGGTTGATGAATTCTCAAATAAACTTTTGACCTGAATATATAGCTCAGCTCCTGATTCAATTGAAAATCCGCCACCTTTTAAAATTAACTCTTCAGCTTCATGGAAGCTGCTGTATTCTGGACCAAAAAAGACTGGTAAGCGGGCAATTGCAGGTTCCATGACATTATGAATTCCAGAAGAGAANCCTCCGCCAATGTATGCAATTTGTGCNTCCCAGTACAATTGAGATAGCCTGCCAACTGAATCAACAATTATAACTTTGGCATCTATCTTATTTACACTACTATTGCCTAATCGGCTGGTAGTAATATCTTTTGAAATAAAATAATTTTCGATTCTTTCAATATTTTTTTTGGATGGATTGTGTGGGGCCCAGATATACGAAAGATCAGGTATATCTTTTAATAANCTTAGTATAGAATCTAGNAATTGCTTTTCGTCATCATTGTGCATACTTCCAAATATTAGCCTTTTTGGTCTTTGCATAACTGAAAGTGTTCTTTCCTTGGTAAACTCGTCNGATTTCGTTTTTACTTGATCGTAGCGCGGGTTNCCNAANATACGAATGACGGGTTGGTTTTCTTTACCAATAATCCTGAACAGTTCCTCATTGTCACTGTTTGAAATAGTATANATTGCGCTAAATGAATTGTAAATATTTCTATAAAATTTTCTTACCATGAAGTAGCGTTTCGTGCTTCGCTTTGAAAANCGAGCAGCAAATAATACTGTATGAATATTCAATTTTTTTGCACTCCAAATGAGATTTGGCCAAACGTCATAACCTGCTAAAATTATTTTTTTTGGCTTCACAATTTTAAGACAGGATTTAACGCCCCAGTAAGAGTCAAAAGGCAAATATACTTTACAGTCAACTTGNTCATCATCAATAAAATCATACCCAGATGGTGAAAATAGACTTAAAATAAAATAAGANTTAGGTTCAATTTCTTTTAAGCCTGATAGAACTGGCTTAATTTGCTCATACTCTCCAAGTGATGCTGCATGAAACCAGAAAATCTCTTTTGAATCATTTTTTGATTTATTGATAAAGGATTTAAGAATTTTTTTTGATTTTAACCTACCTGCAAACCCCTTACGTACCTTACGACTGAATANACNTCCAAGAAGAATTATNAAGTATAAAATNGGNAANAGAATAAAATTGTAGATAATTTTANAAAACATACTTAATTCAAAAAACTAACTACATTACTAATGACATTTTCTGAACTGATCTCTTCCATGCAATACTTTTTACTTCTGTAACATGGNAAACTTCCATTCTGTGAACATGGGCGACACCAAAGATCGTCAACTTGCAGACTATGCGAATTNTTAGATCTAACACCAGCACCCGTTTCGATTGATGTTGGTCCCAATATGGCTATTGTGGGAACATCAAAAGCTTCAGCGGCATACGTAAATCCAGTATCGCTACCAATGCAATATTTAGATCTTTGAATTATTGCCATTGATTCTCTAAGATCTGTTTGTCCAGCCAAATTAATAATCGGTGCCCTGATATTTTTTTCTATCTCAAAACAAATAGAATCCTCTTTTGAGCCGATTAAGACTGGGGTATAATCATATTTATTTACACAAAAATTTATTACGGCAATATATTTTTCAACACCCCATTCTTTATTACGCCAGGCTGCACCAGGAACTAAAGCAAAATACTTTTGATTAAATATTTCATATTTATTTAACAAACCGAGTGCATCATCTACTTCTTTTGCTTTTAAAGCTAAGCTAATGCTAGAAAGCTCACAATCTACTGGCAAAAGGCTCCTTATTGGTTGATGCAACCAAGATCGCTGATTAAAGTCTTTTTCAAAACTATTAACATGATTTAAAAAAAGAGCAAGTCTCTTGAATCTGGGCTTTTTAACACTAACTGAATCGATATGAGAAAATTTTCTTCTTATAAATTTTGATCTAGCGCTATTATGNAAATCAACAATTAAACTAAATGGATTTTCATTAAATATTTCATTGACCTTTTTTAATCCAGTCTGATCTTTTTTTGGGTCTATGGAATGCAGAGCATCAATGCTGGGGTGATTTTTTAGGAGTGGCTCATATTTTGTAAGTGTTAAATATGTAATAAAATGGTTTGGTAGATACTTTTTTACAGTATTTAAAACCGAAGTTGTTTGAATAATATCTCCGATCGAGCTAAACCTAAGGACTAAAATGTTTGTCCTCATTTAACTATAAACCTTATCCTTTGCGCTGAGCATTGAAGCTTATTAGATCTATCATGGATTTTTTATAGGGTGAATCTGGGTACGGAGATAGCGCTTCAATGGCTTGATTATTAAATTCTGAAATTTTTTCTCTAGCATAGCTAAAGCCGCCAACCCGATCTATAATTTCTTTTAGACTGTCAAGGTCATTTCGAGTTTTTTTCTTTTGTGAAAGTATCTTTTTGATCTTTCTATTTTCATTTTTATTGATTTTCTGATAGGCATAAATCAACGGAAGGGTTATCATGTTTCGCTTGACATCAGCACCTATTTTCTTTCCAGTTGAATTTTCATTTCCTAAAATATCAAAAAGATCATCTTTAACTTGAAAAGCCATGCCTAACTTAGTCCCATAGTTAATCATNGCTATTCTATCTTTATCCTTACCAGTAGAAGTTATAGCTCCAAGTTCACAGCAAGTGGAAATCAAAGAGGCAGTTTTTTGATAGATCATATCATAATAAATTTCCTCCGTCATCGAGCCAGCAAGAGATTTTTCAATTTGCAATATTTCTCCAGCTGCTAATTTTTCTGCAGTGTTAGCAATTAATTGCAATGCTGCAAAATCTTTTAATCCTACCATATTTATTAAAGTTTTACTAAGAATGAAATCTCCCATTAACACAGCTATTTTATTTTTCCAAACGCGATTTATTGATGGGAATCCTCTTCTTTTCTCGGCTTCATCTACTACATCATCATGAATTAAAGTTGCAATATGAAGAAGTTCGATCATTGCAGCTGCACGATAGCTATTTAGAGTAGGCTGACCACAAACTCTTGAGGAAAGAATAGTCAAAATAGGTCGAATGAACTTACCTTTATGAAAAATGATATATTTACCAATCATATTAATTAAACGCACTTCAGAATGAAGAGCGTTTTTAAACTCTTCTTCAAAAAGTTTAATATCATCAAAAATTGGTCGCGTAATTCGCTGTAGTGATTTCTTGTCGCTTTTCACAANNAATAAATTAAGAACGTTTTCTTCTGTTTACTAGCCAACTAACACCGATACTTACTTCATACAAAACCANTAAAGGAATNGACATCAACACTAAGCTCACNGGATCTGGNGGGGTTATAAATGCGCTAACTACTAATATAAACACTATTGCATACCTTCTATAATGTCTCATAAACGCTGGGGTAAGCAATCCAATAACAGACAAAATAAACACCACTACGGGTAACTCAAAGATTAATCCGCTTCCAATCATCAGCCAAGTAATAAAATTAAAATAATAATTAATTGAAAAATTATTTTGAATCCCTTCAAAGCCTACAGAAGTGAAAAAGTTCAAAGAAAATGGTATGACGATTTTATATGCAAAAATTAGTCCACATAAAAAAGAAAGGAATGTAAATATAATCAACGGGATTATATATTTTTTTTCATCAATATATAGACCAGGTGCAATAAATTTCCATATTTGAAATGTAAGTACCGGTATGGATACAACGACGCCTCCAAGAAGAGCAATGCCCCATTTTATCATGAACATTCCTTGAACCTTAAGCACCTGTAAGTCCATAGAATTTTGGAGCATTTCTGTTGGCCTGACTAAGAGCTCAATTATCTGATCAATGAAATAAAATGATACTATAGCGCCTANTAGAACCGAGGCTATAGATTTAATTAATCTCCACCTCAACTCTTCCAAATGATCCAGAAAGGGCATTGATTCATTATTCTTATCCATTAGATTTTTTCAAAATTTCTTTTACAGTATCATAAGGAGACGAACCTTTAACCTCTATTTCATCGATAATACTTTCAAGTTTCTTTANTTTTTTTTGTGTCCAAAAGTCAGAGGTTAATTTTTCCTGCACTAATCCATGGACACGATTTCGATATCTCGCTATCCTTTTNTCTTCAAAATATCCTTCTTTTATTGAATTATTTATGAACGCATCAATTCCTTGAAAAAGATCATCAATACCGGTTTCTGCTGAAGCTGTTGTTTTATAAACGGGAGGTTCTTGATTGTACTTATTTTTGAAAACATGCAAAACGTTATGAATGGACTGCGCTAATCTTTCTGAACCATCCCTATCGGATTTATTGACAACGAAAATGTCTGCTATTTCTACTAATCCTGCTTTCATTAATTGAACATCGTCACCTGATTCTGGAACAAGAACAACCAATGTTATATCAGCTGCATTTGAAATTTCATGCTCACCCTGACCAACACCTACCGTTTCGTATATAATTATATCTTTGCCACTTGCAGCCAAAACATCACCTGCTTCCTGCGCCTTGCGATTCAATCCTCCTAAATTACCTTGTGATCCCATGCTTCTTATAAAAACATCTTCATTCCATAAATAATTATTCATACGAACTCTATCCCCAAGCAAAGCGCCACCAGTAAAGGGACTCGACGGGTCTACNGCTACCACGCCCACGCTTTTATTATTTTTAAGGTANCGGTCAACCAATTTATCAGTTAAGGTNCTCTTTCCTGCTCCTGGAGGTCCTGTTATTCCTATTCTTAAAGAATCTTTTGTGTAGGGATAAAGTTTTGAGTGCAACGAATGATTATTATCATTTTCGCTCTCTATTTGAGTTATGACTTTAGAAATCGTTCGATGGTTATTGCTTAAGATGCGATCAATTACATCATTTTGACTAACGCTAACCATCTATCTTTTATGAGTTATTAAGAAAAAAGTTGACGAAATTCGTCAAAATTAAATATTATGAGGTCTTTTCCATCTTTTTGAAGAAGTTTTTTATCTTCTAAGATTTTTAGGGTTCTTGAAACGGTTTCTCGTGATGTACCAGCCATATTTGCAATATCTTGCTGATAAGGAAGATTTTTAATTCTTACTTGTCCGTTTTTGATAGTGCCTAACTCATCTGCGAATCGAATTATTGTAATAGCTATACGATGCTCAGAATCACTAAGCGATAGACTTTCAATATGCTGATCGCTTTTACGCAAACGAATGGCTAGCTCTTCAAGAAGAGATATGGCAATCTTAGGATAAGTCTCTAAGCAATCCAGGAAATCACTTCGGGAAAGTGTTAATACCTCCGCATTTTCATTTGCAACAATATTTGCAGATCTTCCTTCTCCATCAAGTAATGACATCTCTCCAAAAAAATCACTTTCACCTAGTATGGCTAAAATAACTTCCCTGCCATCATCACTTACTCGAGTAACCTTTACAGCTCCGCTAACAATAATAAAGAAGGTTTCGCCCTGACTTTCTTCTAATAGAATCATTTGCGATTTTTCGTAAGTACGGGATACCATCTTTTCTGCAATGATATCTAAATCGCCATCCTTTAAATCAGAAAATATTGGTACGTTTCGAAGATGTTGTGCGATGCTCATATAGCAGAAGATACTATAAATCTACTTAATTGAACAGAGTAAATGAGACAATATATTGTGAATAGAACTTAATGTTTGTGATAATTATCACAAAAAAACTACGGAACTCAAATTAATTTTTCTTTTTGTCTAATCATTAATTATAAAATAACTTCGCTAGTTAATTTTTATCAATTAAGGAATTAAATGGATAGACATCCACAACAAATTAAACGTGAACGTCAAGATAAAAAGCGCAATGCAATTAATAGTGCAAAATTATCTGACATGAGAACTGCTATTAAAAGAGTTCTTCAATCTGAAGATCCCAATAAAGCAGAAGCGCCATACAAAAAAGCTGTCAGTGTGATTGATAAGATGGTAAGCAAAGGACATTTAAAGAAAAATACAGCAGCAAGAAGAAAATCTCAAATCACGCGACATTTTAATTCACTCTCAAAATAAATCATTTAGTATCTGAGATCTGGTAGTTCGGTGCCTCTTTTGTAATTTTTACCTCATGCGGATGGCTTTCTTTTACTCCCGCTTGTGTATTTTGAATAAATTCNGCTTTTGATTGAAAATCTAAAATATCTTTNCCTCCGCAATACCCCATNGANGANCGNAATCCTCCCATTAATTGATGTATGGTATTTTTTACGCTTCCTCTATAGGGAACTATTCCTTCAATTCCTTCCGGAACGAGTTTTTTATCCTCAGTGTCATCTTGAAAATATCTAGCACCATCTCCATCTTGCATTGCGCCAAGCGAGCCCATGCCTCTGTATGACTTATATTGACGCCCTTCAAATAAAATAAATTCTCCTGGACTTTCATCCATACCAGCTAAAATACTGCCAAGCATTACAGTGTCAGCTCCAGCTGCAATTGCCTTTGCGATATCTCCGCTATATCTAATCCCTCCATCCGCTATCACAGGTATACCAATTTTCTTTACCTCATCAACGCAATCCATCACAGCAGTAAGTTGCGGAACTCCAATGCCCGCTACTATACGCGTAGTGCAACTTGCTCCAGCTCCAATACCAACTTTAACACAATCGGCACCAGCATCAATCAACGCCTTTGCCCCGTCTGCAGTTGCAATATTCCCACCAATAACCTGAAGCTCAGGCATTGATTTTTTAATTTCTTTGATTTGGGTCAATACGCCTGCAGAGTGACCATGCGCTGTATCAACCACTATAACATCTACTTCTTTGGAGTTTAGTTCTTGCGCTCTTTCTAAAAAATCCTTTGTTACGCTTAATGCAGCTCCTACGCGCAATCGGCCACTCTTATCCTTACATGAATTGGGAAAGTCTTCTTTTTTCTGAATATCTTTAACAGTAATTAAGCCTGCCAAATTTCCTTCTTTATCAACGACAAGCAGTTTCTCTATCCTATGTTCCTGCAAAACTTTTTTTGCTTGCTCAAGAGTCGTGCCCTGCTGAACCGTAACCAGCTTCTCTTGAGTCATTCTATCCTTTACAGGTAATGATTCATCTGTTTCAAATCGAATATCTCTATTGGTGATTATGCCTATCAGCTTATCATTTTCTACAACAGGTAAGCCGCTAATTTTATACATAGACATAACAGCTTTGGCTTCCTTGATGGTTTTATCGCTGGATAAGGTTACGGGGTTAACAATCATTCCACTCTCATATCTTTTAACTCTATCTACCATNAGCGCCTGATCATCAATAGAGAGATTTTTATGAATNATACCNACACCTCCTTCCCTTGCAATAGCTACAGCCATACTGCTTTCTGTAACCGTATCCATTGCCGCAGATAAAAGCGGGATATTCATATCAATTTTTTTAGTTAGTTTTGTTTTTAAACTAACCTCTTTTGGAAGNACACTAGATTCTTGTGGAACCAAAAGTACATCATCAAAGGTGAACGCCTGTTTAAATGGAGGTCTGGATTTCATTATACTCTACTTATTTTTGTTTGTTTGTTTACTGTTTNAAAAACTTTGTTGGTTACTATTAAATCTCTTACTGCTTCAATATCTTTAGAAAATATACGGTCTCTTTTTGAAAGCACTTTTGATTGGCGCATAAGATCCATCAAAGGCTGAAGGCCAATGCCAGATTTAAGATTAGTGTGAAATCTGTAATTTATATTTGAAGCNACTAAAAGCTCAATTGAGAGGATTGTTATTACATTATCAATAATTCTAAGGCATGAGCGACCTGCCCATGGAGCCATACTTACAATATCTTCNTGACCAGCAGANGTTGATATTGAATCTACGCTCGCTGGATGAGCAAGGGTTTTGTTCTCTGAAGCAAGAGATGCAGCTGTAACATGAGCAAGCATAAATCCAGATTCNAGNCCTCCGTTGACGGCCCCAAANANCGGGAGTTGTTCATCAGCNCCTTTCATNAAATAGTGAATGCGTCTCTCNGAAATTGCACCTATTTCAGACATTGCAATCGAAAGCGCATCNAGCGCNTGAGCAACAGGCTCAGCATGAAAATGACCAGAGCTTAATACATCTCCATTTGGGAAAATTAATGGATTATCAGATACTGAATTTATTTCGTTATTGATGATTTTTTCAGAATTTGAAAACATTTCCCAGCTTGCACCATGAACATGCGGAATACATCTTACGCAGTATGGATCTTGTATCTTATTGCAGTCTTTATGGGATTCTACAATTTTGCTCTTGTCTAGCAAACTGTAAATATTTTTAGCGGAAACCAACTGACCTTTATGCTTTTTTAATCTGTGAATAGCCGGTTTAAAAACCTCTCTAGTTGATAAGCTTGCCTCAACACTAGCGGCTGATACAATATCAGCGGTTAAAAGCACCTTACAGGCCTCAGATAGAGCTTTGATTGCGATAGCGGTTGAAAGCTGGGTGCCATTTATGAGACTAAGACCTTCTTTTGCCTCTAAAGCTATGGGTGTGAGTTTTGCCTTTTTGAATGCGGTCATGCTTGATATTCTTCTATTATTAAAGTAAACCATCCCCTCGCCTATCATTGAGCATGCAAGGTGAGAAAGAGGTGCTAAATCACCTGAGGCACCTACAGATCCTTGTCTNGGAATTACAGGTAAGATATCATGNTTAATCATNTTTAGTAATAACGTTNCAAGNTTTGGCCTTACACCACTATATCCTTTCGACCAGGTTANGATTTTCAAAGCCATGGTGAGCCTGGTNATANCTNAATCAAANGGNTTNCCAGTNCCAGCAGCGTGCGATCTAACTAAATTTAACTGTAGCTTCTTTAGGTCCTTTGATTCAATCGGTACTGAACTTAGCTTTCCAAAACCGGTATTAACTCCATAAATGACCCTATCTGAGCGAAGAATTTTAAGAAGAGATTGATTGGATTTTTTGATCGCTTTTTTTGACTGATTTGAAAGGCGTAGGGGTTTTGGCGATGCAATTAAGTGCTCTAAGTCCCTCCAACTAATGGATTTATTAGAAATGATACAGCCTTCCATTGATTAATTTAGGTCTTTTTGAAGGGAATAAACAAATTCTGTTCTTAACAAAAATGATTATTGTATGGAATCAAATACGATGTTTTAAATAATTTTAACTAACTAATTAAAGGCTACATCGAATGNAATTATTTACTAAGCTTCTAATCTTTTCAATGTTTTGGGGGTGCTCAATGACAACTACAGANAAAACTCTNTCAAAAGAAAAACCTGACTCAATGCAAATTAATGCCTTAAATCCTTTTTACGANGAAAGNAGTCTGTATATGNATTATCCACCATTTGATGATATAAAANTTGAACATTATGAACCTGCNTTTATTAAAGGAATGNNAGAGCAAGAATCAGAAATAAATGCCATAGCTGAGAATAAAGAGCCTCCAACTTTTGAGAATACCATTTTAGAAATGGAAAAATCCGGAGCAATTCTAGATAGGGTTGCAACAGTATTTTTTGCTCTAACTTCCGCTCATACAAATGAGGGTATTGAAAAAATTAGGGCCGCTATGGCTCCAAAGCTATCTGCTCACAGCGATAANATTCTACTTAACGAATTATTGTTCAAAAGAATTAGCAANCTATACGAAGAACGTAACGATTTGGGTATTGATCAAGAGAGTGTTCGTTTNGTTGAAAAATATTATGTTGATTTCATCCGATCTGGTGCAAAATTATCCAAATCAGAGAAACAAANACTTAAAGAGCTAAATGGTGAAATTGCGATATTGCAAACAAATTTTAGTCAAAACGTCTTAAAAGAAGTTAATGATTTAGCCATAGTTGTAAACGATAAAGAAGANTTAGAGGGATTGTCNCCCTCNGCAATTCAAGCCGCAGCCAACGAGGCAAATTCTAGAGGATTNGATGGTAAATTTGTGATTGCGCTTAAAAATACCAGCGGTCAACCAGNAATGTCCTCATTAAAGAACAGGGCTCTTAGGGAAAAGATTCATAAAACGTCTTTATCGAGAGGCAGCAGGGGTGGTGAATTTGATAACAGAGAAATTCTTTCGAAAGTTCTTAAGCTTNGAGCAGAAAAAGCCCTGATGCTTGGGTACCCAAANCATGCAGCCTATAGCCTTGAAAGTCAAACAGCAAAAACTCCAAAAGCAGTNAACCTTAGACTTGGNAGCTTGGCTCCTAAATCATTAGAAAACGCCAAAAAGGANGCGGNAGANCTACAAAANATGATNCAGTCTGAAGGTGNNAGCTTTAAACTCGCTTCATGGGATTGGGATTACTATACAGAAAAGGTTAGATCAAAACGCTACAATTTTGACGCCTCCCAACTCAANCCTTACTTTGAAATGAATAATGTTCTTGANAAGGGTGTTTTCTTTGCAGCTACAGAGCTNTTTGGAATTACGTTCAAAGANAGAAACGATTTACCTGTTTATCAAGAAGATGTAAGGGTTTTTGAGGTGTTCGATGTTGATGGCAAAACAATGGCATTATTTCTTTTTGATGGATATGCTAGAACATCGAAAAGAGGCGGCGCATGGATGAATGCGTACGTTTCACAATCCAAACTAATGAACCGCCTTCCAATTGTCGCTAACCATCAAAACGTTGTTAAGCCGCCTGAAGGAGAACCTGCCTTAATGACTTTCGATGAAGTTATTACAATGTTTCATGAATTTGGACACGCTTTGCATGGTATTTTTTCTAATGTAAACTACCCATATTTTTCAGGAACATCAGTTCCTAGAGATTTTGTTGAATACCCATCGCAAGTAAATGAAATGTGGGCAATTTGGCCTTCAATTTTGAAGAATTACGCTGTTCATTATAAAACTGGAGAAAAAATGCCAGTTGAGCTACTTGAAAAGGTTTTAGCTGCCCAAAAGTTTAATCAAGGATTTGCAACAACTGAGTATTTAGCNTCGTCAATTTTAGATCAGGCGCTACATCAATTAACACCAGATCAAGTTCCTAGCGCAGANGANCTTCTTATGTTTGAAAAAAATGCCCTAGANCGTGCAGGAATAGCATTTGATGCGGTACCTCCAAGGTATAGAAGCACTTATTTTTCTCATATTATTGGGGGTTATTCTGCGGGATACTACTCCTACATTTGGAGTGAGGTTCTAGATGCTGACACCGTTGAATGGTTTAAGCGCAATGGAGGCTTGACTCGAAANAATGGAGATCACTTTAGAAGGACTCTTTTATCGCGAGGAGGAAGTAAAGACGCGCTAAAGCTATTTGAAGATTTTAAAGGATCCGGTCCTGANATTCAGCCTTTGCTTGATAGAAAAGGATTAAATTAAACTAGATATCGTTAAATCTCTGAAAAACCTGCATTTGAACAGGTATGGTTTCGCTAAACGCTATGCCGTATCTTTTGTTTATAATTCGGTCATCCATGACGATAAAAATTCCATCATCATACTGTGTTCTTATAAGCCGTCCAAAGCCTTGCCTAAACCGAATGACTGATTCTGGTAACGCATAGTCCATAAAGCTGTTCCCTCCCTGCGATTCTACCATCGAGCCATAGGCTTTTACTGTAGGCTCGGTCGGTACATCGAAAGGCATTTTAATTATAATCAGTATCTCAAGAAGGTCTCCAGGAAGATCTACTCCCTCCCAAAACGCGTTTGTACCTAAAAGGATGCCGTTTGAGACCTGACCCATTCCTCTAATTAGTCCTAATCGAGAAGTTTGGCGTTTTTGTGCAAAAATAGGGAGGTGCTCAGATCGTGATATCTGTTTTAATATCTGATGTGTATTGTCCAGTTGGGCTCGAGAGGTAAACAAAACCATCATCCTTTTATTGAATTTTTTATGACAGTGAAGGATCGTTTTTGCAATGATATCGGGTCTTTGTCCATCGTTTCCTGAATACTGATAATAAGTAACTTGATCACTATAACTGAATGGGCTTTCAAATACCTTTGAACTAATATCATCAAACTCGAATGAATTCAAGCCCACCCGATTAAGGAAATAATCAAATGATAAGTTCGTTCTCAATGTTGCGCTGGTAAGTATGCAATAATCGTTTGGTTTAAAAATTGATTTTGCGAGATCATTTCCTGGTTCAACTGGAGACATGTTTACCGTGACTATTAATTGCGTACTGCCCGAAACCATTTTAAACACGCCCTCATACCAATAGACATAATCTTTGTTTTGATTTGCCGTTATTGCGTCAATTAATACAATCATTTCAGTTAAGGAGCCCTCACCTCTATCAAATAACTGATGAAGTTCAAGAAAATCTTCTTTAGTTTCATCAACATCTAATAAATCTTCCCTTATTTTTCTTAAATGATTTCGAATATCATGAATGCTTTTCTTAAGCGCATTTAATTCGCTATCTAAAGGAGTAAAATACTCTGCAAGATCATTGAGGATTATTTTAGTAGAATACTTGGCATCTTTATCAAAGCGATGAATGGCATTAGAGGTCATTTTGTCAAAAAAAGATTTGATTGAACCCCTTGCATTTTCAATATAATTAGTGAGCGAGGATCTGCTTAGTTCAAATTGCGGGTGCAGCCCAGCCAGTGCTCTAATCTTATTATTCCATCTCACGGAATGACTGTGTTTTGGGTCAATTCTGTCTAAAGCATAGTTTAAGGATCTTTGATCAAGTGTGAGTGTTAACTGTTGATAAGCAGCCTTTGGTAGGTTATGAGCCTCATCAATAATAACCGCATTATATTCAGGAAGAAATCCTTGCCCCTCCTCACCCTCAATTTTAGACTGACCATCTGAAATCAATAAAGCATGATTAACAATTATCAAATTAGCTTGAAACGCTATTCTTCTAAGTGGACCAAAAAAACAACCATCATTGCTTGAGCAGATTGATGAAGTACAAAAACCTCTTTCACTTTGAACCATTCCCATTAAACGAAATGTAAAACCATTTGAAAAACCAGGGCACTCATCTAAGTCTCCCGAGGTGGTATGTTCAAGCCAAATCAATAAAGGGAGAAGGTTCATGGCTTCATTACCATCAAGCATTTTATCAGCGCTTTTAATTAACCAATTAAGTCTAGTTTTACATATGTAGTTATTTCTGCCTTTCATCACAACCGCTCTTACTTCAGCATTCGTTGCCTTAGTGATTTTTGGTAGATCGTTATTAAACAACTGATCCTGAAGATGTTTTGTATAACATGATAAGATTATTGGACCTCTATCAGATTCATCATGTGTATACTTGATAGCTGGATAAAGATAGGCCATACTTTTGCCAAGCCCGGTACCTGCCTCTACTACGCCAATACCACCAGGACTTGAAGTAATACCATCAACATAATCACTAAAAAGAATTTGATTTGACCTATGCTCATAAGAATCCAAAGTCTTGCTTAGCATTCCATCTTCACCGAAGACATCATCCGAATTTGTACTGGACAAATGCTCTGAGGATTCATGAAAAAAAATATTTTCTGTGGATGGTTTGTCTATTTTGGAAGAAACAAGTCCATTCTTCATTTCACCTTTTGAAGCAAGATGATTGGCTAAATTAATAAAAAGGTCTTTATTGTAAACATCAAAAGGTTGTAAAAAGCTTACTATGTTTGATATAACATCTAATCCGTAAGAAGCAATTTCATGNACAATCTCAACAAAAACTTCACCGCAATTTTCTGTATCTTTTTCTGCTCGATGAGCTCCTTCCGATGACAAATTAAAGAATTCAGAAACGGCGCTTAGATTGTGCGCAGGTTGAAAAAAAAGGAATGCTCGAGAAAGAGTCAGGGTGTCATAGTATTGTCTTTCGACAAAATCTTTTTTATGTCTCTCAGCCATGGCTTGAAGAAATGAAACATCAAATGGTGTATTATGGGCAACAATTGGTGAATTTCCGATAAAATCAAATAATTCATCAACAACCTCAGATTCCTTTGGTGCACTGCTCACCATTTCATTAGTAATTCCAGTTATATCTGCAATCATATCAGAAATGGGAATCATAGGATTTATTAGTGTTGAATACCTATCTGATGGCTTGCCATCTTTGAATAAGATCGCTGCCACTTCAATAGGCCGATCCGTTTCAACTTGCAGACCGGTTGTTTCAAAATCAAACGCAATGAAAGAATCTAATCTAAGACAGGAAAGTAGATCGGCTTGATTCATTTATATCTACTTATGAAGAAACTTCTTCAGGGGTATCGACTTTAAATGTGGGGTAAATTTTTCCTGAGGTAAAATAAAAATAATGTCTCGATAGAACAAAAAGAGGAACTAAAAGAAAAAGGAGCCATGGGAAGCGCATAGATAGAAACATCGCAGGGATAAATACAACATAACTTCTTGACCGCTGTAAATGCCTAATTGCCGCAGGGAATACCAATGCTACCAAGGGAAAGGGTATATAAACCGCTGCTACGGTACTTATCATAGGATCATCATTTGAAAAACCTAAAAAAGAAGCTAATAAAGAAAGTGCTACAACAATAATAAGGAGTTTATAAATATCTTTCTTATGGAATTTTTCACCATTTTCTTGATCTATATTTATTGACCAGGTTAAAACACCAGCTAAAAAGAAAAGGACATAAGGCACTGAGTGTATTAATGTAGCTAGACTTATAGATAAAGGATTGGACCCTAAAAGCATGATGATAGAAGCATAGACAACACATTTTAGATAATCGGTAATTGAGCTTAATTGCGAAGCAAAGTCAAAACGCGACTTTAAGCGATTATCGACGTAGGGAATCAATACCAATAAAAATAAAAGATAAAGGTTAAAACTACTCCAGTTCCAATAAAACCATCTATCATTAAGGTGCTGTGAGATATTGTTACCAGCAACTAAAACTGTCCAAAGAGGAAACCATCTGAGTGGTTCTAATGTAAAAATTTTATCAAAATTTTTAAAAAACCTTGAAAGGTTTTTGTACCCGTTTGTTCCTTTAGGAATATATTTTTCGGCAAGCAATTTTTATCTAGTCACAAACTAAAAGAATGGAATAATCTCATTAATGATTATAAATGCTACAACGGTTGCAGCAAAAATCAACGTAGCTTTGATAAGACCAGTAGGAATCGAATAACCATCAACACCGGTGGACAGCTCTTTTAAATAGCCAGGGATTTTCCATTTAACCAATACAAAAATAGCGGTCATCATACCACCAATGGGAAGCATATATTTAGATGAAAGATTATCCATGACATCAAAAAAAGTTGCCCCAAGAAAAAAGGATTCACCGAGAAAACCGGTTAAATTTATTCCACCACCAAGAGAAAGCGAACAAAACATACCAATGACGGTGACAATAGAACCAAAAAGCAGGGTAGCTTTTTTGCGCGACCAGTTCTTCTGATCGATTAAATACGCAGTTTGAACTTCTAGAATGGAAATTGCGGAGGTTAAGGCAGCCATAAATAAAAGAATAAAGAACATTGCAGCCCAAATGGTGCCACCAGCTAATTGAGTAAACACCGATGGAAGAACAACAAAAATCAAGCCAGGGCCTTCAGCGGGGTTTGCGCCCAAAGCAAAAACTGTTGTAAAAATTGCTATACCAGCCAACAAGGCTATTAGAGTATCTATTACAATGATCCACAATGCAGAATTAAGCAGATTTTGTTTTTTATCAAGATAGCTTCCATATGTTATCATGGTACCCATGCCTAAGCTGACTGTAAAAAATGAATGTCCAAGCGCTAAAACAATCGAGGAAGGCGTAAGATCTTCAAAGCGAGGATTGAATAAAAAGGAAATGCCTTGCATGCCTCCTTCAAGTGTAACTCCTCGAACTGCTAATACAGCTAAAAGAACAATGATCAGTGGCATCATTACTGAAGACCATTTTTCGATACCACCCTTTACTCCATTGATTATAACCCACATGCATAAACACATAAAGAATAACTGATATATCAAAGGTGACCAGGTGCTTTCTACAAAAGCACCAAACATAGCGCTAGAAGCTTCAGGGTTACCAGCTAAAGAGGAGAATCCACCTGTTAATGCATCAATGATATATTTTAAAATCCATCCACCAACCACTCCATAAAAAGAAAGAATGACAAACGCGGATGCAACACCAAGAAAACCAACATATTTCCATGACGATCCTGGCGCCAATTTTTCAAAAGCCCCAACAGGGCTCAGCTGAGTTTTTCTTCCAATAGCAAATTCTGCAATTACTATTGATAGACCCACTAAAAAAATACATATCAAATAAATAATGGTAAATGCGGANCCTCCATTCTGTCCAGCCATATGTGGATATTTCCANATATTTCCGATTCCAACTGCTGACCCGGCAGCCGCTAAAATAAATCCTAACTTTGATCCCCATTTTTCACGTTGATTNCTCATTTTTGTTTTAAATCCTCCTGGTCAGGTTTTTCTAGATCTTCGTTCATGACTTCATTAAATGGATGCAAGTGCGCTTCAACAACAGCATCTAATAGGCCATAAATATAGACAATGATGATCCACCAACCATATCTGTTTCTTTGATGAAGAAAATTTTTTTTGTCTGACTGACTTACACCTTCAGAGTTTTTATATTTTTCGGAAAAATCCATATAGAGGACTGCAGATGCAACTCCAAACGTTGAGAGGACAGCTCCTTTAATGGGTTGTCCATTGTAGTATTGACCGCCACCTGGGAAAACGAATGATCTTATTGCAGCAGTTTGTGGTGATTTGCTTTGCAAGGTGTCCACATCATTGTACTGAGAAAAAATGAATGACGTAAATAAAAGAAGCAAAATGAAAGAATTTTTTAGGATATATATTAGCACAAAGCTATGCATTCAATTTCAATATCAGCATTGCCTGGTAATTGCTTTACCGAGACCAACGAACGCGCAGGAGCAGTTGATTCATCAAGCCATTCGTTAA
Organism: Fidelibacterota bacterium; assembly: GCA_002724475.1. Lineage (GTDB taxonomy): Bacteria > Fidelibacterota > Marinisomatia > Marinisomatales > TCS55 > TMED108. Next base: position 49,231 of record PBOO01000014.1, on the reverse strand, counting down.
AAACTTCATTGACTGATTGATAATTTGCCATATCAGTAACAAAAACTGTAAACTTTACTGCCTGAGATAAATCTGAGCCTGCACGTTCTAAAATTGCAGATAAATTTTTAAATACCTGGTTAACTTTAGATTTAAAATCTCCTTCAACCATTTTGCCTGTATCAGGGTCGATAGGTACTTGGCCCGCTGTGAAAATAAGACCATCAATTACAGTCGCTTGATTATACGAACCCATTGGGTTAGGTGCGTGCGCATCAGTTATTATCTTCTTCATTAGTTTCTCCTTTAAAGATCGAAGGCCATACATGCAAGGCCAATTGAAGGATTAAGTTCTCTTTTTCCATCAGTACTTATTTTTCGAAGTATAAATTCACCCACAATCGCCACGGTTGCATCGAATAAGTGTCCGCCTCGTGTCTCAAATTGATGATTGGATATTGTAACATGAGCATGCACAAAAGGTTCATTGTCTTTTAGCAAAATATTTCCTTGAAATGAAACTAGTTCCCATGTGTCCTTGAACAAGGTTCTTGTGTATTCCTGAGTGCCAAGATCATAAGCACCTATTTCGATATCACTTATTGCGCCTATCCCTGAAAGCTGGCCGTTTTTAATAGCATGTTCTTTACAAAATTCTGTTAACGTTTCCATCACAGATTCATTTTGCTCAACACTAATTATGTAGGTATCGCCATCGCTTTTATACTGCATTATTTTCCTCAATATTTTTTTTAACAATATTCACAGCTTTCTTCAAAGCACTTATCAGAGATTCATCATCCTTACCACCAGCAGTTGCCATATTGGGACGACCTCCGCCTCCGCCACCCATTAGCGAACCCAGCTCTTTAGCAACGACTCCTGCATGAAGGCCTTTTTTAACTAAACGATCAGACATAACAACAACAAGGCTCGGCTTTTCCAAAGTGGCTCCAAGGACACCAACTCCTTTATCAAGTTTTTGAGCCAATGCATTACCAAAATCCTTCAAGTCGTCTATTGAGCTAGCATCGGTTAATTCAGTAACAATGGTTATATCATTATATGCATGGCCTTTTTTGATTGCAGAGTCAATATTAAAGCTTGAGCTTAATTTTCTTTTATTTTTTAAATCTTTCTCCAGTGATTTTTTTTCAGATATTAATTGATCTATTCTATCTGAAATAGAGTCAAGGCTACAGTTAAGTTTGGATTTAATATTATTCAATGCAACTGATTGTCGCTGGGCAAAAGATACNGATTCGGGACCAGTAACAGCAACAACCCTACGAACTCCTGAAGCAAGTGAAGACTCTTCAATAATTTTAAAAAAACCAATATCTCCAGTTCTATCAACATGGGTTCCTCCGCACAGCTCCATAGAATAATCCNCAACGCTAATTACACGCACTTCGTCTCCGTACTTCTCACCAAACATTGCAACGGCACCTTCTTTTTTTGCAACATCAAATGCTTTTGTTGAAACATCGAGCTTNGTGTTTTTTAAAATCTCATCATTAACTATTTTTTCAATTTTTTCAATCTCTTCAGGTGATATTTTTTCAAAGTGTGTTAAATCAAAACGTAAATAATCCGGATGGACCAATGAGCCTGCCTGCTGAACGTGGTCCCCTAAAACAACTTTTAGCGCTTTATGCATCAAATGGGTGGCGGTGTGATTTTTGCGCGTTCTCTGTCTCCTTTCATTNTCAATTCTGCATTCNATATTTTCTGATGGAGCCTTAATTGCTCCTCTACAATAATGAACATATGTTTCGTTTTCAAGNTGGACATCATAAACCTCCAAGTCAACACCTGAGCCCTTAATAGTACCCTTATCACCTATCTGACCTCCAGACTCAGCGTAAAAAGGTGTTTTATCGAGAACAACTAAATAAGAATCATCCGATGCTGCATAGCGAACAATTTTTGAGCTTAGTACGGTTTTTTCATATCCTAAAAACTCTGAATCGCCAACCTCTTGTAGCTTAATCCAATCCAAATTAGAAGAATCAACACCAAATTTTTCTGAGCTTTTTGCTCTTTTCTTTTGATCGCTCATTTCCTTTTCAAATGCTTTTTTATCTACCGTCAACCCTTTCTCTCTGCCCATCAATTCGGTTAGGTCTAATGGAAATCCATAGGTATCGTAAAGCTTAAAAGCGTCGCTTCCAGATATTTTCTTTCCAGACATATTTTGTAAAACTTTTTTGAAGTGCAATAAACCCCTATCAAGCGTATCATTGAATGAGGATTCTTCAGATTTGATTATTTTTTCAATGTGGATTTTTTTATCGATTATTTCAGAGTAGGTGTCACCCATAATTTCACCAACAGTAGAAACCAGTTCATGGATAAAAGGCTCATTCATATTTAACATTCTTCCATAACGAGCTGCACGCCTAAGAATCCGTCTTAAAACATATCCCCTACCGTCATTGCTTGGCAAAGCTCCATCTGCAAGCGCGAAAGATAGCATGCGAACATGATCCGATATGACCTGAAATGGAATAGGATTATCTTTGTAAGAAGCAGAGGTGATTTTTTCAATTTTTTTGATAATAGGCTGAAAAAGATCTGTTGAATAATTACTTAATTGGCCCTGAAGTACAGCAACTATTCGTTCAAAACCTGCACCTGTATCTACATGCTTTGAGTTGAGATCTTCAATAGAACCATTTTCCAAACGATTGTGCTGAATGAAGACTAGGTTCCACAATTCCCAATACTGATCAGAAACGTTTACCCCGCTTGGTGATTGCTTTGACAGATCACTGCCAATATAATAATGTATTTCTGAACAAGGACCACATGGGCCAGAATCTCCCATTTCCCAAAAGTTGTCTTTTTTGTCAAATTTTAATACGCGATCTGAAGAGATATCAGTTATTTTTGGCCATAAATTAAAAGCCTCGTCATCCTCATGATAAACGGTTACCCAAAGTCGTTCTTTGTCGAGCCCCCAGACATCTGTCAGCAGTTGCCAAGCCCATTGAATAGCCTCAGTTTTGTAATAATCTCCAAACGACCAATTTCCAAGCATTTCAAAAAAAGTATGATGAAAACCATCAACACCTACCTCCTCAAGGTCGTTGTGTTTTCCACTTACCCTTATGCATTTTTGACTATTAACTGCGCGTATAAACTCAGTTTTAGTCTGATCAAGAAAAATAGATTTGAATTGATTCATCCCTGCATTCGTGAACAAAAGCGTAGGATCGTCAATGGGGACCACAGGTGAACTGCGAACAAATTTATGGTCATTTTCAATGAAAAATTCTAAAAAAGATTTTCTTATATCTTTGCTATTCATAACCTTTAAAATGTAAACGATGTCTCAATAGACGTTATATCAATGGTTTCTGCCTTACCATCAATTCGTCCATTTGCGTTGTAATCACGAAAAGAACGTCTAAAAATATAATTTAAAACCAAACCTTGTCCCATAGAAATTCCAAGATTGTATCCAATGATTGTGCTTTCAGTATATTCAAATTTAAATGGATTGGGCACGTTTCTTTGTTGATAAAATATTGATGCACGTTGAAGGCGGCTGATTGATTTTGTTAATTTAACCGAACTCAAAAAAGTTTGATTTCTTTTATCGATGAACTTGTTCTCATTAATTGACCATTGCGAACCCGTCATATTGTTGTAGGACATGTTTGCCGTTAAAAGATTTCCAACAATGAGAGATGCACTGGAGAAATATCCATTCTGCTCTCCATATTTTCCCAATCTAGATTCTTTTGTACGAAGTAAAATTTGATTTGAATTGTTCCTTAAAAAACTAATTCGTTCAATCTCATACAATCTATTCCAATAGCTAAATTCAAATTTTCCATCTGGACTAGACCTATATTCAAAAATAAAACGTAGCGGTCCAAAGCGCGAAGTGATTCCAATAGGAATTATACCCACCCCTAAGTCCTCCTCCTGCTCTGAAATAGGACTAAATGTTTTTCCAATCATTTTAGCTGCTTGAGAGTAAACAGTAACGCTAAAATTATCATTTCGAATAATTGGAAAGCCTAGATCAATAGCAACAGCCATTATTCCGTCCGAGTCCTTAGAAATATTGATTGGCTCATCTTTACGAACTATGTTGTTGTCCAGTGCTATCATTTCACCAGTATAACCAGGAATTCGACTATCTAGTGTATCGGTGATTCCGTCACCATCTATGTCCCACTCATTTGGGTCGCTATCAGATAATCCATCTCCATCGCTATCGAGCCACCATTGGGAGTTATCAGGAAAATCGTCAACTATATTAGGTCGACCATCTCTATCGCTATCTTTTAGGCCTAAATACTGATTTCTATCCGTAACAAATGAAAGGCCAATCGGAAGACCTAAAAACTTCCTAGAGCTTACTCTAGCACCAATGATACCTAAATTTTCCTTAAGGTCATTTGAGAAAGCTTGGACCCCATACGACGACGAAGTTCTTTTTACGTTTAGTCCGACCTTGCGATCTTGGGGATATAAAATCGAGTTTGAGTACCCATTGACCAAAATACCATATCCTAAATCAACTCTATCTAGAGCACCTAATTTTACATAAAATGGGTCGCTGGGTACACCATAACGAACAAAATAAATTTTATCAATAATGCTGTTTTTTGATGCAGTTGGAGAAGAAAAGTCCCACTCCTCAGTTCTAACGTTACCCTCAGCATCAAAATAAATTACAAGATCAAGAGAAACTGCCCACTTACCAAATGGCACTACAGGTCGCATTGCAACTTGATTCCATACTTTTCCATCAATAGTAACAGAACCAATGGCACCTTGGTTTTTGAGTTGGGCGCTAACTGTAAATTGACCAAAAAAAACAAATGCCATCATGAGAAATATGATCCGAGGTTTTCTCATATTAACACCTAAATTACTCTTGATACCAAATGACGAACAACGTCTAATTCATCATTTCAAAAGCTTCATTTTAAAACTAATTTTATCTGTTATGATAACAAACAAAACATACTTTACCCCTGAAGAACTTATAAAGTTCAGCGATGATGATTTTAAAAGTTATATTTTTTTACTTCAGGACAACCTTCAAAAGAAATTAAAAAGTGGAGAAACCATTGATGAGATACTTGACAAAGAAGANCCTTTCGAATCACTTGAACCGNTTCTACCTGAGGAAGTTTATCCTGTCCTGGTTTTGGCAATGATAAATAANATAAGNTCTGAAACGGTAATGGAGGCGTTAATCGAAGGATTTAACAAAGGAAGGGATAATTATAAAGACAATACTTAAATATCATTTAATTGCTATTATTTGCATGTCATCACACTTCAGTCAAAATATTTCAATTAAAGATATTGAGCTTAATGCTCGTGAAAATGGGCTTACACTTAAACTATACGCTACAGATGAAATTCAACTATCAGAAATTAGTGGATGGTTTAACGAAGCTACCTCATGGTCATATCTAACGTTTTATAATATGAGGGGAGATATTAATAAAATTAATCAAGTTTCAAGGCCCAAAGGTATATCCGGCCTTGAAGCCATTCAGCTTAACCAATCTTTACAGATAGGCTTGCGATCGATCAATCAAATATCTCAATTTGAGTTTTATCATGATAAAAATGATTCNACAGTAATAGCNTCATTGCGNTATCCCATCTCAACAACAATGGCNTACATTGAAAAGCNAGAAATAACATCGAAAGAAAAAAATAAAACNTTTNTTTCTTCCNTNATTAACGNNAATACGCCCTACTATTTAATTTCAATAATACTAGCTGGATTATTAATCCTTCAAATATGAAAGATCTTCTACCTTACTATGCAATCTTTTACGTCTTAGGAATTATCTTAATGAGTATTTTTATGAGAATAAGGTATTCCAGAAGAAAGAAGGATTAATCAACAGCAATGAGGTTTTCTTCTCTCTTAGTTTTTGTATTTCAGATTCTTATTGCTCAAGATATTTTTCAATCAGCAGAGATAGTAATTGAGGCATTTGGTGAGCGGCTAGAGACCAAAACCCACCTTACGCCGTATCTTTTTGATATTGCAAAGAATGGACATCTATTAGATTCAGAGAAAAAAGAAGAACTAAAAAATCTTGGTTTTAACTTTAATCAATCGCTAGTCAATAGGAGTGGTGCTCAGCGAACTGAAAGCAGGGGTTTAGACCGATATTACGATAAAAGCTATTTTAGAATACATTATACGTCCACAGGTAGAAACGCTGTTGATCCTACAGATCAAAATTCCAATAACATACCAGATTATATTGAAACCATTGCAGAGACTTTTGAAACTGTATCATCAAGTTTTCATAATCAAATGGGTTTTGTCCTACCTCCANGTGATGGTGACTATGGTTCCAATTTTGATAACGGTGGTTCAGATCATTACGATATTTACATAAGACAATTAGCCTCAAATTTCTACGGNTACGTACAGTTTGAGCAGTACGCNTCAGGAAATGGCGATAACGANACAACGAGTGNCGTAACCGAAAAAAATGCTATTACNAGCTATATGACAATGAGAAACAGTTACAAAAACTTCAATCNACTTTCAGAAATTGAAAATNTTCAAACAACGATTGCGCACGAATTTTTNCACNCTGTTCAANTGGGGTATGATGGCTGGGAGAAGCAATGGNTGCTTGANGCNACAGCGGTATGGATGGAAGAAGAGATGTTTGATAATATTAACGATGTTTATCAGTATATGCCCGACTGGTTTCGCTATCCATATCGATCCTTAGATGAGGAAGGTTCACATGCTTATGGNTCTTATATCTTTTTTGAATATATCGACCAGCATATGGGGGGAAACAANACGATCAAAGAATTGTTTGAGCTTTCTGTTAATAATGATAGTCGTAAAAAAGATGGNTCNCATCTAGCTATTGATCAGGCTCTNGAGCAAAAAGGTTNTTCTTTCAAAGAAGCGCTAAACTCAATGTCAGTAGCAAATCATATTATGTCATCAGAAACCTCTGCGCTACAATACAGATATGAAGAAGCCGATGATTANCCTGTTAATGGTCCTTCGCTNTTTAAAACTGTAAATTTTTTTACTGGTAGAAGCGATTTTATAGAGTCGTCTTCACTGAGACGGTTTGGATCTCAATATATTAAAGTGATTTCAAATGATCCTGTATTGATTGATATTGAAAATCAAAATGGGCCTGCTTCAGATATACAGCTAAATGCTATTTTAAAACGCANGGATGATTCTTATTTNGTCATTTCAAATAAATCAATAAATATTGATCCCATTGATCTAAAATCAATTCACTTATCAGTTGTCAGTCAAGATACAGTCGGNTCTGATTGGAGCTATAGAATTACGTTTAAAGATGGAAAAAGAGGNACTGATGCTAATATGCCNATTGCATTCAANTTGACTAGCGCCTTCCCAAATCCATTTAATGATAAAATTTCATTCAACCTTACAGTACTTAATGAGACAGAAATCGAAATTAAGATTTATGATATTTACGGTAGAAATGTGAAGCAAATTCANAATGGTATTTTAAAATCTGGGANGTATGGTTTTTCTTGGANCGCTATAGATGAATTTGGCAAGGAAGCTTCTTCNGGGGTATANTTTATTCAAGCTANGGATAATACCTCTGCGCAATTNAAATCGGCTACATTGGTAAAATAGCTAGAATATTCCTTTGAAAATAAGATATGGAATTAGAATATAAAGAATTGAGTCGCGAATTAAATAGTATACAACTATGGCCAAGATGACATACCAACCTTTTTTCTTGAACAATANTTTTAANCCCCCTTCACGCTTNATCTCCAACCATTCATTGATGAACTTTGGATTTAATCTTGCCATTAGTTCTTAGGTTTTATTCTCCCAAACTTAAGATTCTCATACTTTTCCCACATAGTCTCACCAGCAGCTTGCTGAAACCTAAAAGCAAATGACAGCGCATCATCAAAACTGTTTCCAGTAAATTCATCGTGACTGTAATACTCATCGATCCACCCTATGAACTCTTTCATGCCGGATTGATTGACCTGGTCAAATATACCATAAACCATTTCGGCTTTGTTGTCATAGTACCATGTTGTTACCTCACCATAACCCATATCTTTAATCATTTTTTGATGGGTATCGTATACTTGAGTCAAATAGGAAAAAAGGAATATCTCTTTAGAGTTACTGTCTAAGGTCTTCCAATATACCGCGATGGCGTTTGGTTGGCTGTCCTTTTTTTTCTCCTGTGAAAAAGATAATCCAAGCGATATAAAAACAATCAATATATACTTCATATTAATCTTCTTTTTTTGACACTTCAAATTCTTCAATCATTTCTTCAAGCTTCTCTATAGCTTTATCTTCTGAAACTTTTCCGCGATTTTCACCTTGATAATACAAATGTCCTGCGCCTTTACCAAATGCGATTCCAAGATCTGTATGGGTGGCCTCACCCGGTCCGTTTACAGCACAACCCATCAAGGCTACCGTCATTGGAGTTTTAACGTTTTGAAGTTTTTCTTCCATTTCTCCAGCAATTTTGAACAAGTCCACCTCAAGTCTTCCGCATGTAGGGCAGGCAACTATTGTTACACCTTTACTAGCCAGCCCAAGTGATTTTAAAATTTCAAAACCTACTCTGACTTCCTCAACGGGGTCGTCAGTCAGGCTTACTCGGATTGTATCACCAATACCCTGCGCTAATAATGTACCAAGACCAACAGCTGATTTGACTGTACCAGACTTTGTTGGGCCAGCTTCAGTTACTCCTAAATGGAGAGGATAATCATATTTTTCTGAAAAAAGCTTATAAGCGTTAATCATCAAATTCACATCAGAAGCTTTAAGAGATACTATTATGTCTTCAAAATCATGCTCTTTGCAAATATCTATATGTCTTTTAGCACTTTCAACCATTGCTTCAGCNGTTGGAAAACCGTATTTATCAATTAAATCAGATTCTAAGCTTCCAGCGTTAACACCGATTCGTATNGGAAGGTTTGCACCTTTAACCTTATCCAATACTTCTTTGACTCTTTTTTTGCCGCCGATATTACCAGGATTAATTCGAATTTTATCCGCACCAGCATCAACTGCTTCAAGAGCCATTCTATAATTAAAATGAATGTCCGCAACTAAAGGGACATTCATTTCTTTTTTAATTTCATAGAGGGCTTTGGCAGCAGGCTCATCGGGAACAGTGATTCTGATGATATGACAACCAGCTTCTTCGAGTCTCTCAACCTCTTTTAAAGTTGCCTTGACGTCGTGCGTTTTTGTTGTGGTCATTGATTGGACNGTAATAGCATGNTCACCACCNACTATCAAATTACCAACTTTTACTTCACGAGTTTTTCTTCTTTTAATCATAATAAATGTGCCCTAAAATTACACAATTAACCTTTATATGGCTTGNTCAAATATTCTTTAGCGAAAACAATTGCCTGNGTGGAATTATTCAACTTAATACAATCTTTATACGCCCGTTTAGCTTCTTGGCGCATTTTTTTTTGATCATAAATTTTGCCCTTAAGNAATAGAACATTTGCAAGGATGACATCCATGTCACTATCGTACTCTTCAATCGACTGATTTAAATAAACTAAAGATGAGTCATAATCCTCTTTTTCATAATAATAATATCCCCATAAAAACGAAACATAGGGCTTGTATCTTTTCTGATGATAGGATCTTTGCTCCAACAATTGATTATTCAAATACAATAATTCTTTTTCNGCATTATCTAGCTTTCCATTTTGCAGCAGACCTAAACAAAAATAAACCNTAAACTTAAAGTTTTGAGGGTAATTNTTCGATAGCGTATCCATATAATACAATGCTTTTTCTGGATTTATATCAAAAAATTGGTTTATGTATGCCAACATGCTCATTGACTCCATCCAAGCCCAATCGCTTTCACGTGCTGATTGCTCCATCTTAGCGATTCCTCCATTTCTTGATGGTTTCACACCTAAAGCTTGAGCCGCTAATTTAACTACTGGGTTACTTAGCCCTGAATACCATTCAACTATGCCAATTGGCAACAATGCATCTTTGGTCTGACTGGAATCTTTGTTGGCTTTTTGAATCATTTTAAAACCTCTATAGGCTGAATAGAAAGTAGACAAGAACCTTTTTTGACCCAAATGGATCCTTGCTTTTAACGACTGAACCGTTCCTAAATATAAGAAATAATCAAACTGGTCAGGATGTTTCCTAGTCAGAGAATCATACACTTGCTCAACTTCATCTATGCGAATTTCGAAGTTAGAATACACCTTATTTTCATCAAATTGTGATTGATCAAACTGATACCATGATGCAGCCCACACTGCATGCACTACCGGGTGCGAAGGGTATTCGATCCTTGCTTCAGAAAGAATATCAATGCTTTTTTCATATTCATAGTTGTAAAAAGCATTAATGCCCGCACGAACCTTCTCATCGCCAGGGTGTTGCGCAAATGATAACGAAAAAAAACATAAGATAGAAAATCTGTGGATGAGAATTTTTAGAAAAAGACTCATTTACTTGTTATAATTGAAAAGTGGATTGGCCTAAGTGGTTAAATATATTAGCCAGATATTTTACCCGACAACATTAACCATCCCCTAGCGTCGTTATTTGTCGGATCAAGCTCCATGGACTTTGACCAGGCGGCCTTTGCAAGAGCTTCTTCTTTCATTTTCCAGTATGTAATACCTAAGCCTAAATATGTTTGAGAGTCTGCAGGGCGTAATTCGATCGCTTCTTGATAAGCAGCAAGAGACTCTTTATACATTCCTTTTTCTCTGTAAAACCCTCCAAGTGTTCTCATTGAACCTGGCAACCAAGCTGCAGAATTACGATTAATATTTATTGCTTTTCGAAAAGCAGTTTGTCCTAAGCTTGATTGTCCAGAGCGATTGTATTCAACAGCAAGTATGTAATATGTTTGAGGNAGAAGAAGATTGACCTTTTGATTTTTTGGATCATAATAAAGCAAATCTTCCCAAGCTGATGCAGCTCTACCCCATTCATTTGCTTTAAAATATCCTAAACCTTGTTTATACCGAATATCTTCATTTGAAGGATCTAGTCGCACAGCGTCGCTATAAGTCAAAGCNGCATATANATGTTTTCCTTGTCCTGAATATAAATCACCAAGGGCAATATAGGATTCACCGTGCCTNGGATCGTTTTGAATAGACTCTTGGTAGCTGGCTTTTGCTTTTTCAAGGTCTCCCATCCCCTCAAAAGCTTTTCCTTTTAATAAAATGAAAGCTCCTTGTTTTGGGAACATGTCTTGACCGGTTTGCGCAAGCCTTGCGGCATATTCATAATTGAATTCATCTAAATTTTTTCTAATCTTACTTATTTGTTGAGCCGGTCCAGTCGGATCTTTTTGAGCTGATTTTGCTAATATATCATCCGAAAATGTACGTTTTTCGTTTTGACCAAAAATTGTAGCCATGGCTTCGATTGTTGCTCTATGATTTGGTTGAACATCAAGCGCTTCATCGAATGCGTGACGGGCTTTGGTTAACTGGTCAAATCGTGCGTAATAGGAGCCAAGATGAAAGTGAGCGTCTGCGTTTCTAGGGTTTTGTGCAGCTAATTTTAAATAGATTTCTTTTGAATCATTGAAACGACCGTTTGCCTCATAATTTCGAGCAAGGTCTACCTGTTTTCTAAAATCATTAGGCTCTAGTCTTGCAGCGTTCTCGAGNTCGGAGGTTGTTGGTGTTTTTTGAAGGTTCACAAATTCAACTTTTTTTGATTGTTTTTCCTCTAAAATGCTAGTAGCGCGAGCTAAATTACGCGTGCTCATTTCAAATCCTTCTGCGATGTTGTAAATGTCGTTAGCATATTTGACTGGGCTAATTGTTGGTATATTTGAGACTTTCGGCATAGTTGCTTTTGCAGTTCTTCTTTTGGGTGCTGAGCCTGATTTTTTTACTATATTGGCCAATTGTTTTACTCGTTTTTGATTGGCTGCAGTCGGATTGAGCTTAGCAGCCCTCTGATAATCTTTAAGGGCTCCNGCGTAATCTTTTTTCTTTGCCTTAGCGTTTGCTCGCTTGGCGTACTGAGCAGCTTGAGCAGCNCGCTTTTTGGAAACTTTACTTCCTCCGCTTTTTGATCCGCTTTGTTTTTTTGCAAGCGATGTTAATTGCTGTACGCGTTTTTTATAGTTCGCATTAGGGTTTAACTGGTAAGCTCNCTTATAGTCAGCTAANGCTCCTCTATAATCTTTTTTCTTTGCCTTTGCGCTTCCACGCTTAGCATATTTNGTAGCTTGAGCAGGATTTTTCTTTTTTGATTGGGCAAATACAAATGCCTGGGATGGCTCAATNGGTAAAGCGCTGGTGATAAATAGCGCGATACATAATCGTAGGGTCCATATGAAATTAAATCTGCTCATCGATTGAAATTTATAAATTTAATGAATTAATTGCTCTTAGGTTTTTTACAACAAAGTTCTAGCTTATCGTAAGCTTCACTATTGGCTTTTTTTCCATTTACACTGTATCCGATTGATGCTATTTTATCTTCAATTTTACTTAAATCAATGATACTGGCATTGAAAATCACACTGCCCGACTTACTTTTCAAATCTACATTTGCTTTCTTAACGCCCTTCATTTCAAGCAAAGTTTCTTCAATCTTATAAGAGCACATCAAACATTGCATTGATTCTAGTTCTAATTCTGCAGTTGTTTTATCTGATCCACANCTCAAAAACACTAAACTAAAAAAGCTGAATAATAATCTTTTCATTTNANTCTTTTCTTATTTGGGATACTTGATACTACAGCCAAATGCCTTTGTTTCAGCCAGAGCTATTTCTTTTCCACCGCCTACTGCTTTTATTGCATCCATTAAAAAATGTTTTTTTACTTTTTTCTTCTTTGCGGCATTATCATCAATAGCNCCTTTATAAACTAGTTTTCCTGCGCCATCAAAAAGGTAAATCTGTGGGGTATATTTAGCCCCAAACGCTTTTGCTAGCTTTGCATCTTTATCTAAAGCATAAAGAAATTCATGATCATACTTTTTAGTAAATTTTTTCATGTCCTTCATATTTTCACCTCTATCGCGAGCCGCTGCATTGGGGTTGACTGCAATGAAACCGATTTTATTTTCACTGCTTAATTTAGCTAGGTCGTTGTACCTATCTTGCCATCTAATTACCCAAGGACAAGTATTGCAAGTAAAATTGACGAGTANACCGTTTTCCATTTTTACATCATTCAAGCTTACGGTTTTCCCGCTAATGTCTTTCATTTTTACATCCGACAATGGTATATCTGATCCTAANAATAGATCCTCTGCGAATGAAATAGATAACGATAGCGATAGGATTGAAATAATTTTAGTCATCCTCATCTTATTCTCCTAGTCTGGTTTTTTTTGTTTTTGGCAGTCAATTTTAGCAATTAATTCTAAGTAAATCATCCCATTTTGTAGTATAGCAAGGTGATAACTTCTCCCGTTTCAGCTGCCAATTCTTAGCTATTCCCTGTGAGCCAATCTGCACAGTACTTCTACCCATTATCTGATTAATAATATCGATCGTCCTGTTTAGATCTTTTCTTTTAATCCTCTTTTCATCCATATCGAATAAACTAAGCTGGACTTTGTTCTGTGGAATGATGTCACCAACAATCACCCCCGATTTTTTATAATCTAATCCTTCTTTGTATATGGATTTTAATAGGCTTTCTGCAGCATTTATAATGTCCAATGTATCGTTTGTCGGCACATCAAAATTGGAGGTTTTGTACCCGCAGTAATAATCTGAACCACTAAAAGGGCTGGTTTTAATTACCACGCTCACGTAGCGAGCGCACCCTTTTTCTAGTCTCAGTTTTTCAGCACATCTTGCTGCGTGCGATGAAATTGATTCTTTAAGCGACTGGAAATCCTTCACTTTAACGCCGAATGATCTTGATGTACATATGTTTTTCTTTGGAGATGGATTTGTATCCATTGAAATGCATGACTCACCTTTGAGCTCGCGCTGTATTCTCAATCCCATAATGGTCATTTTTTCCAACACCCATTTTTCATCCAACGAAACAAATTCATACGCATTGCTTACTCCATAGCTACGCAACATCCTGGCGTATCTCGATCCGACTCCCCAGAGCTTAGATACAGGCATTGACTTTAGTATACTTGAAATATGCTCTTTGTGGTTCAATATATAAACACCCTTCTTTGAAAAGCGTTTTGCGCAATGGTTGGCTACCTTTGCAAGCGTTTTGGTCTTAGCAATGCCTATTGAAATTGGTATACCAGTATGTCTTCCAACGGTATCGCGCATGTGTAGCCCCAGCTCAAAACATTTTTCAATCCCAGCTAGATTCATAAACGCCTCATCTATACTATAAATTTCGATTTCTGGAGATAGACTATCTAAAAGGGACATCACCCGCTTTGACATGTCACCGTAAAGCGCAAAATTAGTTGAGAACACGTTAACGCCGTGCTCTTCAATGATTTCTCTAGCTTTAAATACCGGTTCTCCCATTTTAATACCGAGCTGCTTAGATTCGTTGCTTCTGGCAATGATGCACCCATCATTATTAGACAGGACCACCACCGGCTTGTTCTTTAAGGCGGGATTAAATACTCTCTCGCACGAAGCATAAAAATTGTTACAGTCGGCTAACGCAATCATCGATTATTGTGAATTGTGTGAGTTACAACGCCCCATACTTCAAATTCTATAGAGTCGGTGATATTGATATCTGGATAGCTGCTTGATAGCCCTTCAGCTTTTAGACAAATATTTCCATTGTTCATCATATATCTCTTAACTGTGAATTCACCGTCTACAATAGCTACTACGATATCCTTATTCTTAGGTTCCAGAGATTTGTCAACAACAAGCAGATCATTATCGCTTATTCCAGCTCGCTCCATTGAATGTCCTTTTGCGATGATAAAAAACGTGGCTGCGGGATGNTTAACAAGATATTTGTGNAGGTTTAGATCAACATCAAGGTAGTCATCTGCAGGTGAAGGAAACCCCGCCGAAACGCCGCTTTCATAGATGTGAAGCTTTTTCAAGCTTTCATCTTCCATTGAATAAAATATTATTTGTTCTTTTTTAGAGGACATCTTTCCTATCTATAAATTCTTTAAGACCGCTTTTGAGATTTGAATATCTTGCACNGCAACTCCTGTTAAATCTGCAATCGTAACATGATCTTGATTGAATCTTCCTTTGTCTTTTCCTGATATAATTTGCCCNAACTCAGTGATATTATCTAAAGAATTTCCATCTTTTAATGCCTGATAAATTTCTCCACGCATTTGGCTTTGAGCTTTACTATCTGCAACAATNAAATCTGCTTGAAGCATTACATCGGAGCTTAATTCTCTCTTNTTTACGGTATCTGAGCCTATGGCCGTAATGTGCGTTCCAGGCCTGACCGNATTGATCAAAGAGCTTTCGCTAGGAGTGCAGGTTACGATCAATTGACAACNATCAATAACATCATTCATGTTCATTGTCGTGGTGATTTGATATCCATGAACAACCATTTCCTCTTTGTAGCTCAAGAGCGCCTGTTGACTTCTACCCCAAACAACTACATTATGACAATCAATGATATCTTTTAGATAACGCAATTGGAGTCGCGCTTGCACACCNGTGCCTACAATCCCAATATTTTTGACATTNCGAGGCGACAGATATTTTGCAGTCACCGCTCCAGCAACCGCTGTTCGAATATCTGTAAGGTAACACTCATCATAAAGTATCGCAATCGGTTGACCTGTTGATTGCTTGAACACTAACATCATGCCATTTCCTGTTGGTAGATCAATGTCTTTATTGGCATAAAAACCNGATGCGATTTTTATGACGTAGATNTCGTCGTTTTTTATATATCCGTATTTNATATGAACATCTCCAGGCGGAGATTCAAAACTCAACTCCCCAACAGGTGGAACCACTACTCTTCCTTCTGAGTATGCAACGAAACCTGCTTCGATCTCCTTTATCAGGTCAAGCTTTGGCAAGATGGATTTAATTTGGTCTAAATTTATTACTTCCACTATAATATTGACTTCAATACGGCGCTGCTTATATTGCCACCGCACATTACGAGGATAACGGTCTTGCCGTTAAACATTTCTTTCTTGTTAATAAACCCTGCAATTGCTGTACCCGCCGCTCCCTCTATAAGCTGGTGGTGTTTTTCTATTCCAATNTTTANACCANTTGCAATATCATCTTCGCTTACTGTGCTAAAATCATCNATAATTTCGTTGCACATATCAAAAGTAATCGAACCAATTTCAACGCCGCCAGCTGTTCCATCTGATAGCGTTGGCTTTGAAGATAGCTCAAGCTGCTTGCCTTTTTTTAAAGACTCATACATGACGCAAGAGTTNTTAGGNGANACNCCATACATCTTAATANCAGAATCCACCGATTTTAGATACCCACCTACTCCAGAAATCAGACCACCGCCACCAACAGAGACAAATACAGCATCGATATCCTTTTGGTCTTTCCATATCTCCCACCCCATCGTGCCTTGACCGCACACTATCTCTTGATCATTATAAGGTGAGATATAAGTTGCTCCAGTAGTGNGNGATATTTCTTGAGCNTTTTCCTCNGCATGGATACAATCATCGCCATAATACTCAACCTCTCCCCCTANATTAAGAATGTTTTCCACCTTATTTTTATGAACATTCTCAGGAACAACAATCTTTCCTTTTACTCCAAGTANNGACATAGCTAAAGAACAAGCGGCTCCNTGATTTCCAGTTGATGCCGTTACGACTCCACGATTTTTTTCCTNAATAGACANAGATGTTATTTTACTTATTGCTCCTCTAAANTTAAAGGAACCTGTCTTTTGAATATTATCCAGCTTCAAATAAACATTCGCACCTGAAAGGGCGCTTAAGTAAGGTGAATGCTCTAAAGGGGTGTGACGTATATAAGAGCTAGACCTCTGAATAGCTTGCTCAACTTTAGATTTAAAATCGATCACAATGATTTAAAAACAGGAGTTATGCGATCCAGGGCGTTTTTAAGNTCAGACCGTTTCGCTCCATAGCCAAATCTGATAAAATTATCCATGCCATACCAATCGCCAGCTACCAACATGACGCTCGCTTCATTTCGTATTTTTTCAATTAACTCAGAGGAGTTGATTGGCCAATCATATTTCACGAAGGCCATTGCGCCCGCTTCCGGAGGTATAAAATTAAAATGATCGTTAAATTCAGATATCCAATCCTGGAATATATCTANATTCTTTGCGAGCTCATGACGGATATAATTTAANGTCTCCATTCGATTGTTAGGGTGGAGAACATGTGCAGCTATTAGATCGCTTAGGCGGCCAACAGATATACTGGTATAGTCATGATTTGCCCANGATTGCTTGATATATTTTGGATTAGAAAGNGACCAGCCCAATCGCAATCCAGGTAACGCATAGGCTTTTGATAAGCCACAATTGACGATTGTTTTTTCGTAACCCGAATCCCAGAAGGATGCACATTCCTCTCCATTCAATTCCGCACCACGNTATACTTCGTCTGATATGATCCACGCATCTACATNGGAGGCTATTGATNTGATATCTTCNACTGTTTGCTTTGGNAGCACTGATCCNGTAGGATTNTTTGGATTGCAAATACAAATCAATTTTGTCTTTTTGGTTACTTTTGAGCGCAGTTCTTCAAGATCAGGCTTCCAGTTAAGGTGTTCATNAAGATGAAAAGGTNTAACATTTGCCCCAAGGCCACGAGCAAATCCATAAATNTGGAGATAGTTCGGAACCATGTAGACAACTTCATCGCCTGGCTCGATTAGGGTCATTATTGAGACCATATTCGCTTCAGCCGAACCATTGAACGCTTGTACNTTGTCAATGGTTGCTCCANTATAAATCGAAGCGATAGAANTTCTTAGATCAGGTGAGCCTTCAGTAAATCCATATGTTAGCTCAGTGTTCTCGATTTTTTCAATAAAGTCCGCATCGAACAAAGTTTTAATTGAACGAGGATGAACACCGCTCTCGGAGAGATTAAAATCTACTTTGTTTTCCCAAGTAGACTGTTCGCGCTCAAGTTGAAATTCTTCAAATTTCAAGAGGCTAAAGCTTCCCTAATTTTGGTTTCAAAGAATTCTTTATCTTGCATGTTTTCCCAATANGAATATGTATTACCATTTTTATCATAAATNATGGTGAAAGGNAGNGCTCCAGACCATTCTTTATTTATGGCATTAATGAATTCAAAATCATTGCCTTCNTCTTTTAAAAATGAAATACCTTTTATATCATGCTTTTCCAAAAAACGAACGACCTTTTTCTTATTCTCAAGCCAATCTGTACTAGCAAAATAGACCCTAAACCCTTCTTCTTCGTATTTATCTGCCAACTCAAGAATCATCGGGATTTCTTCAATGCACGGGGCACACGTTGTGGCCCAGAAATTAAGCAAAACAACCTCTTGCTGCTTGTGCGACTGAACCTGCTTGACAATGCCTTCAGCATCAACGATCTTTAATTTCAACTCTGAGTTCGAGCAACCAAAGATGATCAAGAGCATTGTTGGAGCAGCTTTCATGAGGCGAGTGTAGTATTTAAAATTCATTTTTTATCCAGGCTAATTTAAAATGCTGTTCTAGGGATAAGAAAGTTTTATTCTCTAATGAGCCGACTGAAGTCGGGTGCGATTTTCTTCTCCCTCAAGAGCTCATATTCATAGATCAAAGTTCCAAATTGAGCAATGAACGGCATTGTTATTTCATCATATTCATATTCGTCGTCATTTAGCGTTTGATTCTTATTACTGTAAATAGAGACGGTTAGGAAAAATTCAATATCGTTGACCGTATCTATGATATAGGCATTGTCAATTAAAAATCCATACGCCATGCCAACCTTGTTAAATATACGTATGTTTGTTGGGATTTGTTTCTTAGTGTCTCCAAACATAAAGAACTTACAATATCCATCAGGATATCTGTCTCTGTCCTCATAGAATGGGAAGGTACTCTCTTTCGGAAGCTTGGACATCCACTCATACAAAAAATCATAATCATTTCTATTAAGGTATAGTCGTTTTTCACTGTTTACATAATCGGGAAACATTACCTGCTGTAAAAATGCATGCTGCTCAGTAATGCTAAAGAAATTTTTAGTGGAAAAATCCATCGGGCTTTCAATTTTCTGTCCATCCTCAAAATAAGATAATCCAATCAAATTGTTTTTAGAATTAACATTTAAATCTAACTCCGAGTACTGCATAGGTTGATCTAGTAGCTTTATATTATCCTTATAAAAAGTGAACGCATTAGTGTATTTATTTTGCTCAGGTGTTAATCGAATAGATAATCGATGTCGCATGCGCGTCTCAGAATAACCCAGATCCCACATCCTCTGATTAAAGTGCTTTTGACCAAGGAATTCATACAGGCGATTGTGCGCATCATTATCTGATACAACAAAAATTTTCTTTATATATTGNCCAATGGTGGCATTGCCCAACTCATGGGTTGTATCACTATTTACTGNCAACATCCAATCTCGACTGGAGTCAATCGTTAGTTTTGTGTCCCTTGTAATCCCAAGAGACTCATAACGCCTAAGCTTGTCTAGTGCTAATACCGCTGCCGGAAATTTTACTGTGCTCGCAGGGTAAAAATACTTTTTAGGGTCAATATTATAAGTATGGGTAGTGAATTTAGGGGCTTGGCTTATGTCACGATCAATCTGCGTATAGATTATCTGTAAAAAATGCTCATCTGGATTATTCACAATGGGTAAATGTTTTTGATCCATTGAATTTAAAATATCATTGAGCAATGAAGAATCTTTGTACTGCGAACAGGACAAAATCATTAGCACAGCTAGGGAGCTTAAGCTTTTTTTCATAGCGCTATAATAATGAGTCTCAAGGCAATCATCGTAAGAGCAATTTTAAAAAGAACTTGAAATAGGTGTTCTGGTAATTTTCCGAGCATCCGCTTTCCTATTTTTGTACCAACGTATACTGCAATGACTAATGGTAGCAGTAATCTCCAATCGCTTATATAGTCAACGTTAAAAAATAAAAAGAATATTGGCATTTTACCCAGATGTCCAGCAGCCTGACACGCTGCTTTTGTAGCAATAACGTCTTCTTTTTTCAACTCATCATTAATGAACAATGGGGCTATTATTGGACCCATGGCACCAATAAATACGGTCGCAATACCTGCAAGAACCCCCATCCATTTAAAGGTCTCTACAACAACTGCTTTCTTCTTGCGCCTAAAGTAAAGAAACCACAATATATATAATCCAATAATAGGCTTGAGAAAGTCAATTTTTAAATCTGATGCTGAGCCAACCTGATTGGCATAGACAATGCCATAGATAAGCGCAGCTGACAAAGCCAAACCAGGAAGCAGACCCATTAAAAAACGTGTAAAAATTAGTCGATTTACATGATCTCGATATACCGCTGTTCTCGTGACATTGCTTACAAGCTGTATGATTCCGTGATACGCAACTACAAGGAAACCGCTTGGCATCAATAGGGCCATAATTCCAAGCAACGTAATTCCACCTCCCATACCAATGATGGCAGATAGAGCTGAAGTAAAAAAAGCGGCTGCTATTAAAATAATTGATTCCATTAAAAAGTAGATTTTTAACTAATTTATGTTAAATAATTTCTAAACAAATTTTTATCAATTAATACTACAAAATGTTTATTAAACGCCCCGAACTATTTCATGGTAAATCTGGAAAAAGGCCTTTTTTTGAAGGATGGTATCATAAAATGTCATCCAAAGACGAACGGTCGATTGTTGTTATTCCAGGCATATATCAAAGCGGAGAGTGTAGCAATAAGACGGCATTTCTAATGCTATACCAAGGCTCAAATGGTCAGGTTGACTACATACCCTACGATACTAAAGATTTTAACTGCAACCAGCGTTCTTATGAACTTCAATTAGGTGAAAATTTTTTCTCTCTGGATAATGTAATTTTAAATTTTCAAAATGACCGATTAGACGTCAAAGGGCAAATAACAACAAAAGGGCTTAACCCTTGGCCTGTNTCGCTATTTGAGCACGGCTGTATGGGCTGGTATGGCTATGTTCCATCTATGGAATGTTTTCATGGAATTCTAAGCATGGATCATAAGATTGATGGACATATAACGGTTAATGATGATCATATAGATTTCAATGATGGGCGTGGATATATTGAAAAAGACTGGGGTAAAAACTTTCCAAAAGATTGGATCTGGGCCCAATCAAATCACTTCAAAGAAGATGATATCAGTGTTTCTGCATCGCTTGCAACCATTCCATGGAGAAATTATGAATTTTCAGGATTTATCATTGGAATACTTTACAAAGGGGAGCTTTATAAGTTCACAACCTATAATTTTTCAAAACATGTAAAAATATCCTTTGACAATGATAAGCTGCACTGGGTAATAAAGAAAGGAAAGCTCACTCTTGAACTTGAGATACGCAAAGGGTCTTTAAGCGGACTCTTATATGCCCCAGATAGAAAAGATATGATTCCTAAAGTGAATGAATACCTAGATGGCAATATTTCTTTTCAACTTAAAGATTCCAATAGAATACTCATTGATCAAAGTAGCAATCACGCCGCAGTAGAAATAGTTGGAAAAACTGAACGCTTAATTCAAAATGCGATTTAGGCTAGGCCTGTGCGCGAGTAAATACCGGCTCAAATTCACTAGATAGACCTTCATCAAACGAATAGCCATCCACATTGAACTTCTGAATGTCATGAGGGTTTTCGATTTGATTTTGAATTATAAACCTTGCCATCATACCCCTAGCNTTTTTTGCAAAGAAGGATATAATCTTAGGCTTACCATTCTTAATCTCCTTGAAGATAGGAGTAATCACCGGAGACTTTAAAGCGTCATTATCAATAGATCTAAAATATTCAACAGAAGCGCAATTTACCACAAATTTTGAACTATGAGCAGAAAGGTCCTCTTCAAGGTATTCCGCTAGGCTGCTTCCCCAGAATTCGTAGAGGTTTTTACCTGAGCTGTTCTCGAGCTTTGTTCCCATTTCAAGACGATAGGGCATGATAAGATCTAGCGGTTTTAAAAGTCCATATAAACCCGACAAAATCCTAGTATGGTTCTGGGAATATGTAATTTCATTTTTTGAGAGAGTGTCTGCATCTAGACCTGAGTAAGTATCACCCTTAAAAGTAAAGAGCGCTTGCCTGGAATTGCTTTTGTTGAAAGGCGTTTTCCAGCTTTGGTACCTTTCCCAATTTAAAGTAGATAATTTTTCACTGATACCCATCAGACCTTGAAGGTGTGTCGGGTCGTAGTTTTTTAGCTGGGATACCAGCTCGCCTGAGCGATCCAAATAAGATGGCTGAGTAAAGCTGGTATTAACAGCNTTGCATTCTTCTGAAAGTTTCTTTGCAGGAGAAATAACTGTGATCATAATAAACCCAATAGTTTTTTTAAGATTTTAGAAACAAAACTTAATAATTATTTNTTATAAAAGGTTATACGTCATGTAAAAAATAAATGCATTCATAATTATCTGTGAAAGCGATGGAAAGAACCAACGAAAGCTGTTTTTAACACGCATATGAGTCATGAATGCTGCCGACATTAAAATGACCAATGTTCCAGAGGCCAAAAGAACAAATTCAACACTATTGATTACAAGCAATGCAGCGCATGTTAATTTTAAGATACCTACAATATCTCTTAACCAATCTGGATACTGATAGGTCTTGAATTCTTCAACTATATTGTGATATCTAGGAACCCAAACAAAGAAGATGGAAACCGCAACAAAAACCTTTAAAAATTCTAAAAAAAAGCTAAGCATTATTACTCCCTAGTTTATTTGCATTGATTCTATAACCCCAATATGATTACAAACAATTCAATTATAAAGTGCAAGCTATTTGAAGATTGAGCTTTTTAATCCACGATTAACTTTATACTTATCGTAAACGACATTTATTTGGCCCTTCACCATATCGCTTTGCATTTCAAAGGACTGATCAGCACCCATGATAGATCCTAAATCTTTTTTAAGCCAGCGAGAGATGCGCGCATCTTTAACATAATAAACAACACTTGATCGTATTGGCATNTAATANGAACCATCGACATAATCATATTCATTACTTATTTCCATAATCTTGAGAGTGTCGAGCTGTGTAACAACACCAGTGATAACCCATTTGGATGTATCAATAGTAACATCAACAGTGGGCTTAAAAGTAAGCTTGGCGTAGTCGTTAGGCATAGTGATCGCTAAACTGTCAACTATAAGGTTTCCTCTTAAAACAATTTCATCTGCCCTTGTTTTCCAATCGTGATCATACAGCTCAACATCGGTGAGATTGTCAAAATTATCACTGGGAGAAGTAAACATTCCTGTTCTTGGAAGAAGACCAAATCCCCTACTCTTTATTTTTATTTGATCGGGTTGTTTAAAAAATACAGTATATTTTTTCTTGGGCATTCTAAACGCTGGAATATCAATTGCTATTACCATATTCACCTGATAGTCTTCTACGGATCTAAATTTTCTTTCTGTTTTTTCAATAATTGATGATGCACTNTTATCATCAATTGCNGTTATTTTTGATAAAANAATAATGGCAATGAGCACAAGTCTTTTCATGATAAAATCTCTTTTTTTGTGAAATGATAAAAGGAAATAGCTATAAAAATAAGGGACCATACTAAACATATGAACGCTGCATATAAAATTAAATTCCATGGCACGGGATCGTGAAACGCTGCAAGAAACAAATCAATATATCCAGTAAATAAAAATGGATTAATACGTTCAAAAATTTCGAGCGGAATAAATGATATCGCAGACCCAATGAACACCGTACTGATCGTAACAATAATAGGAGTGACGCTATTCTTAAAAAATGTTGAGAGCATAAAACACAAGCATGAAATAGAGAGCATTACACCTGAAGAAATTACAAATGCGAGAAAGAATCTCCAGAGAATGTCGCCATCTGAAAGAAAAAGCAATCCTTTATGAAAAACCGCAAGATCCCCTACTCCAAGAATGACGCAACTAACACCAACAGTATAAAAAACAAAGAAAAACATCATAACGATAGTGTATANAATGACTATAATAAGTTTTGATAAGAGAACTTTTACCCTAGAAACGGGTCGAGACAAATACATTCTGAATGTACCTTTAGCATATTCTCCTGAAACTATTTCAGATGCAACAATAGTAGCTAAAAACGGCATTTGACCAGCAAGGATGGCAATAATTAAATAACTGGAAAGATAACCATTGGTTAGTGAGCCAAATACTACAAATGAATCCTTAAGCTGGCCATAGATTTGTTTCTCGAGGTATCCTGAGCCGCTGCCTATAGCCATTACAATAAGGGGGACTAAAAAAAACAAAAGCACAAAACTGATGTACGTGCGTTTTTTGTGCATTGCCTTAATAAATTCATTGACTAGAACAGATTTAATCATAATAATATTCAATCAAGCTTGATTCATTATGAATCGATCGAACATAGGAATTGTCTAGCAANGANNGTGATTCTAGCAATGAAGAATTGACGTCATTATANCTAATAATGATTGAATTGCTCTGNGAGGATAAAACCCTAACTCCTTCCATCTNGCTCAATGNNTCNGTGCTTTTTTGTCGATNAGATGTTTCAATACGNTAGTATTTCTTAGNTTTTTTTTCCGATATAATATTTTTATTAACTACAAGGTTTCCGTTACGCAATATGGCAACATCTGAACATAACCTATCAACCTCATTGAGTGAATGCGTTGAAATACAAATTGTTTTACCTTCATGTTTCAACCTGTAAACAATATCAGCTATTTTATTTACCCCTACAGGATCGAGACCATTATTTGGCTCGTCAAGAATAAGGATTTTGGGATCGTGCAATAGAGCTTGGGCTATACCCAATCGTTGCTTCATTCCATATGAAAAATTTGACACCTTATCAAATTGACGATTTAATAAATCAACAATATCCAAAACTTCATTAATTCTTGAGAAAGGGGTTTCGGTAAGACGGCAAAAAATTTGAAGATTTTTTCTCGCATCAAGGTAATCATAAAATGCTGGATCTTCGATTATAAAACCAAAGTTGTCGATATATTTTTTGTTGGTTCTAATAGTATTATCAAAAAGTTTGATTTCACCATCCCAATCGGTAATGAGGCCAGCAATAATTTTTATTAGTGTAGATTTTCCACTGCCATTTGGACCTAGCAAGGCAAAGATGGAATTTTCAGGAATAGCGATACTAACTTTATTAAGTGCTTTGTGCTGATCGTAATGCTTGGAAACGCAATTAAAAGTAAGGATATTTGACATTCTTTTACTGGAGGTCCATTATTTCCATAACACCAGTGCCATCAAAAGTTTGACCGCTATTGAGCCTGAGCTCAAAAGTGCTTGCAAAGCGAGTGTAAAATGGA
Organism: Fidelibacterota bacterium; assembly: GCA_002724475.1. Classification (GTDB taxonomy): domain Bacteria; phylum Fidelibacterota; class Marinisomatia; order Marinisomatales; family TCS55; genus TMED108. The sequence goes on along the minus strand of PBOO01000014.1, from coordinate 23,796 downwards.
TCTATCCTGGAGGTTTTAAAAGCAAGATTTACGATTGGTTTAAAAAGATTAAANGGAGCTGGAAGGCTCATTCTATCAAATATCTCAATGTTATCAATTACTTCATTTCCAGAAATTTTAACAGAAAAATTGTCGATAGTAACTATTGAAAAATTAGAAAACTGAGGTTCATTTTTCTTAGGGTAAAAATCTTTGATCAGCATATTTTTCATAGTTAACAACTCAGAGTTACCAAATTTGTTAACATGCACTTTACTTTTATCAGCTACATAGAGAATAGGGATATCAAATCCACCCCTACTTTCAAGAGCGTTAAGCTCAGCTAAGATAACAGTATAAGGTCCAGCCTGNCCTCTAAACCAAGTCCAGCTTTTAAACAGCTTTTGAAGTGGAGTGTTTCCCCAATTATGATCATGATATCCCGTACCACTGATTTTCTTAACATTTCCATTAACAGTTATCGATCCACTTACTTCACCATTCGGAACAGCAGCAAGCCAAGCAAAATAGTCATCTCCAGCATTGATAATACCATCCTGAGGTCTATAAGGGCGAACTGAGGATTCTAATTTTAAGTTAAATCCAAAATTGTCAAAATCATTAGGGTCTAATTGAATTTTATATTCTGAAAGATTTCCTTTAAAGATATTGTTTTTCATCCTTACATCGCAGCTATCCTTAAGAAAAGAAACTTCATTTTTATCAAAATATTTTAATTGGAAAAAATCTTCTCCTTGGGGTGAAGTGTAATTAAACCCAATGAAAAACTGGTCTTTCAAAAAATGCACTTTATAAAAATAAGCAACAACCAAACTTCCATCTTCAAGCTCAGCATCAAAGTACCACCATTCAAATTGATTTTTTGAATCATCTGTCCTGGCTCCATCTTCCCATCCCTTTACAATTTCGCCAAGCTCATCGGGTTGATTAATTTCGTCAAAATATTGCTGATTGTGAGAGCCCAAATAAATTTTAGAGCACGATTGTGTCATAAAAATACTTACTATGAATGAAGTCTTTAAAGCGAGATCTAAATTAAAGAATGAAACAAACTTTCCTATCATGAATTGAACCTATTAGTATTTTTGAAGAGATCTGATTGCTCGAGAAGTGAGTTAAAAAAATGATTCAAAAATTCTGCTCTTTCTAATTCACTTTTCATTGAAATAAGCTCCAGTTCAAAGTCTGGTGAAAGTTGCACAGATTCTAGAAGCTGGAATGTCGATGATTTATTAAGATGATTTTCTAAATTAGCGCCAACCCCAAGAGTTATTAATAGTTTAAGATACTTTTCTAACAATGGATCGAATATCTTTTTAGATAACGGATCGGGATCAGGTAAAATTGTTATTTCACCAACAACAATTTCATCTACAACTCTTTTACTATCAAGCCTAAAAATTTTATTACCTTTACTCATAATATCCATTCTACCATCTGAATATTTTTTTAATAGTTTTGTAACGTTAACCGTGCAGCCAACGTTAGCTATGCCTTTTTTGTTTTGATAAACAACCCCAAACTCCTCCTTGTTGTTCATGCAGTTATTTATCATTTTTTTGTATCTTTCTTCAAAAATATGCAATGGAATAGATTTATTTGGAAATGCTACAATTCCCAGGGGGAATAGATTAATATTCATGATTTACCAAAAATTAACATATGTTGCCTGGGAAGCTTTTGAATATTATCAATCAGCGTAAGACCAATATACTTCATTTCTTTTACTACTTGTTTTACGGACATTTTGTGCAGTGGCTTGATTGGTACAGATGGGTCTTCTTTTCTGTATTCAAGCAAAACAACAACCCCATCATCTTTAAGAGAAGATTTGATATCTTTCATAATTTCGTAAGGGTATTCAAGCTCGTGATAAACGTCCACCAACAAAAAGAGATCAAAGGTGCTTTTTGGAAGATTGGTAGATTTAGTTTTGCCAAGAATATATTTAACGTTTGTAATATTTTTTTTTCTCATCTGCGAGGCATTTATTTCAAGCATTTCTTGTTGAACATCAACAGCATAAACAACGCTGCATTGTCTTGCTAATTTTGAAGTAAAGTAACCGCTGCCCGCACCAAAGTCCACAACTAGCATTTCCTTATTTAAATCTAGTAGTTCTACGGCTAAATTTGGACCTTCTTCTGCCTCACGTGACGACCTGTCAAGCCATGCAGCACCATAATGACCCATGATCTTGCTTATTTCTCTACCCTTATAAACTTTCCCTATGCCATCTGAAGATGCCTTTTTAAACGTGTAGTTCTGAGTAAATGCTTGAGCATGCAACAAGCAAACAAAAGCGATGAGATTTAGATTTATAAAAGCTTTTCTCATTCTTGGGTCCGATCATCATCTTTAATAATTAAACGCTCAAGGTCATTGGTTGACATTGAATCCCAATCCCAGTGAGAAGTGGTATTGAGCTTCGAAAACATACCGCGTTGAGGATTTTTTATACTAGATACCTCATCGTACAGCGTTGTACTGTCTTTAGCATGCAAGGGATAATATGGGCAATTTTTACATTTTAAACCGCAACAATAACCTCTAAGCAGCAACTTTTCTTTAGGTAGCGCTGTGTTCATATTTTATTTGGAAACAGTAAGCAAAGATCCATTAACTGAACACGTATAATTTTTCAGATTTGCGTTTGTAGGTCCTGATATGGGAGAGCCATTCGTATCAAACTTTGCACCATGATTTGGGCAGATAGCTACACCGCTAGAAAAGTTGTTAATAGATGTACCTGCATGTGGGCAGCTTCTGCTGAAAGCTGCATAGCTCATTTCACTTTTTCTAATAACAATCAAACCAGCTGTATCAAAATTGTTGCTTCCAATAGCCACTGAACCACCAATTTCTTTTAATAATGCAAATTTTGAATCACTTAGATCTATGTCAAGAGTGTCAAGCCGAGAAGAATCTTCAGATGAATTTGGATTTGAACAAGACTGCAACGCAACGAGTGAAGCGGGTAGGGTCGAAACAACACATGCATTACAAATTTGTTTAATAAATTGTCTTCTTTTCATTTTTTTCTTTTATTTATACTAAAATATAAATAATGTTCTAGTGAATATAAAGCGCAAAACGCTCATTTATAAAGGATTTTTTTATGTTTATCAAATTTATCATATTTTTTAGTTTTTTGTCACTAACCGCATGCGAATCACCATTGAGAGATAGTATATCGATTGAATCAACTCCNGAGGGTCTTGTAATNGAAGATTTTAGCAGAAACGATTTATTAAACTGGAATGTTGTTGATGATAACGTGATGGGTGGCAGATCACAAGGCTATCTAAGTCTCGGTGACGAGATTGCGATTTTCCGGGGATATCTTTCGCTTCAAAACAATGGTGGATTTTCATCTATTCGTGCATATGTACCGTATGATTACACCAACTACGATACCTTTGTATTGCGCGTTAAGGGCGACGGAAGAAATTATAATTTTCGAGTNAGAGCAGACGACAANAGTTGGGCTTCTTACTCGCATTCTTTTTCTACCGTTGAAAACGATTGGGTTGTAGTTGAATTAAATGTTGATGATTTCTACCCCTCCTACAGGGGTTACAGTCTGCGCAATATGCCAGAGCTATCTAGAGTAATTGTACGTGAAATAGGTGTCATGATTTCAGATAAAAAAGAAGGCGAATTTAATCTAGAAATTGATTGGATTAAAATAAAGTAACCCTACTACTCTGNCTCATTAATCGATGTTAATAGCATTAAAGTTTCTTTAGCTGATTTATTAACTGATCAATTTCGCTTATAGAATTGTAAAAATGCGTTGAAATACGTATTGCATTATGCCCATCTCTTTGATGTTCATCAATGTAAAATTGAATCCTATCTTCAAATTTCTGAACCGCTTCAATCGCATCAACACCATCCATCTCAAAAATAGTTGACCCTGGCGCAGATTGTTTACTATTACCGCTTAAAAGCTTTACTCTTCCAATCTCTTTCAAGCTCGATTTGAGATAATCGGAAAGATATCGACACCTTTTTTCAATATTTTTAATACCTATAGAATCGATAAATCTTAATGCATCGTAAATCGCCGCCCGAACTGGTAGATCTTTTGTTCCTGGAGGGTTGAATTGTCCTTCTACAGTTAAGGAATCACCTCNAAAAGGTGATTTAAAGTATTTAAGTGAATTTTTATTGATGAATAAAAAGCCTGTTCCTGATGGAGCCAAAATCCACTTATGGAGGCTTGCAGAATACGCATCACATCCTAAGTCATTAATATCGATGGGAAATTGNCCCACAGCTTGAGCCCCATCTACNAATGTTGCTATACCCTTTTTCCTGGCAATATGTGCTATTTTTTTTACGGGGTATTTATGACCTCCTCTAGTTACATGACAAAAAGAGATTGCTTTCGTTTTTGGAGTAACTGCAGCAAAAAGGCGATTGATTGTATCTTCATCNCTAATTAGTGGGCTTGGGATATATACCTGATTCAATTTTATATTTTCGTTAATATTTCGATGCTTCCAAGGCTGAAGCGCTGCTGGGTGCTCTTGTGAGGAAACAACAACATTATCACCTGGATTCAAGATAAAGCCGTGCGTTTGCAAGAAAAGTGCTTCTGAAGCGTTTCGGGTTAAGATTAATTCATTTTTCTTGGTTCCAAAAAAGCCCGAGAGCCCGGGTATCACTTTACTTGAGATGATATTTTGAAGGGTGCGCTTACCCTTGAGAGGGTTCTTTGAAAGCTCATCGTAACCTCGCTTGACAGAGCTAACAACATCTATTGGGGGTAGGCCTAAGCTTGCATTGTTAAAATATACTGCGTTGTCTTCAAGAATGAAGCGGGATTGAATCTTCGACCAATTTTCATCTTTGGAGCTGTTGGGTTTTGAAAAAGGTTTGGCTCGATTCTTTTGGCTCATCGCATAAGAAGTGCCTATTCCCAATGAAAGGCTCACGATGCCTTTTTCAATGAATGATCTTCTAGAAACTTTAGTTTTGAACAATTTTTTCAAAATCAAATCAATTTGTTTAATTTTTTGGGAATGATTTTATCCATTCAATCTTCCAGTGTAAAACAATATCTCCCTCTAGTTCTTCGTAACGATCAACTATCATGCTCTTTGGGGCATTAAATTCCATTTCCAAATGATTTTTATTTGTCATGCGCGCTTCAGATGAAAGCTTCGTGCTCGTACCATTTATATCGCAATTAAATGAATATATGTTTTTATTTTTTGTGGGGGTAAAGTAAGCGTTAAAATAATTATTCTTACCGTTTGCGTTCAAAACCGAGAAACGATTTGATTCTTTATCTTTGATTATGATCCATGTTGCCCTATTAGGCTCCCTCATTCTTTGTAAGAGAAGTCTATCGTTATACAAACTACCAACAGCATACTCATACCAAATGCCTTCAATATCATGCGTATTGTTTTTATTTCTTTTAAAGAATTTTTGATATTGTATTTCAGCTGCGGAAGGAATTTGGCCTGAAGAGACAGGTGCTTGATTGGCACAACCTATTAACAAAAACGTTAAAGATATGATTTGGAGTCGCAAATTTTATAGTCTATATAAATAACTTAGCTTTATAAAAAAACCATCAGATTTTCTTTCAAGATTTCTAAATCGATACCTTTCTGGTTCTTGTAAAGATGAACCATACCCCAAAAAAACCAAAGTTCCAGGAGTAGGCCTGTAAGAAAAAAGAAAGTCAGCCTGTAAACTATTTGATTTTCTCTCCAAAGCTCTACTAAAACTCCCATCGTTATTTTTAAAATATAAAGGCTGTCCATCACTTGAGCTATCCCGAAGACTNTCTCTATAGGATGAATTNTATTGCCCAACGAATCTAAAGAAAATGCTTTTATTGAGTTGNTATTCAATCTTAAGCCTAGGTACCGTTGCGGANGTAACCAGAGTTCCATCTTTTGGGCGCCTGTTATTTTGTTGATTCAACCTAAAGTTTACCCTCAGTTGATTGGATGGGTTCCACTGCATTTGCATTTCAAGGAGGCTAAAATCTCCTGGTGCCCATTCTTCATAATTTGGGTCTTTACCATATCCAACTTTTATATTGCCGGAAAATGTATCTAATTGAGGTAATTGTAAGGTAGTCATAAAACCAAGGTTCATTATCGCATCTCGATCGATAAATTGTTTAAAANTCTCCCCATCTTTATAATAATGGTTTTGATACGTTTTTTCAGAAAAGCCGAACGACTCGTACCAAATGAAGGTATTTAACCCCCATCCTCCTTTAAAATTGAAAGAAAATGTAGGATAACTTCTCCAATCAAGAGGTTTTTGACCCTTAATAAACGGATCATAATTCCAATTNTGCTGATATTGATAACCTAAATTTATTTTTTCAATCGTACCTCCTTTTGCACCGTAAAATGTTCGTCTTGTTCCAGCAGAAACAGTTACGTAATCGCCTATACTCACGAAACCAAGAGCTGGGTCAAACTCACTATGGAATCCAGTTGTTCTAAACGAATGGGACCATTTTCTTGAAGTGGCATTTGCAGAAAAATTCCACATAGGGGCAGCTTTACCGGAATTGTTAGAAGTTTTGGTTGTACTGAATCCAGCNTGTCCTTGCAAAGAATATCTTTTGTTAAATATTAATTTACCATCCACCGCAAAAACGCGGTTTGAATATTCATTGTGGGTTTTATCTGTGTAAACGAATCCAGTGTGGTTTTGATCTAAAAAATCCCTCTTTATTCTTATAGCATTAACTGCTGCTACGTCCATATTGCTGATCGAACTTCCAAAATTATCAGCAGCAGAAATAACACCAATAGAATTTTTATCACCAATTTTTCCCGTTATTTTTGCAGATGCTACAGGATTTACGATTTTTCTGGTGTATATAAGTCTAGTGGGAGTAGAGAAAAATTCTATACCATCCAAAAAAAATGGGCGTTTTTCGGGAAAATACACTGCCCTTCTAGGTTCATAGCTAATTTGAGCGACATCGGCCTCAATTTGAGAAAAATCTGGATTCAGCGTTGCGTTCAATACCGTGTTGTTTGAGAGTCCATATCGAACATTTACACCTAAAGGATCTAACGTTTGAGAGCTAAAATCCTTGTCTTGTTGCAATCTACTCATTGCACTTCGNAGCTCCGGATTAATGTCAAAAAGACGCTTAGATTTTAAATTTGTAATATTTTTAAGCTTTCCATTTTGTGCTAAAAATGAAGCTTCTCCAAGTTTGAGAGGAATGACCGAGGTCCAGTATCTGGAATGCTGCACTCTTCTCAAGACATTGAATCCCCAGGTTTGAACCTCATTGCTGCTAAAACGTAGACTTTTAAGAGGAATTTTAATCTCAATCACAAATCCTTCATCAGTTATCCTACCTTTTGAATCAAAAACATAATCAGGATTTTTATCTATAGAAAAAGGCATTGCCGCTCTTCTGTCAGGAACCCTATCGGTAATGGTTCCATCGTATTGCTGGCCAATAGGGTTTACCGCAAAAGCATATGCAGTTCTTTGGTCATTATAGGTATCAAGTATAAATAAGAAATAATCATCGCTTTCAAGCTTATCTCTATCCGCCAATGTTGATCTAATTTCATCTTTTTTGGCTTGCGCAATAACGCCAAAATAAATCGCATCATCACCATACCACATGTAGATACTGGCATCATCTCGTGCCATACCTCCATCAACAGGGAGAAAATTACTAAACCCTTTTATGATAACTGCTTTGGACCACACCTCTTCATCTAAATAACCGTCAATTTGAACTTGTGTATTTTGAAATTGGATCAAATCTACATCAGACTTATCCAATCCAGAGTTTTGAGAAAAAATGGTCGAGGCAAAGAACAAAAAGATCGTTTGTTTCGTGAGTTTTAAAGANGTTCTGCGGTTTATCATAATATTCAAATTAAGTTAACCTTATTTAAAAACAAACATNAGTAAAAATATTAAAGCTGTTAACGCGTAAATTCTAGTATCAAGGTATTATGTCTAATATACATATATCAATTTTTTACTCAACCATCAAGGTTTTTTCCATTGATGGCTGCGAAATTTATACATNGCTATNATCAATCTAAATATNTAAGAAATCTATTTTCATTGCATCCATTTTATAAATCCGTAAATATTCATTAGTGTGATAATAAAAGACATAATTGCAGTAGAGTACGCCTTTTTTGTAAGTGAATACATGCCAACCATAAGGTTTCCAAGTATCCAAATTATCCAAGATAANGAATATTGATTTGCATTCAAATAATAACCNAAAATAACGAACAAAGCGCCAATCCATCCAATTGCTTTCCAAGTATCATTTTTTTTTAGCATATCGGTCTAAATCTTTTCATTGTGTANTANTTTTTTATANATATTGGTCGATTTTCTGTCAAGTTTCTCATTTATAAACAAAGCATGTAANGATCGTATATTTACATCTGGATCGAGTCCGTTTCCCATTCTTCTTAATTGTACATAATACCANGATATTATACTTAAGGCGTTCAGNGCCTTGATTATGGTAACAGGGCTTGAGATTGAAAGCCATTTTTTGCCGATTGACAGCTTNTCTTCAAAAACCGGTAGCGATTCAATTTCTCGCAAAAAGAGTTTTTTGACCGCCAAGGGGTCAGAACAAAGCGGTCTAGCTATTCCAACCATACTACAAACGCTNCTAAGGGCAGTATTCATTCCTTCTGCAGTTCGAAATCCACCCGTNACCATGAGCGGTAATGATAGTTGAGATGATATTTTTTCAGCATACGATAAAAAGTAGGCCTCTCTGGCTACCGNACTTCTTTTAAGTAAAACATTNGCCTTGGGATCAATNCTTAATTTATCATATCCCAAAAATTTTGCCTGCTCATAAGTTCCTCCAGAAATTTCCAACAGGTCAATGTTTTCATCATTCAAAAGCTCTGCAACCTTAAAAGATTCTGCATCTGAAAAACCTCCTTTTTGAAAATCCGATGAATTNAACTTCACTGAAATAGGGTATTGAACCCCAAGATGCGCCCTACACTGTCGTATTATTTCAATCAAAAGGCGTGATCTGTTTTCAAGAGACCCTCCCCATTCATCCTTTCTTCTATTTGTATTTGGAGATAAAAACTGTGATAATAAATAACCGTGAGCTGAGTGAAGCTGAATACCAGTAAATCCTACCTCTTGTGCTAGCTTTGCAGATTGAACGAATTGATTGATTGTGTTTTTAATATCTTCCNCGCTCATTTCCTTTGGAACTCCATATCTTCTTCCGGGGATTTTTAATTGAACAGAAGATGGGGCCATGGGTGTTTTATTTATTTGATAGGGGGTTTGNCTTCCTGCGTGACTTAATTGTGCCCAAAAATGAGTTTGGTTGCTTTTAGCAACCTNGGTCAATTCCCTTAGCCTATTGGCTTGTTCGTAAAAGTTTTTTTTATTTAGAACTATATTACCAGCTCCCTCAAGATTATAGCTATCAACGATTATATTTCCCGATATAAGCAGTCCACATTCACNTTCGGCCCANCGACTATAAAGATTTAGATGTTTTTTTGAAACTACATTTCCTGGGTCAGCAATACGCTCAGTCATTGCGGACTTCGCAATTCTATTTTTAATNGTCGCACCACAAGGAAGCTCGAGTTTGCTTTGAAGTAAATTCAAAANATNTATATATNAGTTATTTTTTTAAAATGAATAGNCATATCAAACCTGCAAAGAAAGGGATCACTCTTTCAATCCANTCTCCAGTAGAATCGGGTAATAANAANAATACAATAGCCAAAACAAATCCGATTANCATTGATAANAGAATATGATTTTCACTTAATTTCCAATTAGANATTCTCGCTATAACAGCTGGTCCAAACGANGAGCCCATCGCTGTCCAGGCAAAAAGTACTCTACTAAAAATCTTTTCTGGAATTAACAACGCAATTAAAACAGAAGNAAAAATTACACCTCCAGTTATTAGCCGTGAAATTCTTAAGGAGCTTTGCTTTAAACCAAGATCTAAACTGATCGATGAAGAGCATACCAATATTTGACTGTCTGCAGTTGACATTATAGCCGANATAACTGCGGCTAATAATATTCCCTGANCNATAGGATGAAAAATTTCACCTGAAATTTTAAAAAAGATGTTTTCATTNTTTGCGAGGTCATCGATCATAAAATGACCCGCAATACCAAGAGTCCACATTCCAAAAAAAACCAGACAAAACCACACAAGAGCGTATTTCTTTGATCTGACTAAGGTTTCTTGATCTTTTACAGAAATAAAACGGGACAAAAGATGAGGCTGTCCAAAATAACCNAGNCCTATGCCAAGGTGTCCAACAACCAATCCTAGAATTGCAAATCCTATATTTCCAGCTGATAAACTTTTAAAGTGAGAAGCGGAACCAGCAAAAAGCAAGTAAAACTCATGNACTCCTCCTAGNTTATATATTGCCATGACTGGCATAACCGTTGCTGTTAAAGCCATTAGAAGGCCTTGAATCGTATCGGTAATACTTACAGCTAGATATCCACCAAGATAGGTGTAGATATAAATAACTACTGCACTAATGATGACGCTTTCAACCAGACCCAATCCAAACGTGTCGCTGAGCGCGTTACCAGCTCCTTGGAATTGAGATGCAATGTAAAAAGAAAATGAAAAGATAATGATGAAGGAAGAGGCAACGAGCACGGTCTTTCTTTTATTCATCTCGAGGTCAGATACTATAAGCTGAGGGACTGTAATAAGATTTTTTTGTCTGGTTATTTCTAATATTGATGGCGCAACTTTATGCCAAGAAAGAAACATACCGCCTACCACACCAATCACCAGCCAGATTGTTGATACTCCTTGACTAAAGGCTATACCGCTAACACCAAGCAAAGTCCAAGCAGATGAATTGCTAGCAGCGTAACTAATTGATGTAATAACTGGACCAAGCTTTTTTCCCCCGACAAAATAATCCTCAATTGTAATATTTTTTTTTCTTGTACTCCATCCAATGTAAACCAAAAAGATCTTGTACAAAATTAAGGTGGCAATGATTGTTAATGTCTGGTCCAATTTGATTATGCCAACTATCTATTGTTTTTTATGAAAGGAAAAAAGTTTCTAGGACTTACAAAGACACATGAAACGATCCAGCACATAGTGTTAGGAAGCATTGAAGCTATAAAGTGAATGATAATTTCATCTTTACTGGNATCCAAAAATGACATTATTAGCATAAAAGATGTAATACTAAATCCTATCCAATGAATGATTGATGCGAAGTTTGATCTCTTCATAATAATTAAGAAGCAAATTTTTAATCTATTAACAAAAAATAATTTATCAATGAAAGATTAAATCTTAGTATGTTTAATTATTGGTTTGATTTAATCTAAAAACACTTCGAGATGAATAGAGAACAAAAAGCAAAAAAAATAGGTACCATCCTTGATGAACTTTATCCTGAGACACCTATACCATTAGATCATTCCAGCGCCTATACGCTCCTGGTTGCAGTAATGCTCTCTGCCCAAACAACCGATAAAAAGGTCAACGAAGTAACGCCCAAGCTTTTCAAAAAGGCAGACACCCCAGAAAAGATGAACAAGCTTAGCATTGAAAATATTCAAAGAACCATTAAACAAATTGGCCTTGCTCCGACCAAGGCGAAAAATTTAAAAAAAATGGCCGAGCAAATAATTAGCGCTGGGGGCTTAATTGGCGACTGGAACTTCCTTGAAAGCTTGGCGGGGGTTGGGCATAAAACCGCTAGCGTCGTNATGTCCCAATGGTATGGATTCCCTGCATTCCCTGTGGATACCCACATTCACAGATTGGCGTCAAGATGGGGATTGTCAAAAGCAAAAAATGTCGAAATGACAGAAAGAGACCTTAAAAGGATTTGGCCAAGATCTGTTTGGAATAAACGCCATTTACAGATTATTTTTTTTGGAAGAGAGTTCTGTCCAGCAAGGAGTCATAATTTGGACAACTGCATAATTTGTGGGTGGGCTGCTACAAAAAAAAGGAAGCTTTCTGAAAGCTCTAAGGATTAAGTTTTTTGTTATCAGCTAAGAAAACTTGTCTTTAAGAGTGCGAAATATTTTGCTAGAAGAATCTAAATAATGATCGCCTCCAATGTTATTAACGATGTTGAGGTTTGTCATAGCTTGCCTAATATTTTCCTGCGTGCTAAAAAGATATGATGGAATTCCTCGATTTTGCAAACTACGCACTAGATCTTCAAGGGCATATGCTCCAGTAATATCAAGCGAGGTAACCTCCCTCAGATCAATGATCAAAGCTTTATGAGCTGGTATTTGACTGTAAGCTTTTAGAAGCGATTCTACACAACCAAAAAATACCGGTCCTTTAATCGCTAAGACTTGCACCGAACCATCGCTTAGTCCTTTTAAGTGATCATTCTTATCTGCAAAATCTGAATTATGAAGAGAGTTTGCTAAGTATTGATCTGAAGTTCTTATGCTAAATTTCAAATCTTTAAAATAAGCTAGAATTGCAATTACAACGCCTACCGCTATGGCAATCATAAGGTCTTCATAAACTGTTATAAACAAAACTACGCTAAAAATTAATAAATCTATTTTTGGAATTTTCCTGATNACTGGCAAAATACGATAATCCATTATATCGATACCCACTTTGAATAGTATNGCTGCTAAACATGCTGCAGGTATAGCGGCAACCAAAGGACTCATNCCAAGTAAAATTGCNANNAGGGTTAGCCCATGAACAATTGATGCNAGAGGCGTTTGTCCGCCAAATTTAATATTTGCAACNGTTCGCATNGTTGCNGTNGCAGTTGTAACTCCACCCATTAGACCGGCAGCCATATTTGCCATTCCNTGACCAAATGTTTCCCTGTCGCTGTTATGCCTATCTCCNATCATATTGTCAGCCACCTTGCAGCTCAAAAGGCTATCTAGCACAGCTAAACCAGCCAGGGCAAGTGCGGGTACAAAAAAATCTTTAATTCTTGAAAAATCTGGAATGTATAGTGAGAAAATATTTTGNTCAGATGTNTTTGATATTTTATCACCAATATATGGAATATCTAATCTCAATGTATGAGCGATAGCNGTNCCAACAATTAAGGCCACCAGGGGTGGAGGTATTTTTTTTAAGATATTGAATGTTTTTTCAAGAAGAGGCCATAAAAAGAGAATTACCAAAGATGGAANGGACACATANAGGGCTTCAGTATTTATCCTTAGNATCGAGTTTTTNAAATTTTTAAAAACNTCATGAAGATTTTTTTCTACCTCTAAACCTATAAATGCATTCATTTGAGTAAGAATTACAATCACACCAATACCGCACATAAAACCTGCTACTACAGAGTAGGGAGTGTAATGAATNAATCTGGAAATATTAAGAAGCGAAATGATGACCAGAATTAGACCACTTATAAAGATTATTGAAAANGCTGCTGTAAGATCAGGGTCTTTTGTAGTTCCAATAACAAAGAAACTCATAAAAGCTGCAATTTGAGCAGCTTTTGGTGCGGTTGGNCCGCTAATTCCCACCATACAGCCACCAAAAAGACCGCCAATAATTCCACCAGCNATAGCACCCCAAACACCTGCAACCGGACCAAGTTGAGAAATTTCTCCAAAAGCTAAAGCCAAAGGCAGAGCAATGATACCAACCGTAATCCCTGCGAGAACATCACCNTGAACATTGTTTTTAAGCGATGAAATGTTTTTACGAGGACTTATTTCTTTAAGCGCACGTNTAANGAATNAAAGCACTTTCAATACATCTCAGTTTNAATTTAATTAAATGAAGCAAAAAAGCAATTTACCTTATACAAAGAAACCCGCCATTTGACGGGTTTCTTTATAGTAGCGGGGGTAGGATTCGAACCTACGACCTTCGGGTTATGAGCCCGACGAGCTACCAGACTGCTCCACCCCGCGTCACGAAAAATAATTATTAATTATCAATNAAATAATTGACGTGAAAGTTAGATTATTTTTTGCCAAAGGCCAACTCNATTTTGTAGCATTGCCTACATTATTATTTTTTATGAAACTTTTAAGCTTCCAAGAAGTCTAATATATTGCGAGCGCGACTNTTTCTTTTNCCANATCTCTTACCTCTTAACCTCCTTGGTGTATTTCGCGCTCGCTGTTACTTTTTTCTGAATGAAATTCTAATAGGAATACCNGTAAGCTCAAAGTTTTGACGTAACTGATTTTCTACGAAACGCTTATAGCTTGCTTTTATAAGTTTGGGGTAGTTTGTGAAAATCACAAAGAGGTGCGGTGCTATACTGACCTGAGTCATGTACTTTAGATTTATTGCTTTCCCNTTAACAGCTGGCGGGGATTGAAGTTTAAGCGTTTTTTGTAAAAANCTATTCAATTCCGAGGTAGNTATTTTTTTTAATCTAAGATTATAAATGGTATTCGCTGTATCTAATACCATACTNATTCTTTGCTTTGTTTTAGCNGANATAAAAATGACTGGATAGTTTGATAAAGATTTAAACTGCAATGACATTTCATCGGCAAAATCATTCATTGTATTTGTTTCTTTTTTAATAAGATCCCATTTATTAACGATAATTGCCATACCCTTTCCTTTGGTAATCACGTCATCTATGATTGACTTATCCTGCTTTGTAAATCCTTTTTCAGCATCNATNACAACTAAAACTATNTCCGAATTNATTATTGCACGATTTGTTCTAACATTGCTATAAAATTCAATGTTATCATCTANTTTGCTTTTTTTGCGAAGCCCAGCTGTATCNACTAAAGTTATTGGCTTGCCATAGTATTTCAATTTTGAGTCAATAGAATCTCGAGTAGTTCCCGCAATTGGTGTAACTATTGCTTGTTCTTTTTGTAGAAGAGCATTGGTTATTGATGACTTACCAACATTGGGCATCCCTACTATTGCCATGCGCATTCCCTCTTCANTATCATCATTNCCAACTCTCTCTTTTATGTCTAGCTCATCTAAAATTCTATCTAGCAAGTCACCTGTCAGTCTACCATTTAAAGCTGAAACAGGCAACATGGGCTCTAAACCTATTTCATGAAANTCTAACAATTGATTATCAAGATCCAATGTGTCGCATTTGTTTACAGCCAAAATATATTTTTTTCCTGATTGTCTTACCAGGCTTGCTAGAGATTTATCGGAAGAAGTAGGATGATTTCTTCCGTCAACCATAAAAAGTATTAAATCGGCTTCTTCAACCGCTGCCAAAGCTTGTTCTCTCACAGCGTTATTAAAAATATCTATATCTTCAGGAATGTAGCCGCCAGTATCAATAAATGTCAAAGAGTGCCCAGACCAATCAATATCACCGTACAGTCTATCGCGCGTAATACCCTCTTGAGAACCTACAATAGCTTTTCTTTTTTTTAAGAGCCTGTTGAAGAATGTAGACTTACCAACATTTGGTCTTCCAATGATAGCTATGAGATGATTAGGCATAACAACTCTACTATATACTTTATCTTTTAAATAAGAATTCTTGATCTTTGAATGANTTAAACTCCAAAGCNTTATGGCTGGGGTCAGCCAAGAACATGGTTGCTTGCTCACCAACTTCACCTTTAAATCTTATGTAAGGTTCAATGACAAAGTTGACATTTCTTGATTTTAAATGATCTGAGAATTCGTGCCAGTGNTTCCAGTCTAATACGACTCCAAAATGACGTACAGGAACATTTTTTTTATCTACATCACTTGTTTNNACCNGACCTACTTCTTNTGGGCTTAGNTGTGCAACAATTTGATGACCAAAAAGGTTGAAATCAATCCAATGCTCACTTGACCTTCCTATGGTACATCCAAGTGTACCGGTGTAAAATTCTTTGGCAAGCTCAAGATCGTGAACTGGAAATGCTACATGAAATGGTTGAATTGTTTTCATATCTGATTGTTTGGCTGGTTGAATCTAATGCCTATTAAATCTATTCATCATAACTTTATTTGAGAGTTGATTCCAAGAATCAAAATAAATATATATTTTATCCTCGGTAATACTAAAATATTCTATCAGCGTTTTTGAACTGTCTACAAAATTTTTATTAATTGAATGCGGAGAAAATTTGATTTTTACATATAACCCCAAAAAAAATAAAATAATTTTCGACTGAAAATTGTTTTTTTTTACTTTTCTACTTGATGTGATTTTTAATGATTTATATATTTGATGTGCCAACCCAAGTGATTATCACTTTTTCAAATGTCAGCCTGACTGAACCTCGTTTTTTAATATAGTATCCACATACCACAAAGGAATTCTTATATGGCTGAAGCGATTGAACTAAATTTTCCGTCTGGAAAAAAGAATACAGAAGACATAAATAATATTGTAGAAGAGACCGTTCGAGAACTAACTCGTGAGGTTAATGAAAAAGATGCAACGGATGATCTTGCGCAATACCACATTGAAAATTATTATGATGGTGATACTCTTGGTGCTGATGTTCTCAAAAATAAATACCTTGCACCATGGGAAAGCCACCCTTACGAATTATGGCAACGACAAGCCAAAGCCTTAGCAAGTGTTGAGAAAACAAAAAAATTGCAAAAGCATTGGGAGCAAAAATTTTATTCTATCCTTGAAGATTTCAAATTCACTCCTGGGGGCCGAATTATGCATGGTGCTGGACGTGAAGATATAACAACCACTCTAAATAATTGCTATGTAGTGGGAATCAAAGACGATTCAATCAACTCTATTTATCAAACTATTCAAGAAGAAGCTAGGACGTACAAATTTGGTGGCGGGTGCGGCCATGATCTATCTGTACTTAGGCCATCTGGCGATGCAATCAATGGAACCGGTGGTGAATCATGCGGTCCAGTTGGCTTTATGAATCTATTTAGTGAAAATACTAATACCATTGCTCAGCATGGTCGTCGTGGTGCAAATATGCAAACACTGCGCATTGACCACCCTGACATTGAAAAATTTATTTCAATCAAAATGAATGATATCAACATGGTAAAGTATTCCAACATATCTGTTCTTTTGACACATGAGTTTATGGAAGCCGTTGAAAACGACTCAGACTTTGACCTCAAATATGAAGGCAAAGTATACAATACCGTAAAAGCAAAAGAGCTTTGGGAGACAATCATAGACTGTGCTCACTCAAGCGCGGAACCCGGTCTTCTGTTTTGGGATACAATGACTGATTATCACAATGCAGAATATTGCAGCCCTTTAGTGTCAACAAATCCATGCGCAGAGCAGCCACTACCTGATGGAGGTTGCTGTAACTTAGGTTCTGTCAATCTTGAACGATACGTTGATGATAAGGGCAATTTCATGATTGAAGAATTCAAGGATACGGTAAGTATCGCCACGCGCTTCCTTGATAATGTTATTGATTACAATTTAGATCGTCATGCCCTTGACACTCAAAAAGAGAATGCTAAAAATGACCGAAGAGTTGGTTTGGGGATTCTTGGTTTAGGTGATATGCTTGTTCGAATGGGCATTAAATATGATAGTGAAGATGCTCTGCAAACTATTGATCAAGTTATGAAAATATTCTGTGATACGGCTTACGAAACCAGCTCTGAGCTGGCAAAAGAAAAGGGTTCTTTTCCTCATTTTGATTGGAGTGGTTATAGAAAAAGTAAATTTGTTAAAAATTTACCTAAGAGCCTTAGAGATAAAATTAAAGATGATGGAATTAGAAACTCAACCGTTCTTACTGTCCCGCCAACTGGTAGTGGCGCAATTGTCGCCAGAGTAACTTCGGGTATTGAACCAATTTTTGCAACTTCATACAAAAGAAGAGTGAAAAAGAATGATGGATTTGGTCGTGAGTTTGATGAATACAAGGTATATCATCCTATTATTGAAAAACTGTTCGGTGATGATGAAAATTTACCTAACCATGTAGTAACAGCTCATGATATTGACCCTTATTTTAGAGTTAAGATGCAAGGAGTTATACAAAAATANATTGATAGCTCAATTTCATCAACCGTTAACCTCCAAAATGATATCAAAAAAGAAACTGTNGCAGATATTTACATGACTGCATATAAAGCCAATCTTAAAGGTATTACGGTTTACAGAGAAGGTTCTCGTGAAGGTATTTTGATCACAGAAGATCAAAAAGAAGATAAAACATCGCAAAGCACAACCGCTACTAGTGACACCTCAGATGACAAAAGACCTAGAATACGTCCTAATGAAACAGCGGGTATAACAAGAAGAATGCGCACTGGAGAAGGTACGCTTTATATAACTATCAATCATGATGAAAATGGGCTTTGCGAGGTATTCACAACAATAGGAAAGGCTGGAGGNAATGCAGCTGCTCAATCTGAAGCGATTAGCAGATTGATNTCTCTTGCCCTCCGATCTGGCCTAGATCCATATTCGATTGTAAGGCAATTAAAGGGTATTAGCGGACCTAATCCAACATGGGAAGACGGACGTCTNGTTCTTTCAACGCCNGATGCNATAGGAAAAGCACTNGATGATTATCTTAAAGAAAAAAANAATGGCACCGTAGATACTTCACTTNCTGATGATAAAGTTCGNATTACCATGGCTCCNCAAGAAACCTCATTTGAATGTGTTGAGGGCCAAGATCGAAATGATTGCCAAAATGTAGTTAACGAAGGCGGTTGTTTAACGTGTAGAGAATGCGGATGGTCAAAGTGCGATTAATTAATTAGTATATTTATCCATTAAATTGCTAAATAAAAAAAGCCACTATTAGTGGCTTTTTTTATTTAGCAATCCATTTAAAAAAAGCTTAAAACTCTTTTAATTCTCCCTCTTTGGCTTCCTGCATCTTATTTAAAGTTTCAATATTCTTATCAGTTAAAGTTTGAATTTCAGACTCTTGTCTTCTTATCTCATCTTCAGAAATATTTTCTTCTTTACCAAACTCTTTAATGTTTTGTATTGAGTCTCTTCGAATATTTCTTATTACTATTCTTCCGTCTTCAATTAATTGATGAACATATTTAATTAAATCCAATCTCCTCTCTTCAGTTAAGCTTGGTATTGGAACTAAAACAGAATTTCCATTATTATTAGCGGTAAGTCCTAAATTTGAATCCATTATTGCTTTTTCAATATTAGGTATCAAATTTTTCTCAAAGGGTTGCAAAGCTATCATTCTGGGTTCTGGAATGGTAATAGTAGAAACCTGATTTAATGGTGTGGGTGTTCCATAATAATCAACAAGAACTGAATTGAGCAAGTCAGGATTTGCTCTTCCTGTTCTAACTTTTAATAGCTCCGATTGGGCATGCGCAATGGCCTGAGACATCTTCTGCTGCGCTTCTTGTTTAATTTCTTCAATCATTTAATTCGATACCAGCGAACCAATTTCTTGGCCAGATAAAATTTCTTTTAAATTTCCTTTTCCATTTACATCAAAAACACGAATAGGTAAATTGTTTTCTTTGCATAATGTAATTGCTGTCATATCCATTATGCGAAGGTTTTTTGATAGAACATCTGAATATGATATTTTTTTAAAATGCTTAGCATCTTTATTTNTCTCAGGATCTTTATCAAAAACACCNTTTACTTTAGTAGCTTTTAGAAGGATTTGNGCTTTTAACTCAGTAGCTCTTANGGCNGCTGCTGTATCCGTTGAAAAATATGGATTTCCAGTTCCCCCAGCAACTATCACAACTCTATTTTTTTCAAGATGCCTTAGNGCNCTCCGCCTTATATAAGGTTCAGANATTTGAGTAACAGTGATTGCAGATAANGTTCGTGTTTCGACATCTNNCTTTTCAAGTGCGTCNTGAATNCTAATNGCATTCATTATTGTAGCTAGCATGCCTAAATAATCTCCAGTTACGCGATCCATTCCTTTNCTAGCAGCNCTAATACCCCTAAATATATTTCCTGCNCCAATNACNAAAGCAATATNAATACCCATNTCATGGACAACTTTAATTTCTGAAGCTAGCTCTTTAGCTTTTTGGGGGTCTATGCCGTAAGATTGTTCTCCAGCTAACACTTCTCCACTTAATTTAAGTAGTATGCGAGAAAAGGCTGGTTTATTCATATAGTTTATATTTTAAAAAAAATTATTACTCACCAATAGCAAATCTAACAAATCGATTAACAACAATATTCTCACCAAGAGTAGATACAGCTTCAGTTAAAAGGTCAGAAACCTTACGGTCAGAATCTTTAATATATTGCTGTTCAAGAAGACATGATTCAGCAAAAAATTTCTCTATTCTTCCTTCAACCATTTTTTCTACAATATTATCAGGTTTACCAGATTCTTTTGCCTGATCAGTAAAAATAGTTTTTTCTCTTTCAAGAACCGCAGGATCCATATCATCTCTTGAAATTGATGCAGGATTAGTAGCTGCAATTTGCATTGATAGATTTTGCGCAAGNTCATTAAAACCTTCAGTCTTAGCAACAAAATCTGTCTCACAATTTATTTCAAGCAATACACCCAACTTGCCACCATGATGTATGTAAGAAAAAATTAATCCTTCTTTTGTAGTGCGTTGTCCTTTTTTTTCTGCTTTAGCTATTCCAGTTTTTCTTAAATGGTCAACTGCTTTTTCTAAATCACCATTTGTCTCTAGAAGAGCTTTTTTACAGTCCATCATTCCTGCGCCAGTTCTTTCTCTAAGCGCTTTAACTACTTTTGCATCAATAGACATGATAGAATTACCTATATTGTTTAGAGTTTAAAAGGGATGTGTTATTTGCTCTCTTTTGAGCTTGCTGTTTCGTCATCAGCATTTGAATCATCAGTTTTTGAGTCATTCTTATCATCATTGGAAGATTTTAGATTGATCTTTTGTTCAAAAGGTTTTTTTGGTTGGTCGGTCTTTTTCTCGTTGTCAATTTTTTTTGTCTTTTTAGCAGAATTCATAATGGTATCAGCTAGCGCAGATATAATCAATTGAATTGTTCGAATCGAATCATCGTTTGCTGGAATAGGATAGTCGATCAAAGTTGGATCGGTATTTGAATCAACAATTGCAATAATAGGTATGCCCAGTCTGCCAGCTTCAGCAATGGCTGTACTTTCAAGCTTAGCATCAACAATAATAACAGCATCAGGCAATCTTCGCATATCTTTAATACCGCGGTGTTGATCAGAGAGTTTGATCCTTTCACGATTAAGCATCTGAACTTCTTTTTTTGTTTGATTCTCATAAATTGGAGAACCTTCTTTTTCTAAAAGATTTAGACGCTTTATGCTCTTTTTAATGGTTGCAAAGTTTGTAAGTGTACCNCCAAGCCAGCGCTCAACAACATAAAACATTGAGCATCGATCTGCTTCTTGTTGTACAATATCCCTAGCCTGTTTCTTTGTACCAACAAAAAGAAACTCCCCTCCTTTTTTAGATTTTGACTCTAAAAATGTGGTGGCAACATCGAGACAGCGTATCGTCTCATCAAGATTAATAATATGAATGCCATTTTTTTCCATTAGCACATAAGGCTTGAAATTTGGATCCCACTTCCGAGTCACATGACCAAAGTGAGCACCCGTACCTAAAAGATCTTCAAATTTGATTTTTGACATATATATATTTATCGTTTAGAAAATTGGAATTTTTTACGTGCGCCAGGTTGACCGTATTTTTTTCTTTCAACTTCTCTAGCATCTCTTGTAAGAAAACCTGCCTGTTTCAAAGGAGTCCTAAAGTCTGCACTNACTTCATTTAAGGCACGAGCAATACCAAGTCTAATTGCAGAAGCTTGTCCGCTGAGCCCACCNCCGTTGACATTAATTTTTAAATCATAGGCATTTCTTTGGTCGATCAAATCAAGAGGTTGCGTAACGACAATAGCTAGACTTTCTCTACAAAGATAATCTTTGAACGGGCGTCCGTTGATCGAAATTTCACCTTTACCAGGANCCATATTAACTCGGGCAACAGAGTCTTTTCTTCTNCCAATAGCTTTATAGANTGCAGATGCCATTAAAAGGCTAGCTCTTTTGGTTTTTGCGCCTCATGAGGATGNGAGGGGCCGGTATATACCTTAAGATGTTTGAAAATAGCTCTACCAAGACGATTTTTTGGAAGCATTCCCCATACTGCTTTTTCAACAATACGTTCCGGATGAGAACGTCTCATATGGTCTAATTTAGTAAAGGTTGTAGAGCCTATATAACCGGTGTGTTTGAAGTAAGTTTTATCACTTTCTTTATTTCCAGAAACATTTATCTTTTCTGCGTTGACAACCACAACAAAATCTCCCATATCCATATGAGGCGTAAAAGTTGGCTTATGCTTACCTCGAAGTACTTTTGCAACTTCGCTAGCAAACCTACCAAGAGTCTTTCCCTCAGCGTTTGCAATATACCAGTCTTTGGTTATTTCGTTAGATTTGAGTGATTTTGTTTTCATATTTTTAGCTTAGAAATCAGCCGACAATATTAGCTTATTATGACTGTGATAGTCAACTTTTTATTAATCTAGTGTGGTAATGTGATTTTTTACAATAGTATTAATAATCTTACCCATCATATTTTCACCAATAAAAGGAGAGTTTTTAGACCTTGAAAAAATATTTTTAGATGAAAACTCCCATTCTTTATCTGGATCAAGGATAACCAACTCTGCAGGAGTATCAATTTTAAAAAGATCTAAATCAAAGCCTATTATCTTTCTAGGGTTAACCGTCAATAACTTAATAACTGAGATTTGATCCATACGATTTTGATGGTGTAAGACTTTGTTAATAGCGCCATAACATGATTCTAGACCGATCATTCCACAGGGTGCCATATCAAATGTTCCTTCCTTTTCTTCAATGGTATGAGGTGCATGATCAGTAGCAATGCAATTAATTATTCCATTCTTCACCGCTTTGATTAATGCGCTC
This sequence comes from Fidelibacterota bacterium, assembly GCA_002724475.1. Lineage (GTDB taxonomy): Bacteria > Fidelibacterota > Marinisomatia > Marinisomatales > TCS55 > TMED108. The sequence continues at coordinate 985 of PBOO01000014.1, read as the reverse complement.
CTATCGTTTCTAGATCGAATGGGAGGCGCCACCTTGAGGTTTGTATTATAGGAAGATAAATTTTCATCAATGAAATAAAGATGATGAGGCGTTACTTCAGCGCTAATTTTGCTGTTTTTCTTTTTTATTGTTTTAATGTGGTCAACTGATTTTGCTGTACTAACATGGGGTATATGTAGCCTTGCACCTGTAAAAACAGATAATTCAAGATCTCTAAATACCATGTTTGACTCTACTAGGTCAGGACTGGCAGCCAAGCCAAGCTCAGTTGAGGTTTTGCCTAAATGCATTAACCCGTCTCTTTTCAAACAGTCGTCTTCAGCGTGATTAATTATAGGTATATCAAACATTGTTGAATACGTTAAAGCGTTTAACATTACCCCAGAATCGCTTACTGGCAAACCGTCATCACTAAAAGCAACAGCTCCCTCTGAGATCATTGTTCCCATCTCTGTGAGCTCGCCCCCTTTTTGACCCTTAGTTATAGTTCCGATCGGGTGAATGTAAATAGGGCACTCATCAGATCTCTCAATTAAGTAGCGTATTACTTCAGGCGAGTCAACTGGAGGTTCGCTGTTTGGCATGATGCACACCCTTGTAAATCCTCCTGCTAGAGCAGATTCAGATCCAGAATTCAAATCTTCCTTATCCTCTCTACCGGGCTCACGGAAATGTGCATGTAAATCACAAAAACCATGAGTTATAATCAATCCTTTACAATCAATAGTCTCGGCTGATTTTTGGGTTGAAACTTTTCCTATGGACTTTATTAGGCCATTTTCTATATATACATCAGCTTTTTTCTCGGTGTTATTTAAGGGGTCAATTATAGTACCATTTTTTAGAATGGTATTTTTTTTAAGCTTCGATATTTTCACTGCTTTGTTTCCTTTTCTTGTTTTCCTCCAAGCAGTAAATAAAGTATGGCCATCCGTGACGCAACTCCATTGAGCACCTGATCTAGGATAATTGCTTGATCGCTGTC
>PBOO01000064.1 GCA_002724475.1 Fidelibacterota bacterium | reverse complement strand
AAAAATTACTGATCGATCCGCCGGAGACCGTGATGTCGCCCGCGGCAAAATTACTAGTCGCTTCATTAGAAGTAAAGGTCACGGTTAGATTCGCATCGCCTGAGGTTGCGCCATCCGCAACTGCGCTTCCGCCGCCGTTCGCAGCGGTGATGGTCATGGTCGGACTCACGGTATCGTATGTCCAGTTGAACTGGGTCGCAGCTTGATTGTTATCGCCTTCAGCATCGGTGAACGTGCCAGCCGCTACATCGATCGTGGTAGCCCCATTGGCTGATGGCGTAAAGGTTGCGGTATACACAGTCGAACTGGTGGCCGCAAAATTGCTGATCGCACCGCCTGAGACGGTGATGTCGCCCGCGACAAAATTGGAGGTTGCATCGCTTGACGTAAACGTTAAAGTAAGCGTAGCGTCGTTCGTGGTCGCGCCATCAGCAACAGCAGTGCCACTGCTGTTGGCTGCCGTAATGGTCATGGATGGACCGGGTATATACGTAATGATAACCTGACCGTGACCGCTACGAGAGTTTGCGGTATTGGTTTGGTTTGATCCGGTGTTCTTTGATCCGCCGCCGCCGCCAGCTGTATGACCATAGGCGTAACCTCCTTGACCGCCACTATATCCACCGCCGCCGCCGCTTCTGGGGACATTATCCCATCTCGCGCCGCCACCACCACCAAAACCTCCGTGTCCACGGTTTGTATTATCTGTATAACTATTAGTAACCCTGTTTCCTTTTCCCCCTACGCTGCCATTGACGAACGCGTGGCCTCCTGAATCATTATGGGAGTCTGTGCCATCTGTGAGCAAACCTCCACCACCTGCAGCGCCTTCTTTACTACTAGCACCATCGTAGGCTGCAAGACAACAGTCGTCTGTTACTATTCCTCCACCGCTACCGTTTGTTCCTCCGCCACTGTTCTTGGTTGATCCTCCGCTGGTACCGGACTGTCCTTGATAAATACTGCTTTGATTGGTTTGATAATTTGCGCCGCCACCNCCACCACCAGCGATCACCAACACAGAAGCATCGTTGTTGTAAGTTGATTTCATGACATAGGTNCCGCCGCCNCCNCCNNCNCCACTANNAGATGNGCTTGTTACAGCAAGNCCNGTNTGNCCTACAACGATCTTAATCACGTCACCGGCTGTAAGATCAAAATCTCCTTTTATTCGCGCGCCCAATCCTCCTAAATAACCACTTCCGCCGCCGCCATTCGCGCCATAGGCATCGATCGTGTAGGTGGTTGTAGCGGGAACCGTCCACTCTTGAATACCTTGGGTATTGATCGTGACCTTGCTTTCAAGGGTCGTTCCCGAATACGCCGTATTGATCTGATTCTGGGTTGGGCCATTTCGACCGGTTGCTCCGGCATTGGTAAAGGTTAAAGTTTCCGTGGACATACTTGAATTTGTCAAACTGGAAGAGGATTTTTGCAGGATACTAGAGCGGTCTTTCTCTAAAGTATCGTTCGGCATTTCAAAAAGCGTCTCTTCTTTTTGTTGCTGTTCGAGGTTTTGAATATCGTATGCACGAACAGGAGTTTGAGCAAACAAACTACTGATACCTGCACTCAACAAAAGAAAAGTTCGTAAGATCAACTTACTGCGCACGGATCACTCCTATGCCTAAACTTTTCAACGCGATAGGTTGACTGGCCTTATTCAAAAGTTCAGAAGCACCAGAAACCTCAAGATACGCGTCCCCCGCAGCGATCACTCGAAATACGATCGTAGCAAGATCACCCGTCCCCGAGACCTCTTTACTGGAGCCTAAGAATACGGAGTACACGTCAAGCCTTCCAGGGTTTGAGGTATCGGTAACAAAGAGCGGCGAGTCGTTACTATCAAAGAATGTTCCAGGTCCAATTGATACGATCTCTAAGCGATCCTTGTCGTACAAGATCTGTGCTTGCAGCGCTGCCACATTCTCAACTTCAAGCGCGTAAAGATTTACCGCTACCTCTTCACCCACACTCGCGGTATACTCTTCCGGGCTAAACAATAACGCGGGTGGATCGTTGTTCTGAACATCAAGAACGTTTTCAAAGGTTGGATCGATCAGATCGCACGAGACAAACATAAGTGCGCCAACAATTAAGGTAAGATTAATCGAGCGCAATGGTCAGCCTCAGTTGCGGTTGATTGGAAATAGGATCGAGACGAAGACCTACGTTGGCGTTTGCGCCGAGCGGCTTTTGCACGATCTCGGTCATGTAGGCATCCAGCATGTTGATCAAATGGATCGCTGCCGCTGCCCGAAATGCAACGGTCAAAAGGTTGTTGTTATCGAGCATGATCTGCTCAGCCTCTAAGGTGCGTTCCTTGTAGGTTTGCAGTTTACTGTGGTCGGTAGCCTCCTTGTAAAATCCCCAATAGCGATCGACATCCTCGTACGCTCGACTGTAATTGATGTAGGCAAAATAACCGGTCGCAAGCGCCACCACTTCCGCGCCTAAAAACATTCTCCCTTTTTGATTTTGATCCAAGTAGAAGTGGCCCCAGCCCGGCATCACGGTGGCGCGTGCCAGCGCACCGAGCGAGCTTTTGGCGTTGGGTTTCTTAAGCTTCTTCTTGGTCTTGCCTTTGCGTTTACCCAGCAGGGCTTCGGGAGGTTCTTGATCCATGATCTCCCAGGCCATGATCTCGAGCTCAGTGATCATGCCGTCAACGGGTCCAGTGTAATCCGTGGACAGAACGCGTTCGGCTTCACGGGTCACAACATCGGTCAGAACAGCGGCAAGGGCGTATCTGTCACCGTTCTTGCTGATCGAACCGGTTACAATGTATTGAACGCCGAGTAGGTCACCTATGGTGCTTAAAACGCAGTTGGGCGTTTTACAGCCTGCAACCGTCATGCCCGCTCCAGTGATCTGATCGTTCAGCACGTCACGATCAGAAAGGATAGCTTTGGCGGTGTTGTTCAGCTCAGAGGTAAAGCGCTGGGTAAGCGTTTGAACCTCAAGATCGCTGATTCCCTCGGCTTGAAAATCGATGACACCAACACTCACAACGGAGCTTTCTTGAGCCCGCACGAATGCTAATATAGCAAAGACAGCTAATATATGACGGAGTGTTAACAATTTATTACTATAGAAAGTGCGAGAAATTAAGACTTTAGAATTAAAAATCTATACTGCAATTCTACGCAAGTGACACTTGTCACTCGTTGACCATGGGGTACATAGAAAACTGTTGAGCGTCAAAATACTTGATCCGGTTCGGGATCGTCAATTCTATTTGTCGCTTCAAGGCCTCAGAGATCCGGTCAGAGCGATAGCGAACCGCAAGGTAGGGCAAATAACTTTCGGCGATATCCTCACGTAGGGAATAGTCTTCTGCGTAGGTTGAAATGAAATGGCAGTCCGCTTCCTGAGCCTGNAGCCACTCTGCGCTNTGCGCGTGCNGAGCATCGAGCGAGGTNTGCGCCGCTTCATGGACAAAGGTCTCTTCCAGTATTCCTTGCCGTTCGTAGTGTCGCTCGGACCAATCCGTGTGNATNAGCAAGTTGTTGTTGCCNCCTCCAAAGGGCTCCATGCCTCGATGNATCCATACGGTCTCAACGTCACGCCTTAGCTCCGTGGTGAGCCTACCGATCACCGGCGCAAATTTCTTTGCAAANNTCTCTGCAATTTCTTTGGTCTCAAATTCAGGGTTGACCTGGATCTCGATCGTTAGACCATCGTCAAACCTAGCATTGAACAAAAAGGGAATGAGCGTCACCCATGCCCCACCGTTGCGGCGATCGTACATCATACGCGATCCGGTTCCAGTATAGCTCAGATCAAGGAAGGTTGTTGGATCGTCAGGAGTGATGATGTCCGGGTCGATGAAGATGGTTCCATAAAAAGGGGGCGACTTGGTCTCCAAGCACTCAACGACCGCATCCTTTTCATCCGGTGCGCTGCAGGCAACGAATAGAAAAAGGAAGGCTAAACGAAATCTCGTGATAATGCTACCAGCGTTTAACGTAGCTTAACGTCGGGACGGGATAGATATCAACTCCAGAGCCCTTACCTGACACGCTCCCACCTATCAAAAGACCCATATGCAGCGACGTTTTCTCAGACAGATCCTTCTCAAGACCCAAAGAAACGCTTGCAACTGGCCGTAGATTCATCGATTCTGAGGTCTGGGTTGGCAGTGCCCACAAGGCAAGCGAGGTCACGGCATACGAACGATTGAAAAACGACAGCGGACTGTCAAAGTCGTTGCGCATTCCCGCGGTAACCGAATGGATGAAGAGCGATGATCCAGCGCTGAGGTGGAGCTGCCTTTTTTCAGAAAGGGATCTTACCTTTGAAACGCTGTAAAAACTAAAGCCCCCGCGATGGTCAAAAAGACCTTTGGAGCTGTAGGTGGTCCAGCTGGGAAGCAATTTGATAAGTTGTCCTTGCGCTACAGGCAAGGATAGTGCCATGATAAAAATCATTCTTTTCATTGCGCGCTGTCTCGAAGGGTTTCAAAGAAGATGGCAAACTCAGGATCAAAATCATACTTTCGCTCCTCCCATATCTGCCGCTGCAGTGGGGTCCTGTAGAACGACATCCCGATACGGTCTAGAGCTTCTTGCTTTAAAAATCCGTTCTTGAATTGCAAATAGATATTCTCAACGCGCCGATACCCCATCATNGAAAAGAGCCAAAATTGCAGATAATCCGTATCGGTCAGTTCTTCTTTGGTGATGCCCTGGTAGGATCGGCTCATGATCGATGCGATCTTTTCGTTCTCAGCGCCGATCTTATACATCTCTGAAACTTGATAGGATATCTCTTGCTGCGTTGCACCGCGAACGGCGGCGGTGTTTTGGCTGATCTCAAGACCAACAAAAATNAGAGAGCCAATCACGCTTACAATNCCAACCCCTTCAAGGATGATTCGATTACTCATCATCTCTAAGCCTTTCAAAAAACTCTGCAAAATCCTTTTCAAAATCTCCGCGCCTTTCATCCCAAACCTCTCNGACCAGTTTGGTTCTGTAGATACCCATCCCGATCCTACTAAACGCGTCCTCNGTTAACAGNCCATTCTTATATTGCAGATAGATATTNTCTATTCTTCTCAGGCCCATCATTTGAAAATTCCAGAAACTTACATAATCGGCTTCNGAAAGGTCGNTTTTTGTTGCTCCNTTCAAAGCTTGATTGATCAGATCCGCCATTCGCTCATTTTCTGAAACGATCCTATACATTTCAGACACCTGCGATGAGACCGCCTGCTGGGTTGCACCGCGCACCGCAGAGGTATTCTGNTTGATCTCGATACCTACAAAGACCAAGGAACCCACAACGCTTATGATTCCAACGATTTCAATGATGTTTCTTTTCTGCATTTTTTTTGTCTTTAGTTCGCTACTTTGAGCAAAATACTGGTGAATAATAAAAAAGCCCTCGACCGAAATCAAAGGGCTTTTGTTTGAATAGATTAGTGGGTAGCGTTAGCCAAGTCTTCCAGACTGGTAATCTTCAAAGGCCTGAAGGATCTCCCCTTTGGTGTTCATCACAAAAGGTCCGCCACGCGCAACCGGCTCATTGAGCGGCTGACCTGCTACCANAATGAATCTCGTATTTTCTTCCGCAGAGGTACACAAAAAGTCATGATCAGTATCAAGCACAGCAAGGTTTCCTTTTGGAACGCTCATGTTGGCGTCGACNGAACCTTCATAAACGTAGATNAAGCCGTTCCAACCATTCTCGATNGGNAGNCTNATATCTTGCTTACTGTTCAAGTGAACGTCNAGATACATCATNCCNGTGTGNGGCCTTCCAGGACCGGTTGCATCNTGAAAGGTTCCTGAGATCACCTTGACCTTACCGTCTTCAAGCTCAACGATGGGGATCTGATCGGCCTGAATGTCATGGTAGGCTGGATCGATCATTTTCTTTTCTTTAGGCAGATTGAACCAAAGCTGAAATCCGCGAACCAGTCCTTCGGTCTGCTCAGGCATCTCGCTATGGATCACTCCTTTACCAGCGGTCATCCACTGCACTCCACCATCGCTCAGATGTCCTTCGTTGCCCGCAGTATCCTTATGCGTGAATTTTCCATTGATCATATAGGTTATGGTCTCAAACCCGCGATGTGGATGCGGAGGAAAACCTGCGATATAGTCGTTTGGGTTGTCGCTACCAAACTCATCTAAGAGCAAAAAAGGGTCTAGCATATTCAACTCAGGACTTCCAATGATGCGGGTCAAATTAACGCCTGCTCCATCGGAAGTTTTGATTCCTTC
>PBOO01000063.1 GCA_002724475.1 Fidelibacterota bacterium | reverse complement strand
CATCAGCAGTTGGCTTATCGTAAGGTGGCACGCACTTTAAAACGGGCGTCATAAAGGCATTATTCATAACTAATCCATCNAAGAGATGCTCNGAATTTNGCTGATTAGTTATACCGACATCATAAAGACANTTTACAAGAAAATCTGCTGATTTGTCTCCAGTAAAGACTCGACCCGTCCTATTTCCACCATGNGCTGCGGGAGCTAGACCAAGNATCAATAATTCAGCATTNACGTCGCCAAACCCAGGTATTGGCTTTCCCCAATACTTCCAATCGAGAAATTGCTTCCTTTTATNNTNAGCAACTTTTGTTCTAAAATCAACAATTCTTGAGCATTCTTTNCATTTAATTAAATTTTTATACAAACTTGAAAGCGGGCCTGAGTCAACTAGAGGGTGATGGGAAGGTTTTGGTTTTTTATAGGTCATTTGATACTAAAAATTTCATTTAAAAATTATTTATCNAATTATTTAGATGATAAGTTGCCTTTAGATGTTTGTAAATCATAAATTTCGCACCCTTAAACATTATTATTTAAGGTATTCAATTTAAGGAAAATATTTTATGGCAATGCTGACAACTATTCGCGATCGNTCTCACATATTCTTATGGGCTCTTCTTATTCTATTTCTTTTNAGTATGAGTGTTGGAGGATTAGTTGGTGGGGCNAATATCATCGATCAGCTCCTTGGCAGAGTAAATCCTGCAGAAGCAATTGGATCAGTTAATGGTGATAAAATTACTCCTGACCAATTCAATCAAGCTGTTACAGCACGCCTAAGAGCTATTCAAGATTCAGGCGGAGAGATTTCAGATCAATATTTAGAAAACATTCGGCAGCAAGTTTGGAATGCTTTTATCGAAGAAAGGTTGACCCAACAAGCTATAAATGATCTCAATATTAAAGTTACTGATGATGAGATTTTATATCATTTGAAAAACAATCCCCCCTTTGATGTTCAGCAGATATTCTTTAGAAATAACGCATTCGACCAGGAATACTACATGCAAGCTCTNAACACGCCTGGGATGGTAGATTGGGGTCCCATTGAAGCATGGATGAGAGATTTTTATCTACCNCGTTATAAACTNCAGCAAACCATTAAAATGTCCGCCGTTGTAAGTGAGGANGATATTAAGAATGAATATATTAAGAAAAATTTAGANTATACTATTANAGCTATACACATTCCAAAAAATGCTATTCANGATCGCGTAATAAAACCAACGGATGAAGAGCTAGAAAAAGAGTATAAAAAGAATAAAGATGATTTTGAAGAACCTGAAAAAAGACATCTATCTATCGTAAGTTGGCAAAAAAAACCNACCTTTGAAGATACNGTAAGAACGAAACAAGAGGCTTTAGAGCTGATCAATGAATACAAAGATGGTTCAGATTTTTCAAATTTGGCAAATATCCATACGCAAGACCCTGGAAANAGATTTTCAGCTGACTCATCCAAAGGTGGAGACTTGGGCTGGTTTGGTAAAGGTCAAATGCTTAAAGAATTCGAAACTGCAGCATTTAAGGCTAGGCGNGGTTCTGTTGTTGGNCCCGTTTTAACACAATTTGGCTATCATGTAATTAAAGTGGATAGTGTNAGAAATAGAAATAAAGACAACCATCAAATTAAAGCTCGACATATNTTATTAAACATTGAACTNGGTCAAAAATCGCGAACTGANCTNAGAAGAAAGGCTACTCTTTTTAGCTATGATGCTCAGGATTATGGTCTATCCGCTGCTCTTGACAGTCATAATGTTACTATTCAGAAAGCTTTAAATATCAAAGAGGGAGATTTNTTCATTCCTCAGATTGGTCCTTTTAGATCCGCAGTACGATGGGCNTTCAATTCAAAAGTTNGTTCTNTATCTGAGCCTTTAGAAACNGANAGTTTTTATGCNGTTTTNAAGCTAGACTCCATTACACCNNAAGGAATCGAAAGCTTTGAANAAGTAAAAAATACGATCTATAAGAATATGTTTGAAAAANATGAGCTTGAAGCAACAAGTCTACTTGCTGAAGAGATTAAATCAAAAATTCAATCTGGCTCATCTTTTGAATCCTTTAAGGAGTCCAATAGCAGGNTAGAATTAATCCCTTCTGATAAAAAGAATCTTAACAGTTCGTTTATTTCTTTGGGTAGATCAGATCAGCTAGTTGGAGCGCTATTANCATCTGAAATTGGCGATATTTTAGGNCCTATAAAAACTTCAAGAGGTCATGGTGTTGTTAAGGTGCTAGAGATTGAAAAGCTTGACTCAACAAATTGGTCAAATTCAATTGAAAGTCTTCGAGCAGAACTTATAAACAGAAAAGAGAGAGAAGCTTATAGCGAATGGATGAAAGATTTGCGAGACGAAGCCAATATCATTGATAATAGAAAATTTCATTTTTAGTTTTTCATTTTCGGCAGAATTCTAGTTCTTACTATCCAAGATGAAGGAAAGCCGTTTGCAATCAATCGCTTTCGTAGTTTTTCAGCATTTTTTCTATCTAAATAATCACCCATTCTAACCTTATAGTTTGGTGCTTCAAAAATTACATAAGATGTCTCCGCATAGCTTAAGGAAAGATTTTCTTTAAGATCATCTGCCTTGTTACGATCTTGTGTGGCAAAAACCTGAACTCTAAACCCTTCAATCTCAGCAGCGGTAGTATCGATTTCTTGGTTCATTATTTTGCTAGCGTCATAAGAATTGAGAGGGTTGACTATCTTTGGCCATAAAGGCTCAGGGTCGTTTAAAAGAGCTGGATTAAAATCACTATTGCTCTGAGAAAAAACGAAATTAAAAAGAATAATTAGCCTTACATAATTCATAGTTCTTTGATATCCTCTGACAAAATCCATCCTTTTTTACCATCTAGTAAAATAATTTCATTCCAACCTAATTCTGAATTTTGAATTTCAACTTTTGTACCTTCATGAATTCTAAAAACTACATTTTGACCACGCATAACAGGAGCCGAGCGAACATCAACGGCTGAAGCAAGAATAATTCCATAAGATCTATCAGATACGCTCCAATATTTATCCAAGACCATCCAAGCAAAAAAGATCAAAGCTGCAGTTGAAAAATATTTAAGATATTTGCTGATTTTTTTTGATAAATATGAAAACTCAACTAAAAAATATATTATTGATAATAGCAGTAATAAAGCACCTGAGATGAATAAAAGATCTGATAGTGTAAATTTTTCTATAGTTTTTTTGTACATCGAAAGTAAAAATAAATCCTTTGGAGCAATAATTCTGTCTCTCACCAATGATCTTAAATAATCGAGATTAAATTTAATATCTGGGTCACGGGGATCTAAAATAAAGGCTTTTTCAAAGGCCCACACCGACTTTCCAATATCACCATTTCTAAAATAAGCGTTTCCCAAATTGTAGTAAATATCTTCATGTTCGCTTGATGATAAAATTTGCTCATAATTTCTTATTGCTGACTGGTAATCATTTATTTTATATAATTCATTTGCACTAGTAAAAAGATCGTTATTGCTCTGAGCAAATAAAGCCTGGAGTACAATTATCCAGATGTAGATATGTCTTTTCATAGGGACCTATCCAAATCCTTTAGAAGGTTGGTGATTTCAACTTTTATATCATCCTTTAATTGACTGGACTCAGGTGAAAATCTACCAGCGTCACAAATTTTTGCTAAGAGAACTACCCTGTTTAAAAGTTCAGTTGATATCTTATTTTTAAGATTTTGTTCTAAAATGAGGGGGTCAAGCTTATTGGTATTTAAATATAATTTAGCTTTGATNTAACCATAGAGGACCCTGGAGGAATCAGAATAAGGATCGGANATCTCTTTTTTAATATCTTTTAAAGCAACCTTGAGAGCACCTTTGTTGTTGCGAAAATCAAGATTGCTTGCACGTCTATGACTTATTCTACCTGTGACCGATGGAAGTAGAAAAATTGACATTGCTAAAACATACGGAGATAAGATCCAAAGACTGATTGAGCTAGGATTTGATTTAAGTTTTATTTTTGTATCAGTTTTGATAAAACGAATATCGTTTGCGATTATATTGACATTTTCTTTACCGCTCAATTTTGGCTGATAAGTTCCTTGCATGCTTTGGTTTACTTCTAGGGTCATTGGTTTTGTTTTTATGGTTTTAAACTCATCGATGACTGGGTCAAAATAAGTAAGCACCATTGGATTAATGACAAATGAACCTGACTGGCGAGGAATTAATATATACTCAAATTTTTGTTGACCTGTGAGCTGATCTCTAAATTCATCTCTTTGGAACGAAGCAGTTGGCGGAAAGACTTCCATATTTTGTGGAAAACTAAATGGAGATAGTTTAAACTGATTCAAATTGCCCGTTCCTTCTAAGCTCACGTGTAAGGTTATAGCCTCATTGATAGAAACTGTGGATGTATCAAGCCATGATTCAATAGAAAATTGACCCACCGCACCTGTAAAATCAGCTGGTGGAGATTTCGGGTAAGGCATAACGGTGATTTCTAAAGTATCAGACTCAATGAATTTTCGCTGAGTTTCTTGGAACATTGAGTTAAAAAAAGGATCGTCAAACACCCCTCTTCTTCTTCTTTGGGACACTTCAACGTTACATATTGCGGTCATAGGAGTAACTTTAAGCTTACCGGTTTGCGTAGGAAACATTGCGGATTTGTAAAGTGTGGCAACTTTATAGTTCACACCATTTATCTGGGTATTGTTGAATCTGGCCGTTCGCGCAGGTAAAAGATCTTCGCTCCAAAACCCCACAGTTTTTGGATATTCAATACTTTCTACGGAAAGATTTGTCCTCGTAAACAGGCGGTAGGTAACTGTTACTTGCTCTCCCAGGTGAATTTGCTCTTTATCCGGCTTAGCTTCGATGAAAAGGTTTGCAACCTGTGCTCTGCCAAGCCCTTTTTCAACTGTAATTCCTATTGGGTTTGTTTTGTATACCTGAGATCCGACTCTCACGTTAAGAGATGGAATATTTAACCTTCCGCTTTGAAGAGCTAATAATGTCCACGATAAACTTCTTGAGCTTGTCATAGAACCATTGACCCATTGAATGTTGGTTTGCTGGGCAGGACCGCTAATGACCTTAAAATTTGATCCTAATGGCGATACATCCACGCTTGGAGATTCATTGGCGTTTAGTGCGACTATCTTAAAAGAAAAGGTTTCCGATTTTGATACAGTGTTATGGCTCACTGATGCGGTAACTGATACTTGCCCGTAAAGAGGTATGAATGAACCGATTAAAAAAATATTTTGAAAAAGACGGCAAAATTTCATTACCAGTCCTTCAAAAGTTTTTTTGTTTTTGCTTTTTGAATTAGTTGTTTTTGCATCACTTTTTCATCGTTTTTTATCGCGTCTAATATACTTTCAGCCTTCTTAAGATCTTGAGATTTTTTTTGATTTTGAGGCTGCTGTTCAGATTCTTCATTATTCATGCTAGAATCATCGTTTTGATTGCTTTCTTCTTGCTTCTTGTCCTCATTGTTTTCTTGGTCTTTTTTTTCATCATTTTGATTCTTCTCATCTTCGCTATCTTTTTTATCTTCTTCTTCTTCGTTTTTATTGCCCTCTTCTTCTTTTTNCTTTTCTTTATTTTCGTCTTGCTCTTTCTCGCTATTATCGTCATTGTTTTTTTCTTCTGGAGGACTCTTTTGGTATTTTATATACTCATAATTATATCGAGCCTCATCATCAGAAGGGTCAAGCTCAAGTGCTTTTCTGTACAGCGCGAGTGCTTCTTCAAGTTTATTATTTTTAAAACTGATGTTACCAAGATTGTAAAGCGCCTTAGCTCTTAATTTATCCTCCGAAGTATTTAGCGCCTCATTATATGACGTTTGTGCATTGTCGTAATTTTCAAGCATATATTCCGATGAACCTTTTCCATAATGAGCCTTAGGATTATTGCTATCTTCAAGAAGAATAGAGTCATAATAATTCTGAGCTTCAAGGAATCGCTCGCTATTGAAATTGTCCAATCCTTGATCTTGACAAATCGCAAAAGATCCGATATAAAAAGCATAAAAAACTATTGATCGCATCTTGATCATGATTTTTTCCTTTGACTACCTATCATCATTCCAATGGTCATTAACGACAAAGACAATAATCCAAATTTTTGGTATTGATCTTCAAATTCAGAGTATACATGAGAGGCAATTGAACGTTTTTCCATAGAATCAATTTCATTTAAAAGATTTTTAAAATTAGCTGGCTTATTGTTAAACCGAAGAAAAATCCCATTACCGGCATCAGATATGTTNCTAAGNATATCCTCATTTAGCTGTGAGGTTACCAATCTACCATCTTTGTCTTTTTTATAATCTATCGAACCATTTGATGAAGTCACCGGTATCAGCGAACCCGAAGAAGTACCCACTCCGACTGTGTGTATGATCATACCTCTTTTTGAAGCCTGTTTGGCAAGGTCAATTGCTTTTCCCTCATGATCTTCACCATCTGTAATTAAAACCAAGACCTTATACTTTGAATCATCTTCAGAAAAGGCAGATAGACCAGTTTCAATNGCCGTGCTCAAATCAGTGCCTTGGGTGGGAATCATATCCGTATCTATTTGATCAAGAAACAGTTGTGCAGCTTCATAATCAGTGGTTAGCGGCAAATATAAGTGGCTTGATCCGGCAAAAACAATGAAAGCCACCCTATCGCCTTTGAGATTTTTAATCATTTGAGAAATTTCAAATTTTGACTTACCAAGNCTGGATGGTTTGATGTCCGTACCTCGCATACTTGAGGAGACATCAATACAAAAAACTAAATCGAGACCTTTTCTATCAACTGGAGATAGCCTTATTCCCACTTGCGGCCCAGAGGCTGCAAAGATAAGCGTAGCCATAGAGAATACTGACANTATTCTTTTTAATCTTACTTTACCAAAATCAATTTTTTCAAATAAAGTAGACTTTAGGTTTTCTGATAANTTAAAGAATGAATCTGATCTCTTGGCAAAAATAAGATCTATCAGCANAACNACAAAAANAGGTAGGTACANCAAAAGNAATACTGGATACTTGAACTCAATCAAAACCTTCTCCTAAAAATGTATCGCTCAAGAATATTTCCCCCAACCCCTAGTAGTAGCGCTGGAATAAAAAGCCATCCATAAAGTTCTTGATACTGAGTATACACTTTAATTTCAACTTCAGTGCGCTCTAATTCATCAATAGTAGAGTAAATTTCTTCTAATGCTTGATTATTGGTGGCTCTAAAATATGCACCTCCAGTTTGTTTTGCAATTGACTGTAAAGTTTTTTCATCTATCTCATTTCGAATATATCCNCGNCCAGGAATAAATGATACGTCTTGATTGGTACCAGCGCCTATAGTGTATATTTTAATTCCNAACTGNTTGGCTAAGTCGGCTGCTGTGTTAGGGTCTAATTCACCAGCATTGTTACTACCGTCAGATAATAAAATCATGACTTTTGATTTTGCTGTAGATTTTCTAAGCCTGTTTGTTGCATTTGCAATTGCCATTCCAATTGCTGTTCCATCGAAGGATTGCTGAGCAACACTTATTTCATCCATGAGCGACAAAAGAACATCATGATCAACGGTCAGTGGGCATTGTATGAAAGATTCTCCAGCGAAAACTAAAATACCTAACCTATCACCGTCNCTTTTTTCAATGAAGTTTTTAGCNGTTTTTTTTACAACTTCAAGGCGATTTGGTTTAAAATCTGTAGCAAGCATTGAGGAGCTTATATCAATAACGAGAACTATATCTATCACTTCAATACTTTTTTCTTGTAAGGACTGAATGATTCTGGGGCGCGCTAATCCNATAATTATCAATATTATTACTGCAAAATGAAAAAAGGTGAGTATTCTATTTTTTAATTGACCTTTTTTTATCATTTGGNAAGAGACTATTGTGCGCGAAGAGAGCTTTAAAACACCATTTTTACTTTTACTTAAAAGATTTTTAACAACAAATAAAATTGGTATTAACAAAAGAAGGGATAAGAACCAAGGGCTCGCAAACGTGACCATTGTAAGGGNTTACTGGTTTAAGGTTTGATATAAAGANGCTGTTTCTAAAATAGCTATAAGAAACAAATTTGAAACTCTATGAAATAAANGTAATTAACTATGATTTTTTATCTTCTTCAGGGGTTTCTATACTTTCTTGAACATCATTAAGTTCATCCTTAACCCCATCAACAGCGCCTTTGAATTCACGTATTCCTTGACCAAGGCCGCGCGCAAGACCGGGTAATCTTTTGGCGCCAAAAATTAATAGAATGACTAATGCAATTAAAGCTATTTCCCACCCGCCTGGCATTCCTGCATAAGTTATATTTGTATATGACATGTAGTCCTCCAATTATTTTAAATAAAACTGTAATAAAATATATTCATTTTAACGAAAATAACGCAAAAAATAATAAGATACTGCTAGACCTATAATGCTAGTAAAATTAAAGGTTAATTGAAGGCCGAATTGAACAGAAAACATAATGAAATCAAGTGAAATTACCCCTGAACCATCTGAGGATAATCCTGCTAAAGAAAAGTCAACGCTTCTTAAGAAAAATTCGCGCACAACGCTATCCGGAAGAATCCAGCCTAAAAATTCTCCGAGTAGAGTACCAAGCATAGTTCCAAAGAATAAAATAAGCACTACGATACCTATAGATCTTTTTGTCATGTGCTTAGCTCAGCTATAATTGTTTTTCCTCCCAAAACTCTATCTCCTTCTTTGGCAATTATTTTAATGTTTGAAGGTACAATCATATCAACCCTACTACCAAAACGAATAAATCCCATCCTCGAGCCTCTTTTAAATTCTATGTTCTTTTCTGCGTAACAAATTATTCTTCTAGCTATTAATCCTGCAACTTTCCTTATTTTGTATCTGCAATCAGGATTTTTCATTTTTACTATAGTTTTTTCATTTACATCGCTAGCGTTGTGTTCAAAAGCAGGTATAAACTGACCTTCTACTCTATTAACTTCTTCAACATTTCCATCAAAAGGAGAGCGAACAACGTGAACGTTGAAGAGGTTTAAATAAATTGAGATTTCAATTGAAGACTTACCCGCATGCTCATCATCTATAGTTTTAATTGAAATTATTTTTCCATCGGCGGGTGAAACAAATGCATTTGGATTGCGTGGTAGTTCTCTTATTGGATCTCTAAAGAAATACAGTAAAAAAAGAGTAANGAATCCAAGTAGGTAATATGTTACAATTAATAATTGATTACTATACGCGTGAGCAAAAACTCCAATGGGAAATGTTACCAGAACAAGTGGGATTAAAAACAACCTTCCTTCTTTTGCTATCATTTTAGAGACTGTCCAAAATTAAATATCTATCAATAATTCTACCTTCTCTCCATACTTTTAGCTTGACGCGATCGCCAGGTCTCAAATCAAGGACAGTGATGATCTCGTATATATCTTTAGGACTGGAAACTTCTTGTCCCTCTATACTAAGAACAACATCCATATAGCGTAACTTAGCTTTTTCAGCAGGACTGTTCGGTGCAATTTGAACAATAATAAAACCATTGCTTGATCTTATGTTAAGCAATCTTGCGGTTCTAGAATCTAAAGATTGTCCGCGAATTCCTAAATTAAATCCCCTAACAACCTTCCCCTTTGTTCTCAGCTCTTTGACTATATTTAGAGCCCTATTNATAGGTATTGCAAAGCCTATACCAATCGAACCTTGCCTGCTTGAGCTGCCTGTAAAAATAAAAGTATTNATACCAATAATTTCACCCTTTGAATTCANAAGAGGTCCACCACTATTNCCAGAGTTTATTGCAGCATCTGTTTGAATCATTCCTTGAAATACCTTACTTCCTTGTTGTCCAAAATCCATATCCTTAGCGCTCACTATTCCAACGGTCGCTGTTGGCTGCTGATTTACATCAAAAAGCCCATAGGGATTTCCAAGTGCAATTACCCATTCACCAATAATTAGATCATCAGAATTTCCAATTTTGACAAACGGAAAATCATCACCTTCAAGTTTTAATAGCGCTAAGTCCGTTATTTGATCCTCGCCTACAATTTCAGCTTCGTACTCATTACCGCCAGGTAATGTAACTATGATTTTTGAAGCGTTTTCTACGACGTGCTCATTAGTAATAAGATAACCGTCAGGACTAATAACGACGCCAGATCCAGAGGTTTCAAAGCTTCGTAATTGATCGTAAAATGAAAAAGGATTGGTATAGCGCTTAACTTGAGTGACATTGATGCTTGCTACGCCAGGACTTGCATTCTTGATGGCTGCGGTGATAGCATTTTGTCTAGATGATTCAATGTTTTGTGAGTGCAAGGCACTGAAAAAAAACAAAATTATTAATTTTTTTTTATCAATCTTCATATTCTACTTTCTCAAGTATCAAGCCTCTTGATGGTGCTTTGTAAATGTGAACATTTTCTTGCGGGTTTTTTAATAATTTTTCGAAATCATCGGTTGAATATCTTTTTTTAGCTATTTCGACCATAGTCCCAACAAGATAACGAACCATATGATGTAAGAAACGATTACCGCATATACGATAATTTAGCAAAGAGTTGTCCTCTTTCCATGCGGATTCATAAATAGTGCAGTATCTATTATCAATTTTATCGTTATGCTTACTAAAAGATGTAAAGTCGTGAGTTCCTTTGATTAATTCAGCGCTGGATTTAAGCAAATTAAAATCTACTTTTTTAACCTGAAATGTAAAACTACGATCAAGCAGAAAAGTGTCGGTTCGCAATCTATATAAATAAAATCTCTTCTTTGCAGAAAATCTGGCGTGAAATGTTTTGTCAACCAATACGCAATCCTTGATTTGAATATCATTGTTTAATCGAGCATTTAAAGCGTCGACTATCACTCTAGGTTCTTTTTTTTGGTCTAAATCAAAGTGAGCGACTTGTCCTAAGGCATGAACACCGGAATCCGTCCTACCTGCGCCAACCAATGGGACTTTTTTAGACAAAAAAACGTTAAGACTTTTTTCAATCTCGTCTTGAATGGTTGTATGATTTTTCTGAACTTGCCACCCATGATACTCTGTTCCATCGTATTGAATAGTTAATTTATATCTATACAAAACGTATCAAACTGTAAAAAAAGTATGTAGTAGACAGCATTTGAATAAAGTGAACAAAATTAAAATCAATTGAATAAGCAACTTTTCTNGGAAAGTTCTTTCCATAGCCTCTCAGTTTCATTGCTAAGGCAATGTCTTCNGATCTATTCAATTGCTGNGTNAGCATAATTGGTAGGCTTATTGATACATCTACTAATTTTGANAGAAATGTATCTTTGAATTTTATTCCAAGTCCTTTTTGACTTTCCCTTTGTTTTTTCCATTGAGATTGAAATGAGGGATAAAAGCGTAACGAAAGGCTTAAAAAAATAAAGATATCATCTACCCATTTCCATGTAAGGCCAAATTTTACCCATACGCTTCTAAATGCATCAATTAGCCTCTCAGAGGAAGAATTTACCAGATAAAAGTTCATACTGATTATCATAAGACTAAACCTTGAGAAAGCCTTAGTAGCGCTTTTAATTGAATCCATTATAGAGACATCTGATAACAATTGAGAAAAAATAACATACATCACTAGTACCATTGGAAAGAAAAAAACCGTAGGTAAATACGCACTTATAACCTTAGGGATATGGTGACGATTTTTGACTGCAATAGAAATTGTGACGATACTTAATATAGAAATGGAAATCAATGAATCTGACAAAATAAATGCAAACGAAAGCATTAGATAAAAATACAAACGGACGATTGGATTCAAAGCGGGCATTTTAAAAATTATACTCTAACTTGTAACCTATTTCATTGACATCGCTTTGATAAGATGAAAAACTTAATTTATTAAGTTTGGATTTGCGCTTTAAATAAAGAGCATCTATTGAAGAAATAATATGATTTAAAGCTAAGGCCCCAACCGCAAAAGTAGATGCAAGTTTAAACCTATCGGATTGTATTCGTCGTGATTCAAAATGCCTTCTATTTTCATCGCTATCCCATTTCCAACTCCATTCAGAGTTTAATGGATAAAGATCATCTGTCTCTCTATTGCGCAGATGTTCATCATTGTAGTCCTCTATAGAATTATAATTTCCAATATCGACCCAAAACTCGCGATCTTTTCCGNTGCTTGTNACAAAAGCATGGTTTGANGCGAAAGCGATATAATTTCTTTTTATNTCATTTGAGAATTTATTTGTNGCTAAAATTGAAATAAGAATGGCTGACTCTGTATAAAAGAATGTGTTTGATCTGCTTTTAAAACCAAGAGTGTTTTGACCCCAACCAGGCANNANCAACGATTGCAGAGTTGGGTCAAGATTNANCGNGCCTTCATTCTGTGACGTAGNAATGGATAGCCCAAAAATNAGGATTAAATTGCAAATTATTTTTTTCTTAAAATGAATGGACATAATAAAACACATAAAAAACATAATTTGGCAAAAATATTACCACTTTTAGCATAAAAAGTTAATTCTTTATTAAGCNTTACTTCNCCCTTAATTACACCTTGTCTATTAAAATCCATTTTTTTTANTACNTTTCCAAAAGGATTTATAATGCCTGATATTCCAGTATTNGCACTTAAGGCTATACCGGTTCTTAGTTCAATAGCTCGTAATTTTGCAATTTCAAAAAATTGCCTTACTCCTGATGAATTTTGCAGCCATGCTACATTGGCTTCTACAGTTAAAAAACGGGCTCCATTTTTAACAAAGTTTTTAACTAAAAGCGGGTCTGTAATATCGTAACAAATCATATTGCTGAATGAAATTGAATCAATAGGAAACTGTGTAAATTCTTTTCCTTGAGAAAAATTCCCTTGACCAAAATTTAATTTATTTAAAATTGGAAATTTTGGCGAAAGAGGAATGTATTCAGCAAATGGGACTAAAAATATCTTATGATATATTTGAAATCCATCATCTTTAAAATATATTGACCCATTAAAATATTTTCTATTTGATGAAGAAGGATTATANTCNAGAGTGCCCATCATAAGAGGGGTTGATTTTTCTTCTACTAATTTTAAATATTTGTTTTTTAANGTAGATACTCGCATATAATTTGGGAGTGCTGCTTCAGGCCAAAGTACTAAATCTGGTTTTTGCTCGAATGCAACTACATTCAAAGAATCCATTATTGAATAAAGCTGATCTCTAAAGGATGTTTCCCATTTTAGGTTTGGGTCTATGTTTGGTTGCAAAATTGATACAGATCTCTTTTTCCATTCAGATTCNTCAAATGAAAAAAGTTTTACACTCCCATAGATCATTGGNATAAATATGATAAATAAAAANGTTAAATGTTTTTTANNGTTAANTNTTTTTTGNTGAACCAAAGAAAATAAAAAAANATTNACTATTAAAACCCAAAATGATACTCCCTCTGAACCGGTAATATCCATTATTTGAAGTATTGGTAAAAAATTTGATTGNGTTAATGCAAGNCTNGACCATGAAAATGCTAAAGGTCCATAGCTGCGCAGTAATTCCATAGATACCCATAGAGCAGGTATNAAGTATAATCCATTAATNTNTCTTTTAATAAANNAAGAACAAACCGCTCCCAGTAATGCCCAAAAAAGTGAAAGGTATAAAACTGCAGCAACTAAAGAAGCAATAACCGGAATAAGCTCTGCTCCCGAATTTAAACCTATCCAGTAAAGAGAGATAATATTTGCTACTAAAGCTGCTATATATGAATATTTTGCAGATTCACGAATGCTTGATGAAGACCAGATTGTTATTAATGGCACAAATCCAAC
>PBOO01000013.1 GCA_002724475.1 Fidelibacterota bacterium | reverse complement strand
CGTATAAAAAAGTAAAATGGTTCAACTATACGCAAGGCGGAAGTGATTTTGTTACGCTATTTGTTGAGTACGATTTTTAATTGAATTACAAAAGGAAGTTTATCATGAAGAAGTTTACCTTATGTATAGGGCTTACGCTGGTCTCGCTAGGAGCACAATCGCTTGAGGATGTGTTAAAAAGCGATCACCGCTCTGATAAAAACAAGGCCCGTGACGTGTACAGGAACCCGCTAGAGACCCTGAATTTTTTTGGCATCAAAAACACTATGACCGTTGTTGAGCTGAATCCAGGTGGAGGATGGTACCAGGAGATTTTAGCACCCTATCTAAAGAATAAAGGTCAATACGTGACCGCAACCTACGATGCAGATTCTGATAGTGAGTACAGACGTAATTCCTACAAAGCAGAAATGAAACGATTAAAAGACAATAAAAAGGTATACGGGGAGCCGCTGGTGGTCCGCCTTTCAGGTGACGTGTACGGTGAAAAAGAATCTGCGGATATGGTGCTCAGCTTTAGAAATTATCACAACTGGATCGGAAAGTCTGAATTTGAGAAATTGCGTGCAATCTACAACACTTTGAAACCAGGTGGTGTGTTTGGTGTCACAGATCATAGGAGCGACACGACAGAAGATAAAAAGGGGTATACCTGCGAGCCTTGTTTGATTCGCGACGCGGAAGCAATAGGATTTCGCTATGTAGGCGCGTCTCAGATCAACGCCAATCCAAGAGATACCAAAGACTATCCAGGAGGAGTATGGAATTTACCCCCCACGCTTTCTGAGCGAGGATTGGATAAGAAATCGATCAAGAAGATGCAAAAAAAATACAAGCAAATCGGAGAGAGCGATCGTTATACGTTAAAGTTCGTGAAGCCGTAATTTTACCACTCCATGCCCAAAAATAAACCGCCAACCTTTAAGCAGAAGATAGATTTCATCGATAGCTTAGAAGAGTTCTTTAGCTCTTACGAACCCAAGTTTGGCGAGAAGATCAAGGTGCGAAGATTTCTGCAAGGCCTCAAAGAGCTTCGCACCGACCAAAAAGATGCGATGATTCAAGCCAGGCTTAAGAAGATCAAGGACACCAACATTAAAAAATCTGATGTCACGTTCTTAAAGTCGCTTGATGAAGATACGCTGAACGACTATATGGAAAAACTGAAGCGCAAGAATCATTTGCCGCTAATTGTTCGGTTGATGGAACGGGTGAGTCCTCCTAAGATAAAAAAACAAAAAAAGCGAAATGCGCGTATTGTTAAATAAGATTTATTTTTGTGTGTTGACATTGGTCGCTTAAACTGCTTACGTTTGTTTATGTCAAATAAATCAATCACCGCAGAAATCANACCTATCAATTCCATTATTATTATTGGTATTCAAGAGAGCGATTCCTAGCGGGTTAGTTGTTATTTGACTTTATGAACCCGCCTTGAGCGGGTTTTTTTTTACAAAAAAATCAAGGAGTAGTTATGAAACGTCTATTGCTAGCAGCGGTATATGTNTTTAGCATNCAGCTTATTACCGCTCAAGAAGACCAAGAGCAGGTTTGGCGCATTTGGTATATGAAACCGGTTCAAGGAAAAGCCGAGATGTTGCAACGGGGGATTAAAGATCACGTAGCAAAACATCACGGAGAAGGTCAATGGCCTGAGTATTATTACGATGTATTGAGCGGACCTAATTTTGGGTCGCTAATGGGATGGTCTGGGCCGCACACCTGGAAGGATTTTGATGAAAGAGAACGCAGTCAGGATGATGTCGATCACTGGAATAGGTACGTAGTGCCGTACTTGGATAATTCAAACCCAGGAACCGATTTTTTAGTGTTTCACCCAGAACTGAGTTATCGTAAAGCAGACAGCAGCGCACCCTGGCCTCCAATTTTTCATCTATCATGGAACTATATTGGCCCAGGTACTGGTGGAGACTATATGGAAGTTACCAAAGCCCAAGCCGAAGCCAAGGCTAAGAATGGTAGTGAGAACTATCACCATATCTATCACGTAGCGAGTGGTACCAATCCCGATGCATGGCTCTATGAGTATCCTGCAGACTCCATGGAAGATTTAAAGAAGTCAACTGGCGTTGGCGGTGGAGGAAATATGGAAAAGGCGTACGGAAAGGAAAAAGCTAAAGAGCTTCAAATGAAATATCGAAGCACCGTTCGTTGGAGAATGCGTGAAATAATTAAAGAGCGCAAGGACCTCAGTTCCCCGCAACCTACCATGAGCGATAATTAATCGTCGTTTAAAGCCCCGCAGATTGCGGGGCTTTTTTGTTTATACTCCATATACTATTATACTTAAATTAATCCTTTATTGATTGTATAATTTTTTGGAGAAGATTANTATGAAACAGTTACTACTTAGCATTGCATTGATCTCAGCAGCTTTGGTCGCCGCCGACGACCCAAAAAGCACAAAGGACACCAAACTTGTTTGTGTTGTTTCTGGTGATGAGATCGATAAAAAAAATCTAAAAGACCAGGATTATTCCAATTACAAGGAAGGAAAAGTTTATTTTTGTTGTGGGGGCTGCAAGATGGATTTCGATGATGCTCCAAATAAATTCGCAACCAAAGCAAATTTTCAACTTGTAGCAACTGGTCAATACGTTCAAACCGGATGCCCGGTCACGGGTAAGGCTGCAGGTCACAACCATCACACNNAAAAAGACGTTAAAACCGTTAGNGTTGAAGGNCAATCGGTGGATNTNTGTTGCGCTGGATGCATGAAGAAATACACCAAGTCNAACGACAAGTTTTCATTGTTGTTTTCAGACAAGGCGTATAAAAAGGGNTTCGAGCTCGCTTCAAAGCNAACCAAAAAGACCAGCGGCAAAANNTCCAAAAAATAAGCTCTTTGATAGAGCTAGNGTGCTAAGCTAATTCATGAGCACAGCTTCAACGAAGACNAGTTCGCTACGATATTTTCTGATAAAATATTCGTTTGAATTCGTTGTCATTATCTTTGGTATTTTGATCTCTCTATTGCTTGAGCAAAACAGGCAAAATAGAATCGAGATCGATCGNAAGAATAACACGGTTAGTCAGCTTATCAATGTCATTGATGAGGACATCAATCAAATAAACGGTTTTATCTATCTTCAGAATTTCTCGCTAAGAAGTTGCGATCTTATCTTAGATAACTTGAAGAAGAAAAATACAATGACAGAGGACAGTATCGTTTATCATTTATCTTCCGTTGGAAGGGCTCTAAGGTCATTTTTTCCTCAGCAAGGTATCTTTAACCAGCTAGTCAATTCCAATCTGATCAAAATGATCAACTCTGAAGAGCTTAAGACGAAACTGTTCAAGCTCTACAATGAAGATCTAAAGCGTCACGATGTCCAAACCAAAGAGTACGACAAATTCTTTCTCGAGTATAATTACCGCCTTTCAGAGAACTTCTTTCTGCAAGACTCATGGATCAAAAAGCCAGACGCTACGGATCCCGTAACTATTGAAAGTTACGAATTCAATCGACAGTACTACGGCGAAAGAAAGATCTTTGCAGACATCATAGAATCCAAGTCCAATATTGAATCCTATATTAATCAGCTGTATTACCTTAGAGATATCTTTGTAGATCTTAAGTCGCTGTGTTTGCGTGAGATCGATGAGTCTTAACAAGGGTTTCATTGGATATCTGCTTGTTGCAGTAGTCTCTTGCGTCTTGGCAGCCTATTTTTTAAGCCTGTATTATACCGCCGGTATGCAAGGGGTGAGTGATACCATGTCTCTGTTTTTGTGTTTGACGTTTTTTCTTGCAAGCGTGGTCACGCTCATATTAGCTCTAAAAAAAACGCAGTAGCTCGTTGACATGCCCGAGCTTCCTGAGGTTCAAGCCGTTGTCAATCATTACAATCCAATTTTTGTAAATCAAAAAATTGAGAGCATTTCAAACCCTAACGGGTACGCAAACGTTTTTGAAACGCATTCATTATCAAGCATCAACGATTGCGTGCGTGGAACGCGTATTGAAGATGTATTTCGTAGAGGAAAATATATCGTCATCAAGACCAGTGCAGGGTATCTTTGCATTCATCTCAGAATGACGGGCCAGCTGCAGGAGTCGCTTGATCGATCTGTAAAAAATAAGCACTGTAGTTTTGCGATACATTTAGAAAACGGTAAAACGATCTACTTTAAGGACTATAGAAAGTTTGGTAGGCTATACCACTTTTCATCGCTAGATCCTCTAAATGCAAAGTTAGGAGTTGAGCCTTTTTCATCAGAATTTTCTCATAGCTATGTCGCAGCCGTACTTAAAAAATCAGCTGGGATGATCAAGCCTCTTTTGCTGAANCAAAAGCATATCGCAGGCCTTGGAAACATTTATGTTGATGAAGCNCTNTGGCGCGCAAANATACANCCCAANAAAAGATCAANCTCGATATCAAGANCCAAGGTAANNGTGCTTGCNCAGGCTATTCCAGATATTTTAAAAAAGGCCATTGATTTCAACGGTACAACNATCATNAATTTTTCTTACGGTAACGAGGTTCCNGGGGANTTTAAACAATTTTTAAACGTCTTNGGNAANGANGGTACTTCGTGCTCAAGGTGCGATCGCACGATTAAGAANATNTACGTTGCCCAGCGTGGTACCCATTACTGCCCCAATTGCCAAAGACCATAAATGAGAATTTCTGGTCTCTTTTTCTAGAGCCCTTTTACATTTGATGGATTTCGGTTGTAAATTGTNCAAAAGGGAGAAAAAATGAAATTAAGAAATAGAATCTTTTTATCAGGTNTAGNNCTAGGACTATTGATGTTTTTTGGATGCAACCAAAATGCTAGTGGCGGATCTGGTAAGCTGCAATATTTACAGTCCGAGGCTCATGCTCAAAGCGATGCGCCTTACTCNCAAGCGGTTCAAGTTGGAGACATGCTCTATCTTTCGGGTGTCATTGGTCGTAAGCCTGGAGAGGCGGATCTTGCGCCTGGAGGCATCACCGCTGAGACACGCCAAGCCCTAACGAACGTTAAAAATCTCCTTGAAACCTATGGATCCTCAATGGATAAGGTTGTAAAGTGCATGTGTATGCTTGGNGATATCGGTGATTACGCTGAGATGAACGCAGAATACAAAAAGTTTTTTCCAGATAACAGGCCCGCGCGCTCAACCTTTGGCGTTACCCTTCCGTTGAACGCTAAGATCGAAATAGAGTGTATGGCAAAAGTAGATTAATTTTTAGGAGAGATCGTGAAAAAATCCATATCNAGACAGCAATTTTTAAGGCAAAGCTCAACATTGTTTGGTGGGGCCATGCTGGGTTCGTTTGTAGGTCTGGAGGGTATTGCAAACGCCCTTCCAAAACCACTGATTCGCATGATGTATAATGAGAATCCCTACGGACCATCACGGATCGCACAGCGAGCCATGCAAAAAGCCTTTAAAGAATCTAACCTATACACCATGCGTCTTGCGCAGGTTGAATTCGCAGAGTTGATCGCAGCGCTGAACGCAACGACTCCAGATCATGTTTCTATTGGTTTCGGTTCGCGAGAGATTTTAAATAAGGCTGCGTTAATGAATGGGATCGATAACGGTGAGCTGATTTCTCCCCAGCTCACATTCGAAGCGATCAATAGGTACGCGCAAAACACGATGAAATCAAAAGTGGTACGAGTTCCAATGGATAGCAACATAGGAATTGATCTAGATGCAATGGCCAGCGCCATCACCTCTAAAACCAACATGATCTATGTCTGCAATCCAAACAACCCAACAGGGCTTGCTTTGGATAGCAATCAGCTGGAAGCGTTTTGCCGCGAGGTCTCTAAGAAAGTTTTGGTCTTTGTTGATGAGGCATACCATGAGTACGCGGTTGGAAAAGACTACAAGACCATGGCGCACCTAGTGAGCCCTGAGCATAAGATCATCATATCAAGAACGGCCTCAAAGGTTCACGGCCTAGCAGGTCTTCGCGTGGGGTACGCCATCGCAAACAAAGCGATTGTTAAGCGCCTAAACTCTTACATGAACGGTTCCTTGAATGTGGTCGGAGTTCGTGGTGCGATTGCATCCTACAGCGATAAGAATTTCCAGGCGTTCAGTATCAAGAAGAACAACGAAGCGCTTCAAATCGTCACGGATCATCTTGACAGCAAAGGAATAAAATACCTTCCTTCGCACACCAATTTTGTGTTTCTAAAGACTGGAATGGATATCAAAGAGTTTCAAAAAAGAATGGAAAAGCATGGCGTTAAGGTGGGCAGACCTTTTCCACCGTATACCGATTGGTGCAGGTTAAGCATGGCCAAGCCAGAGGAAATGAAATATTTTAACCAGGGGTTAGATGAGGTATTGAGTCTATGAAAGTAGCTGCATGTTCTTTAATTCTAAGTCTGGCTATGCCTTTGCTTGCACAGCCAGATACAAATTATGAAAAACTTCATGAATTCTTTTTTGAATGGAGAGATTTTGAAAGTCCACCTTTAAGAGACGGAGCTCCCGATTATACCAAGGGACAGTTCAACAAACGTCGACGCGTCTTTAAGTCTCTTGAAAGGAAGCTTGCGGACATTGACACTTCAGGATGGTCGCGATCTGCGCAAGCGGATTATCGTTTTATTCGNGCCGAGATGAACGGCTACGAGTTCAATGAAAGAGTGTTAAAATCNTGGGAGCGTGACCCTGCGTTCTATCAAACGGTTTGGACCTACCAAAGCGATGTGCCCGCTCACGAAGGACCAACGAACCACGCCTTGCTTGAATATTGGCAATATAGCGTCCCGCTTAAGGGTAGACAAAAAGATGACTTCACTCGAGATCTGAGAGTTATCCCTCCTCTTTTAGAGCAGGCACGCGTGAACCTTACGGGTAATGCAAGAGATCTTTGGGTTGCAGGGATTCGAGATATCGAAGACCAGGGTAAGAACTTAAAATCCATTGAGAAAACGCTTCTCAAGCATCACAATCAACAAAGCGACATTCCTCTTTTTGATGCTATGAAAAAAGCGCGTGAAGCAACTGCAGAGTTTGTCGAATGGCTCAAAGAAGAGGCGCCTAAAAAAACCGGCCCATCGGGTATTGGNAAAGACAATTACAGCTGGTATCAAAAAAACGTTCATCTCGTTCCGCTAAGCTGGGAAGAAGAGGTTCAGCTGTTGGAGCGCGAACTCTACAGGGCCTGGTCCTTTTTAAAACTCGAAGAACATCATAATAGAGATCTGCCGCAACTGAAAGCCGCAAGCACACCGGAAGAATTTGCAACGCTTACGGATAATGCCGTTAAAAAAATGATGAAGTTTTTAGAAGAAGAAGACATCATGTATATAAAGCCAAATATGGAGCAGGCACTGCGGGAGCATATGGGCAAATACGTACCAAGCGAGAATCGTAATTTCTTTTCAATAGGGTTGCATTACGATCCACTGCCGCTCTATTCCCATTTTTATCATTGGTTTGATCTTGCAGAGATACGAGATAATCCGCATGTAAATCCTATTCGCAGATTGGCTCCACTTTACAACATCTACGATTCAAAAAGCGAAGGCATTGCAACCGCTGTTGAAGAGATGTTCTTGCATGCGGGGCTGTACGATGACAATCCAAGATCCCGTGAAATTGTATGGATAATGCTTGCCCAAAGGGCTGCTCGCGGCCTAGGGTCTCTTTACGCGCATGCCAATATGATGACCATGGAAGAGGCCAGCCAGGTGCACGTGAAATGGACGCCCAGAAATTGGATGGAACGTGAACCAGAACTGCTTCGTTTTGAGCAGCACCTGTACCTTAGACAGCCAGGGTATGGNACNTGTTATATCACCGGAAAATATCTCATTGAGAAACTCATGACCGAGTATGGCGAGAAGCTTGAAACCGAAGGTAAAGAGTTTGTGTTAAAAGATTTTTTAGATTTGTACAATAATGCTGGGAGTATTCCGGTTGAACTGATCCGATATGAAATGGTAGGTAATTGATATGAAACATAAATATGTAATGAGCGCATTCATTTTCATTTTCGCGATTCTGTCGCTCAGCGCTCAAGAAAAGTATCCTGTAGATTCAGAGGTCGTGGCCAAGATTAGGGAGGAGGGGTTTCAGCGCTCNCAGATCGCAAACACCCTATCGTATATGACCGATGTTATTGGCGCTAGNCTTACCAACTCTGATGCGATGGTTGATGCTCAAAATTGGGTTATCAGTGAAATGAAAAAAATGGGTCTTAAAAACACNNCCAAAGAACCTTTTATGGATTANGGAGTCAGCTGGGACAATGAATATTTTTCGATGCATTTAACCAAGCCCGATTATCAACCAATGCTAGGCTATCCAATCGCGCATACTCCTGGAATCAAAGGAAAACAAACTTTGTCTGTTGTATTGGCGCCGATAAAAACAAAAGATGACCTAAAAAAATATAAAGGAAAACTCAGAGGGAAAGCGGTTCTTTCATCTCCAATGCCAAAAGTAGATCTTAACCGTTATCAAAACGGTCGACCACGTTACAGCGAAGATGAGTTGCGCAAGATAGCTTCAAATCCCTTTCCAGACCCACCTCGCCCACCTAGAGGACCGGCTAATCCCAATATCGTATCTGCGGTTGATAAAAATATTTTTTACAAAGAAGAAGGCGTGGCCGCTGTGCTTGAATCTAGAAGCGGCTGGATCGCAGCGGTACGAGGATTCGCCCGTCCGGGCGCAAAGATCGATGTTTACGATCGCAACGCAACGCTAAATCATTTACCTGTTGTGGCTGTCACTCCTGAACATTACAACAGAATGTACCGGATCTTAGAGCGCAACATCCCGGTTGAGATTGATCTTGAGATCCGAACAAAGGTTGGCAACAAAAGAAGGCAGGCTAAGAATGTAGTGGGTGAGATTCCCGGCACGGATTTAAAGGATGAGATCGTAATGTTAGGCGCTCATTTTGANACCTGGCATGCCAGTCCCAATGCAAGCGACAACAGTTCAGGTGTAGCTGTCATGCTTGAGGCAATGCGAATCCTGAAAAGTATTAACGTAAAACCACGCCGNACGATTCGCGTGGCGCTGTGGTCTGGAGAAGAGCAAGGGCTGCANGGATCTAGAGAATATGTCTACAAGCATTTTGGAGATCCCAATGATCCCAAAATAGGAAAAAAGAAAGATTACGATAAGCTTTCCGCATATTTTAATCAGGATTATGGCCCTGGGCAATTCAAGGGTATTTTCTTGCAGGAAAACGAACACGTTCGCGAGATTTTTAAATCATGGATGGAACCTTTTGAAGATCTTGGAATGACCACAATTGGTTTTCAAAAAAAGTGCTGTACGGATCACGTCCCGTTTGATCGCGTTGGTCTTCCTGCGTTTCAATTTCTTCAAGATAGAGTGGGCGGAACAGGAGGCCATACCAACCTAGACTTCTACGACACCATCCCAATTGAAGATGTAAAGAAAAATGCGGTCATTATCGCATCNTTTGTNTANCANACTGCAATGCTGGATGAGCGTTTACCGCGAAAGAAGAGATAGGTGCAAGTTTCNTTCGTTCAGATTTTTTGGATCATCTTGCTCATNATATCATTGATGAGCCTTGTAAAGATTTTTAAGGAAAAGGGGTGGTCGTTAGGTAATTTTATAAAAATAGAGGATGTTGAGGAAGATTAATTTGAATTATAACTTTTTACAACCTTCGTATTGTCTTAAATTTTTACNAATAATTAGGATAATTTGATCATCATGTTACGAACTTTCATTTCAACCTTACTTTTTTCTGGAATGCTTTTTTCGCAAACCGAAGCCTATGACGCCTTAAAAGTTATGGAGCCCTTGATTGGAGAATGGTTTTCAAAACATAAGAGCCAAGGCGTTTTCGAAGGCGAACCTAAAAATACACANATTATATCAAACTATACCTACGAATGGGTAGCCGATAAGACCGCTATCCTTGAAACATGGAAGTCTACCTCAGAAAAAACCAACAAAAGGGTCCATGTTGGAAGTATAGTNTATACTCTCGATCCCGCAACAAACACTATCAAAACAAAGCATTTTGGTTACGATGGTAAAGTCTATTGGACTGGTAAAGGTTGGGTTGAGTCAACTGACAGTACTATCCATACCCATGTTGAGGAATTGACGATTAACGGAACCAAGACGANCTACACGAANGTGAAAAACATTTTAAGTGAAATAGAGTTTAACAATCAGTATACGAACTTTAATCAAAATGGAAAGCGATTAAAGGATCAGCCTGTTCAAAAAATGAGACGGGTAGATGTTCAGAATATAAAAAAGGACTAGCGAATACCTTTTGCTCTTAGCGTATTATTGCAATGCTAAGAGTTTTTTGACCTTTCGATTGGCAGTATCTGTCAAAGCACATCTTAAAAAGTGAATTACAAATAATGAATTGTTAATGAGAATTATTCTCAATAATATTCTTTATTATTTTTGACAGCATGAACTAAAGCCAATACTTATAATTTTTATNAAAACTAAACCCGAAACGTCATTGAATAAAAAAACATGAAAAAATTATTTACTATACTGCTTACGATNTTCNTTAGCATGAANCTTCAAGCTCAAATAAATATCTATTCTCANCGTCATTACGAATCGGATAAGATTTTATTTAAAAAGTTTACCGANCAAACCGGAATTAAAATCAACGTAATTAAAGGTAGCGCAGATCAGTTGATTGAGCGCCTAGTTAGCGAAGGCAATAATTCTCCAGCAGATATACTCTTAACTGTTGACGCGGGAAGGTTGTACCGGGCAAAAGCTGCTGGAATACTTCAACCGGTTGAATCAAAGAAAATATACGAAAATGTTCCACCATCNATGAGAGATCCTGATGGGCATTGGTTTGGCTTAACAGTGAGGGCGCGAGTGTTGGTATATTCAAAAGAAAGAGTTAAGCCCAGCCAGCTATCAACGTATGAGGATTTAGCAACTAGAAAGTGGCGAGGTAAAATTGCCGTACGTTCATCAAGCAATATTTACAATCAGTCCTTAATGGCGTCAATGATCGCGGCCAATGGAAGTAGAAAGGCNCTTTCATGGGCAAAATCTGTTAGAAAGAATATGGCTCGTGCTCCCAGAGGNAGTGATCGNGACCAAGCCAGAGCAGTGGCAGCTGGANTAGCGGATGTAGCTATCATGAACACGTATTATTTAGGTATTTTAGCAAATTCATCAGANGCGAAAGATCGAGAAGTGTTTAAAAAGGTGTCTGTATTTTTCCCTAATCAAGAAGACAGGGGNACGCATATAAATATTAGTGGAGCAGGAATTACAAAAAGCTCAAAAAATAAAAAGGATGCGATTAGATTTTTAGAATTTTTAACCGGTCCAGAATCACAAAAAATATTTGGCAGTGTGAATTACGAGTATCCAATCAAAATTGAAACCAATCAATCTGAACTATTAAAGAGCTGGGGTTCGTTTACATATGATACGCTCAACCTTTCAATTTTNGGCTCAAACAATGCTGAAGCCGTAAAATTGTTTGATAAAGCAGGTTGGGAATAGATACTGTTTCATTGGATATTTCAATATTAAAATCATTAAAACCTCTAAGAACCTTAAAGCAAGAATTACTGTTTAAGCTTAATGGTTGGACTGTTGTATCACTTTTAGTCGGCTTATTTATTTTTTTTCCAATTGGTGAGATTTTGTTCTCCATCAATTCTCAATCATCAAACTGGTCTCATCTTAAAGAAACGGTACTGCTAACCTATTTTTTAAATTCGTTTATACTCGTATTTGGTACGGCTTTCATTTCGTTGATCTTTGGAGTTTCATCTGCCTGGCTAATCTCAAATTACCAATTTAAGTATGGAAAAATTTTAGAGTGGGCTCTGGTTCTTCCATTGGCCATTCCAACATACATAGCTGCATACGCATACTTCGATATTCTAGAGATGTTTAATCCCTTATTAGTATGGGTTCGAAATANTATAAATATTGAAGCNATGCAGNTACTAAATGACTCGCTTGTTTATTTNGTNACAATTTTAGTCATGTCTTCAGTACTGTATCCATATATNTACTTACTGGCAAGNTCTGCGTTNTTAAANCAAGGAAANCAANTACGTGATGCGGCAAAAACGTTGGGTTATAACGAAAAGTCTGTCTTTTGGAAAATTGCTCTTCCTATGGCTCGACCTGCAATTATTGCTGGGGTAAGTTTAGTTGTAATGGAGACATTAAACGACTATGGCGCAGTTAAACATTTTGGTATTCCAACATTTACCTCAGGAATTTTTCGAACTTGGCTTGGCATGGGTGATCTTGTTGGTGCCCTTCAATTATCAGCGGTATTGATATTTTTTATTTTCCTGCTTTTAGCATTAGAAAAACAAGTACGGTCTCGATCAAAGTATCATGACTCTTTGCATTCGAAGCCCATGTCTAAAAAAATAATCCTTAACAAAAATAAATCTACAGCAGCCATAGTTTGCTGTCTAACGCCACTTATTCTCGGTTTTGTTATACCCTTATTTCGATTGATGTCGTGGGCATGGATCAGTAAGGATAAGGCGAGCGCTTTAGTAAGTATTGAGATGATATCAAATTCTTTAGGTCTTTCAATAATTTCCAGTGTTACAATTGTTTTAATAGCGCTTTTTTTAGTTTTCACCTCCAGATATTTCAAAAGCTATGTCATTAATTTTTCAAACCGTTTGGCTAATCTTGGCTATTCCATACCCGGAGCGGTAATTGCCATCGGCATTCTACTTTTCACAGCTCAAATAAACGCTGTAACAAATTTTGTCTTAACTGGAAGTTTGGTATTATTAGTATTTGCATACATCGTTCGCTATTTAGCCGTAGCATGTCAGCCAATTAATGCGGGTATTGAGACAAATTGTGACTCATTGAATAACGCATCAAAATCTTTAGGCTCATCAACCTATACATCGCTTAGATTGGTCAATATTCCACTAATCAAAAACACTTTGATAACAGCTGGGTTGCTGGTTTTCATTGATATTATTAAAGAGCTACCACTCACTTTGATTCTGCGCCCTTTTAATTTTGAAACGCTTTCAACGGCAAC
Source organism: Fidelibacterota bacterium (assembly GCA_002724475.1). Taxonomy (GTDB): domain Bacteria; phylum Fidelibacterota; class Marinisomatia; order Marinisomatales; family TCS55; genus TMED108. The sequence continues at coordinate 13,003 of PBOO01000013.1, read as the reverse complement.
GTTTGATTTGTCTAGTCAGGCTCAAATAATAGAGGCCTCNCTNCCNGCNCTCTGTATGATCGCTGTGGTGCTAGTCCCTCTAGTTTATTTAAATTACCGTCTGGATAATTCCCGATGAATGAATTACTAAAACTTCAAAATATATCTAAGACGTTCCGTAAAAATAATATTGATGCGCTTAAAAATATAAGTTTTGAATGTGCAAAAGGGGACGTGATTTCAATTGTTGGTAGCAGTGGAAGTGGTAAATCAACCCTGTTAAGAATCATTGCAGGGCTCGAAATCCCTGATGAAGGTGAAATTATTCTTGAAAAAAATAAAATAAATGGTAGCGGTATTTATCTTGCTCCTGAAAAACGAAATTGCTCACTCGTCTTTCAAGATTTTGCCCTCTTTCNAAATATGTCAGTTAAAGAAAATATTTTTTTTGGAAAAAATGCTTCAAANAATAAATCAATGATCGATGAACTAATTGAATTTACAAGAATCAAAAATCTTCTTGAGCGCTTTCCTCACGAAATTTCTGGAGGTCANCAGCANAGGGTTGCGCTTGTAAGNGCATTATCNATAAANCCTNCATTGTTATTGCTTGANGAGCCTCTTAGTCATTTAGATCATGAATTAAAACATCAGGTTAGAAATGAATTAAAAAATCTGATCAAAAAAGTTGGAGCAACGGTTCTGATGGTTACNCATGANACTGAAGATGCAATGTATATGGCNAATAAGGTGTTGGTNTTAAATAATGGCGTTGTTGATCAANTTGATTCACCTGCANNCNTATTTAATTTTCCATTAAACAGTTATGTTGCTCGGTTATTTGGTAAGACAAATATTTTACCATTTAAGGATTTTCCTTTCTTAGACCACCACTTCTTCGATGAGGGTCGAAGTGAAAATGTCGTTTCTATCCGTCCTCATGAATTCAAACTAATTGATGGTAACAGCAGTGTGGAAAAGCCACAAATTAAAGGNAGGGTCGTTTCAGTTGACTCGCTTGGACCTTTTTTAGAAGTCTCAATTGATACCGGAAAATTTGAACTTATAGTACATGTGGATAGAAATCAGAAAATTGAAACAGATCATGACCTTTCATTTTACATCGAAAAAAAATAAAATATTTAAACTCGACCAAGCTGCAAGGTCTATAAAAAGACTTACTGCGATTCTAATTCTTTTTGCCGTTACTTTTCAAAATGAAAAATTATTTTCACAGGTAATAGATGTCAATGCCCTTCACCTTGGAGATAGAATTTTTTCTTCAGGTAGATATCTAATTGACCNTGAAAATGGATTACACCTTATTGATGCCGGTCAAAAACAGAACGATACCATCTTTGTAGCTGTGCACGGATTTCGATCTCAGGGCTACGAATGGATATACGCATTAAAAAAAATGACAGCTACTAACAATAGAACATATTTTTATCGTTGGGATTGGACTCAATGCCCTGNTCAAGCAAGCTCAAATTTATATAATGAATTAAAAGATTTATTAANTTTAGAACCGCAGATTAAACATGTCACTCTTTTTGGTCACAGCTACGGAGGTAATATTGTTACNGGTATTAGNGNCATGCCAAATTTGGGTTCAATTGAAATTCACTCCATAGCAGGCGCGCTTATACCNATGAAAAGACTTAAAAAAAACTGCCCATATTTTNTTGGNTTTCANAATCACAAATCACTATACCCNCATTTTCAATGGAGAACCGTTAAAGATCAAGATGGTGCNTTTAAAAATCTTCCCTTTGATCCACAGGTTATTGAAATTGACGGCAGTCAGATTATCCAGCTTCCCTCTAAAAGNCCNGACGGATCTCGATTGGGTCATAACCGCTCAATCACCTGGGNGNTAGACTACTATTTTAAAAACTGAGATGAGNCTTTCAGNTAAAGACAGGTTCAAGTATAATTTTTTCCTTTGGGTATTTGGACTAACCAAAGTGAGAATGATTGGGTACTGTAGACCGCGTATTGTCAATGTCAGCGATACTGAAGTTATTTTATCAATACCATTAAATCGAAGAACCCGTAATCACGTTGGTTCAATGTATATTGGAGCTATGACNGTTGGCGTTGATTTTGTCACAGGTCTTACTGCNATGACAANTATTAAAAAGTCAAAAAAGAATATAGTGCTGATTTTCAAAGACCTTAAATCTTCATTTATAAAGCGCGCAGAAGGTGAAACACTTTTCACATGTAATCACACAANAGAAATTGCAGCTGCTGTNAAAAAAGTTGTTGATTCAAAGCAAAGAGTAAATATTGAAGTTCCTATTATTGCAACGGTGCCTGAAAAGTTTGGCGATGAGCCTGTGGCTGAGTTTACTATAACCTTATCCATGAAAGAGAAATAGGACACTAGATTGCAAACGGCATTAAAAGCCAATGGAATTTTAATTNTTGCAGCGCTAATGTGGAGCGTTGGGGGATTGTTCATTAAACTTGTGGAGCTTAGNCCTTTGGCTATTACTGGCACTCGAAGCTTGGCAGCTGCAGGAGTTTTTCTTATTTATCTTCAAAAAGTTAAGTGGTATTGGAATAAGTATTTTATCATCGGAGTAATCTCTTATGCTTCAATGATGGTTTTGTACGTTACATCGATCCGATTGACTACCGCAGCTAACGCGATATTTTTAGAATTCACGGCACCTGTATACGTTGTTGTTTTGAGCTATTTCATTCTGAATGAACGTGTAACCCTTTTTGATATACTTTCAATAATANTCATATTCTGCGGAATGGGTTTGTTTTTCTTTGATGAATTGACCTTTGAAGGGTTTTGGGGCAATATCCTTGCCACGATAGCAGGAGTATGTCTCGGAATTGTTACGGTGATGCTTCGAAAAGAAAAGGATTCTGCATTTGATATGGTCTTTTTTGGGAACCTACTTACAGCAATTTTGTGTCTGCCTTTTATGTTTTCCGGTTTTAATGAGACAGTTGCTGTTGATTGGTTAATAATTTTTGGCCTTGGAGTGGTACAGTTAGGATTACCCTATATATTATATACACTTGCCTTGCGTTACGTACATGCAATTGACGCAATATTGGTTAGTATGATTGAGCCTATCTTAAACCCTATCTGGGTATTTCTTTTTGTAGGGGAAAGAATAGGGGAGTGGGCGGTTTATGGAGGTGCGCTGGTTTTATTTGGCTCGCTAGGTCGAGCGTTAATGAAATTATACTTGGAGAAGAAATAAATGAATGGAATTGTTAAAGAATATGATAAACAGCGCGGATTTGGATTTATTACCGGTGATGATGGTGAAGACTACTTTGTGCATGCATATGGGCTAGGACCAAAACTAAAATCATCAGGTCTTAGACCAGGCCAGCGAATTGCGTTTGATGTAGATTTTGATATGAAAGGAGACAAGGCAATCAATGTACGCCCATCCTAAAAGAACTTAATTACTTTCAATAAAAGGCTCAATAATCGCTCGACATGAGAGCGGTATTTTGTGACCAGCATCGTAGGTTTGAAGGTCTACTTTGTAGCCTAGATCATTTAAAATTTGGAAAGAAGCCTTGCTTTCATCCAAATCAACTACCTTATCCTCCTCACCATGCATTAAGAGAATCTTCGTAGCTTTACTTTCTTGACTGTGCTCAAGCTTGAGCTTGTCCTTAAATTTGATGAATCCGGCTATTGGAATTATTCCAGCGATAGAAAATGGTAGACGCAAAACGTATTCCATTGCAAGACACGCTCCTTGCGAAAAACCCATCACGAAAATATCCATTTTACCATAACCCTCATTTAAAATTTGATTGAATAAACTATCTAACCCATCAAAGGTTTTTTGATAACTCCAGCCTTTTTTATCACTTCCTTCAAACCAGGTGAACCCTTTTTTCTTAGGCGTAGGTGCAAGATAGGGGGCGCGTGGAAAGAACCACTTAATACTGCCGAGGTTTAACATGTTAGCAACCGGTTCAAGTGCAAACTGGTCACCAGTCCATCCGTGTAGAGCTATGATCGCAGTGCGCGCATTGGTTTTGCTATCAAGAATATGAAGATCCAGCTTCATCTTAAGTTGCTATTTAAAATTTGCGTCAGCGGTTAGGACCCATTTTGAATTACCCGGAGTTCTACTAGGCTCTAATCGAAAGAGTTGACCTGTTGCAGTGTCAAGCATATAGTGCCAATGCGTTCTTTCAATCTGGAAGGATTGAAGTTGAAATCTACCTGCNGCCTTATCTTTTCCAAGCTGATCTTTTACATAATTATCAAGTTGACCCATAATTGTATTGAGACTATCATCAGCTCTTTGTTGCGTAGCNCCTACAAACAAAAATAAGCTCACCGTTAGTACGAGGCCTGTTGTAACTCCAGTAATATATTGTTTCATTTCTTTCTCCTTAANTTTATGAACCAGGTGTTCTATGTTTTTCATACTCTCTCATTCTCTCGATAAAATCTTCTTCATCTTTAGCATTTAAAAGAGGGCTTATTGCAATATTATCTTTTAAAGATATACTTGTTCTTGGGCCATAATCATGACCCGGATAAATGATTGTTTTCGAGGGAAGGTTAAAGATTTTCTCATAAACGGATTTGTATAGCTTCCGTACATCACTCCTCTTTCCAACCGTTCTTCCTGTTCTTCCAACAAAAAGCGTGTCGCCAGTAAAAAGGACCTCATCCAAAAGATAGCACATGGAATCGGGATAATGTCCTGGNGTATGCAATACCTCAATATTTAACTGACCAACGGAAATAATGTCAGCATCTTTAACCTGTTTTATATAATTACAATTTATTTTTTTATCAGAATCCTTGCAAACAATAGTAACTAAATTAGGGTAGGCTTCAACATATTCATCAATGAATGCAATATGGTCTGGGTGAGTATGGGTAACAAATAAAGTAATAAGACCTCTATGATTTATNAATGATGAAACNTCTGCCAAGGGGACAGCGGCATCAATTAAAAACTGATTGGCTGTTCGCATACAGGTTACTAGGTAAGTTAAATTTTTATCGTACCCACCCTGGAACGAACGAATGGAATAATCCGTATAACTCATGTGTTTAAATTTAATTATCTTTTAAGATAAAATTTAAGACAGTTATATTCAATCAAATGAATATTTAGTTTTAAGGAGTCAATATGGAATCAAAACAACTTGCAGTCTACTTGATAATGGGTGGAGCTGTTATTGTAGCTTTAAAATTTATTACTGAAATAATTAGTTTTATTCTTAGCGATTTTTTCCTTGGGCTTGGAGCTCTTCTNATNGTTNGTGGAGCNGTAATATTGGCACTTCGATTTGTTAAGGAAAATCGTGATGATGCCGATGATGAGCCTTTCAGAGGAGTAAAGCAGTGATTATAACAACCACTGAAAATGTCTCGGGTTATGAGATTAAAGAGCACTTAGGAGCCGTTATAGGTAACACAATAAGAGCACGGCATGTGGGCAAAGATATTCAGGCNGCTTTTAGAACCGTTCTTGGAGGTGAAATTAAAGAGTACACTGCAATGATGGCAGAATCACGCGAACAGGCGCTAATGCGAATGATGGAGCGAGCAAAAGAAATGGGCGCAGATGCGGTTGTTGGNGTGCGCTTNCAAACATCAATGATTNTATCTGGAACCGCTGAGCTGTTAGTGTACGGTACNGCAGTAGTTTTAGATAAGAATGAATAGTTAATAAATAAAATCCCTAANCATNGCCATCTANCATTTTNAATNGTGAACCTTAAGNATCATTTATTTTCTCTTTTACTTTTTTATGCTGCTTGCTCTGATGAAAATGATAGCAAAAAACAGGNAGACGCAAATGGATTGCTATCGTATCAATTAANGCATGATGAAATTTCAAGATCNTTCTCTTTGTACGTTCCTNAAAATTACAGCTCAGAAAAACCAGCGTCCTTATTATTTAATTTTCATGGAGGAGGGAGTGATGGNCTTGGGCATTTTTATGTATCAGACATGCGTTCAATTGCTGATACGGCAAACGTTATATTGGTATATCCAGATGGATATTACGGTGTATGGAACAGTTCGCTTCCCTCAAATCCAGTTACTAAAAACACAACTGATGATTTTGGCTTCATCTCAAAAATGATCAATGAGATTTCATNAGAGTTTAATATTAACACCTTGCGTNTNTATGCTACNGGCTTTTCTAATGGCGGAGATATGTCCTACGCTCTAGCAAATATTTTAAGCGATAAATTTGCTGCGGTTGCCCCTGTTGCTGGTCTCGCTGATAGACACACAGCACAGAACAGCAANCCATCTGCAACCGCTGTATTATCAATTCATGGAACTCGAGATAGCGATAGGCCTTATTTTTCGGGCTTGGATGGTTATTATTTTACGATTGATGAAATGCTTTCTTATTGGAGACTAAAAAACAACTGTGACCCAGAGCCTACAATTGAATCTTTCACTAGCGATGGGAATACCGTTGAACTTCTAGTATCTAAAAATTGTANAAGCGGAACTTCTGTAGATCACTACAAAGTGATTAATGGAGGTCATTACTGGCTAAATATTGAAAGAGATAATAGTTCAACAAATGAAATTATTTGGAACTTTCTTTCACGTTTTAATCTCAATGGCTTGCGATGAGCTTTGTACGATCTAACTTTTTAATATTGTCATTTGCTTTTCAGTTTCTTGGATGCTCGGCGGGAAATATTGGGTATTGGGAATTTAAACTGCTTGAAAAATCAATTGACACGCTNGGANCTATATTTAAAAGTGAAAAANCACCCGTTGTAAAAAAAATAGAAGTTCCTAAAGCTGCAAATCCCCCAGACATTGTCTCCTATATTGCTGTAAGCGATCTTGATGGTAGCGAAGTTTCTTCAAGCGAAATTAAAGCTCTGACTGAGCGGCTACGCTCAGAATTGCTTATGACAAAACACTTTAAAGTGCTTGAAAGAGATATTATGGAAGAGATATTGAAAGAGCAAGGGTTTCAGCAGTCTGGATGCACAACAAGTGAATGCGTTGTTCAGATCGGGCAACTAGTAAATGTAGAAAAAATGGTGGCGGGGAGAATAAATAAAATTGGTAATACTTTTTCCTCCTCGGTAAGAATAATCGATATTACTACTGGTTCAATAGATAAAATTGTTTCATTTGACTATACTGGCCCAATAGATGAGCTCTTAAAAAGAGGAATGAAAAAAATAGCAATAGAGCTAACCCTTTAGCTTAAGCCATGCTATATAGAGCAATTAAAAGATCTCTTTAATGTACCCCGGAGAGGATTCGAACCTCCGACCTACGGATTAGAAGTCCGTTGCTCTATCCAGCTGAGCTACCGGGGCATATAATCATTAAATCAAAGGACGTAACTTAAGCCAAGTAACGTTTAAGTAAAAAACACGATTTTCTCTCCTCGGTGTCTCGTCGATAAATTTCTTGCATTTTACACCGTATAAACCGTACAATTGGGTAATATTTGAAACATTCAGTAAATAATAACCCACTAAAGGAGGTCTCATTATGGCTGAAGTTGTAGCAAAAACAGGAGTCCAAAAAGAATCTGGATATTTATACTATCTTGATAAAAATGGTAACGTATCCCGTTCAAAGATGGCTCGTGCTGGTAAAGGTGGTGGAAACGCAGAAAAAGTAGCTGATGCTGGTGTAACCAGAGAATCTGGCTATCTTTACTACATTGATAAGAATGGTGACGTTGCTCGCTCTCCTATGGCGAGAGGACGTAAGAAATAAATCATTCAAATCCTCGACAAAAAGCCTCCGCTAATTGTGGAGGCTTTTTTGTTTTGAGCCCAATTATCTCTCAAAATCGCTAAAATCAAGAAAAAATGATTTTATATTTATTTCTTCTTATTGATTGTTAAATTATGAATGTATTCTTCCCATTAAAAAAAGGAAAGAGATATAAAACAAAGGTTTGTCCCTAAGTCCTTATTTGAGAGAGTATTAGTTTAGTGATAGCAAAATTAACCATTGTTTTCTTGACAGCAACCGTTCTTTTTGGACAGAAGTCAGAATTAAAGAACGTAAAAGTATTGCCCTTTAAGAAAAAGCGCGAATTGGTTAATTATATGAAAATAGTCTCCAAAGAATTAGGGGTAAAATGTAGTTTTTGCCACATACCAAATGACTACTCAAGCGATAAAAAGGCTAATAAAACCGTTGCTCGCGAAATGATTCTCATGACTCAGAACGCCAACAGCGTGTTAAATAATTTGAACTTTAAGCAAGTATCTTGTTGGACGTGTCATCGTGGAAATCGTATCCCTGACCGTCGACCCCAAGAAAAGAGTTGATAATATGAAGTATTTATCTACTGTGTTTCTCGTTTTAATTTCATTAAACGTTATAAGCTGCTCTCTAAATCCTGCGCGGATTATAAAAAGAGATAAAAAACCTAAAGCACCTGAAGTTGTTCAAAACCAAACGACTACTAAAAAAACATCATCTGTAGCTAAAAAACCTCAAGTGAAGCGCACTAGTCAAAATCGCCCTAGGNTAATAACTGAGCCCTTACCAGAGGGATGGACTGTTGACAGACACCCTGTCGCAAAATGGGGAATGTCATTACCAACAGTCATGTCTAATGTTTTAGACTCTGCTCAATCTGTAGAATATTGGGAAGAGGTTATAGATTTACCTACAGGTTATAAACTCCCTTTAAAAAGAGCTAAAGTATATTTTCAAATTGTAACTCGATTGACCATTGAAAGTGTTGAATTGCATTTTATGAATATCAATCATATTTACAGCTCAACAAACCATGAACCNTCGCATTATATAATGAATGGAATTGTNAGGGGTGTTGAATTAAAACCAACAGGTTTTCCTCAGCTAACAGCTGATGATATTATCAAGTATAAATTTTTAATGACATACGGAACTCCTANAGAATTTTCTGGAGGTTTTCATCATTACCAGAGCAAAAACACTACCTTAAAAGTTCGAGATCTTGATTCAAGACATGTTCAGATCCAAATGAATAGCCCAGAGGTTGATAAAAAGCTTCTTGTTGCAATAGATGATATGTATTCTGAAGAGGGTATTGAATATCAGAAAAAGCTCCTTTTAAGGTCTATCGACTTTTAACCACTAAACATTTATGATAATCCGGGGTTTAATTCTTCTTATCCCAATAGCGGGGTACAGCCAAAGTTTAATCGTTTCTAATATTACCCATGAAGGAAATACGTTTACTAAGGACTATATAATTTCACGAGAAATTCAGCACAAAAAAGGAATTCCGCTTGACAGCACCATCGCTGAAGAGGATAAAAACAAGTTGCTCAATCTTGGTATTTTTGCTGATGTATCATGGCGCGCTATACCTTTAGAGGATAGAACCATCAAATTGGAATATAGAATCGTTGAAAATGACGACTTTTTTGGAGGAAGGTTTTTTGGACTTGGCGCCCCAGTTTATGATGAAAAAACTGGTTGGTCTTTCAGTGGGGGCGGATTCTTAAAAAATTTTAGAGGAAGAAACGAACAGGTTGGATTTGGTTTTTCTACTGGAGGATTGAATATGATTGCGTTTGCGTACTCCAATCCATGGATTACAGGAGATCATGTTTCCTTTAGTTCCGATATAGTTAAGAATCAGTACGATCATCCATTTATTCTCTCAACTGTTGAAATCCAAAGCCTTGAAATGAATATTGGTAGATATTTTGGATACGAAAGAAAAACTTCTCTTGGTTTTGAGTTAGAGGAGTACCACTTTAAAAACGATACACTTTTTTCAAAGTATCAATTGATTGCGCCTCAAGGATCGTTTGCTTACGATACAAGAGATCTGTATGATAATCCTCGCAAAGGAGTTTTGTTAAGGCAAATGTTTTTTAGTCGATTTGATCTGAAGGGTGATCTTGAAAAAAATATTACATGGATTCAAACAATAAGTATTTATAAGCAATTAAGCAATTTGGAAAGTAAAAGACCGTGGATTTTTGCTTGGGGTTTATCTACTCAATTGAACATAGGAATAAAAGACCAAAGATTCATTTCAGCAATGGGTAGCGGTCGGACTGTAAGAGGCTTTAGCTATCCTAACAGACTAACTTATTATGATGAGGATCAATCATATCGATTTGGTTTCAACAATTATTCTACATCCATTGAATTACGAAAGATTGTAATACCTAGAACAGTTATGCTTGATCGATATGAATTTGGAGCAACCATTGCGGGTTTTATTGATTATGGCTCTACAAATCAAGATGAGTTTTCAAAACTCTTTAATTCAAAGGGAATATTAGGAACTGGTCTATCTTTCCAGTTCGAGGGTCCGTGGCCTAGTATTCTTCGTATTGATTATGGTTGGGGTTTTTATGGCGGACAAAATAAAGGCAGAGCATTACATTTAGACATAGGACATAAAATATAATCATGAGAAAAGAAAATTTTAGAAATATTGCTATCATTGCGCATGTTGACCATGGGAAGACAACTCTAGTTAATGGCATGTTAAAGCAGAGTGGAGCCTTTAAGCAGCATCAAGAGGTTGAAGACAGAATTATGGATTCGATGGATCTTGAAAAGGAGCGCGGAATTACTATCACAGCCAAAAATACAGCTATTTTTTATAAGGATATTAAAATTAATATTCTTGATACTCCTGGTCATGCTGATTTTGGCGGTGAGGTTGAGAGAAGTTTAAATTTAGTTGATGGAGCTTTGCTGTTGGTTGATGCAAGCGAAGGACCTTTACCTCAAACCCGATTTGTTTTAAAGAAAGCTCTTGCGAAAAATCTACCTATTGTTGTGGTGATAAATAAAATTGACAGACCTGATGCAAGAATAGAGGAGGTGATAAATGAAGTCTATGACCTATTTATTGATTTAGATGCCTCAGATGAGCAAATCGAATTTCCCATAATATATACAGATGCAAAATCCGGTATTGCCCGAAACGAAATATCTGATAATTCGATTGATCTTCTTCCGCTATTCGAGTCAATTATTTTAAACATTAAAGGCCCTAAAGTTGAAAATAATAACACTGCCCAATTTTTAATTACGAGCCTTGATTATGATCCATATGTTGGACAAATAGCTGTTGGTCGTTTAAATAATGGAGTTTTATCTCTTAACACAAACTATGCTTTATGCATGAGAAGTGAAATTAGAACGAATCAAAAATTATCTGCACTATATACATTTAAAGGATTGAATAAGGTTTCCGTAGAAAAAGTAGAAGCTGGTGATATTATCGCCTTTTCAGGAATTGAAAATATTAGTATTGGAGATACGGTCTCTGATAATGATGACCCAAAACCATTACCTCGCATAGAAGTAGACAAACCAACTGTTTCAATGTTATTTTATGTAAATAACAGCCCTTTCGCTGGTCAAGATGGTGACTATCTTACTTCGAGACACCTCTCTGAAAGGCTGAATAAAGAGGTCTTGGGAAATGTCTCATTGCAGGTTGTAGCAACTGATCGACCTGATATTTTTGAAGTTCGAGGAAGGGGAGAGTTACAAATGGCCGTCCTTATTGAAACAATGCGAAGAGAGGGTTACGAGTTCATGGTATCAAAACCCAAAGTTATTACCCAAAAGGAAGGCGATAAGATTTTAGAGCCAATGGAAAAACTATTCCTAGATATTCCAGATGATAAAGTAGGTATTATAACTGAAAAATTATCTTTGCGTAAGGGAAGGATGACCAACATGCAAAACCTTGGTAGCGGTCGAGTTAACTTAGAGTTTCTAATCCCTTCGAGAGGTTTAATAGGGTTTAGATCGCAATTTTTAACAGATACACAAGGCGCTGGAATAATGAACACATTATTTGAAGGCTATCAGCCCTGGTTTGGATTAATCCCTCAAAGAATTTCAGGTGCATTAGTTGCTGACAGAAACGGTAAGGTCACAACATATGCATCGGTAGCGATGGCTGATCGGGGGGAGTTGTTTACATCGGTTGGCACGGAAGTCTATAACGGAATGATTATTGGCGAGAGGAACAGAGAGGGTGATCTAAACGTGAATATTTGCAAAGAGAAAAAATTAACGAATATGAGGGCTGCTGGTTCAGATAATACTGTAAATCTTCGTCCGCCTAAGCAATTGTCACTCGATCAGTTTGTTGAGTTTATTGCGGAGGATGAATTAGTGGAGGTTACACCAAAAAGTATACGATTAAGAAAAATGGAACTAGATCAAAATAAAAGAGTCTCTCTTAAGAGAAAAGAAAAATACGCAAGCGCGTAAAATTATCTGACATTACTGGTATTTAAATTTATATTTCAACATATTCATAGCAAAAAAATTATGAAATATATTAAATATTACTTATCGCCAATCACGATTGCTCTTGCAACGATTGGCATTACGCAAGGTACTCATGCGCCCACTCTTTTTTTTCTAGGCTTTTCTTTATTCATTATTTTAGGTGACTTCATATTAAAGAATGATATTGTAGAGCATAAATACAGCTATCCTTTTCTATTAAACCTTCCAATGTATCTTAATTTCCCTTTTTTATTTTTGTTTACCTCGACTTCAATTATGCTCCTAAGCAATGATCTATCTAGCTTTTTCTTCAATTTCATGAGCTCTTCAAATCAAATCTTCTTTTCAAATATTAGACAATCTTTAACTGTTATTGACAAAATTTCTTTAGTTCTGCTCTCCGGACTATATATTGGAATTATGGGAACTGTTACTGGCCATGAACTCGTTCATCGCACAAAAAATAAATTTGATATGTTTGTTGGTAATTGGCTGCTTGCTTTCTCATGGGATTGCACCTTTGCAGTTGAGCATGTTTATGGACATCATAAAAATGTAGCAACTTCAATCGATCCTGCCACAGGCAAAAGAGGGGAAAATATCTATAGATTTGTTTTGAGGGCAATTTTTAAAGAGCATCGAGATGCATGGAGAATTGAAAACAGCAGACTCAAGCTTTCAAAAAAAAATTTATTAAGCCCAAACAACAGAATGTTGGTTGGGTATGTGAGAAGCAGTGCGATCACTATAGTTGCTTATTTCATTGGAGGTTTTTCAGGCATGGGT
>PBOO01000012.1 GCA_002724475.1 Fidelibacterota bacterium | reverse complement strand
TTTACACTATATTTATTGGTAAATGTAATTGACGTTCTCTATGGGATGATCCCAAACTTTAGATTCTTACCTAATAGCATGTTTGGTGATGTGTATCGATTTTTTGTCGATTTTTTCAGCATGTTGGTATTGTTAGGAGTAGTCGTATTTCTCTTTCGGCGCTTTATCTTTAAAGACAAGCGTTTAGAGACTAACGACCCGGTCATGCTCAGCCCATCTGCAAAAAAAGGAATCAAAAGAGATTCTGTAATTGTGGGTCTTTTTATTGTATTGCATGTTGGGTTCAGATTTGTTGGTGCCTCCTTTGAAATAGCACTTCATGGAAGCGACTACAGTCAGCCAGGAGCTAATTTCATAGCATCCTTATGGACTAATCTGTCTTATAGCTCTCTCGTTTTGGGAGAGCATATTAGCTGGTGGATGGCTTTGGGGTTAATATTGTTATTTACCCCTTACTTTCCATACTCAAAACATGCTCATTTGTTCATGGGACCCTTGAACTATATGGCNTCCAAGGAAAGGCGCTCACTTACTACTCTTGAAATAATGGANCTTGAGGANGANACCAATGAGCAGTTTGGCGCTTCAAAGCTCGAACATNTACCACAAAAAGAACTTTTAGATGGCTACGCATGCATAATGTGCAATAGATGTCAAGATATCTGCCCCGCATATCAGACTGGTAAGGAATTATCACCAGCAGCACTTGAGATCAACAAGCGATACTATTATAACGATAACATGAAAGATTTCGCTAATGGATCTGACAGTCTTGAAACTCTGTCCAAATGGATGCTCTCTGAGGAAGCGGCGTGGTCCTGTACTACCTGTGGGTTTTGTATTGAAGCGTGCCCGGTTGGAAATGAGCCAATGGTGGATATTCTAAGAATGAGACAAGATCTTGTGCTAATGGAAAGCAATTTTCCTCGTGATGCCATGGAGGTTTTTGACAAGATTGAAACTTATGGAAATCCTTGGGGTATGCCCTCTCAGGATCGAGAGAAATGGACAGATGGAATAGATGTTCCTGTGATGCGAGAAAAAGGGTCAGCTGACTATCTTTATTGGGCAGGATGCTCAGGCGCGTATGATGATAGAGGAAAAGATATTTCACGCTCTGTAGCAAAAATTATGAATGAGGCAAACATAGATTATGCTATTTTAGGCAACGAAGAAACCTGTACGGGAGACTCTGCAAGGCGGATAGGAAATGAATATCTCTTTCAAATGCAAGCCGCTCAAAATATTGAGAACTTTGAAAAATATAGTGTGAAAAAGATTGTTACCCAATGCCCTCATTGTTTAACCACATTAAAAAATGACTATGCAGAGATAGGGGTAGAGCTTGAAGTTCTTCATCATTCAGAATTGATAGCTGATCTAATAAAAGAAGGAAAAATTCGACCTGAAGCAACGATTGAAGAAGACATAACCTTTCATGACGCCTGTTATGTAGGCCGCCACCATGGAGAATACGATGCACCTCGCGAAATTTTACAATCGGTTTTGAAAGACTCTTCGTCTCTAAAAGAAATGCCTCGCAACAAAGAAGAAAGCTTTTGTTGTGGCGCTGGAGGTGGTAATATGTGGTACGAGATTAAGCAGGGAAAACGCATAAACGTTGAACGTTTTGAAGAGGCCATCGATACCGGAGCCAAAAAAGTTGCTACCTCTTGTAATTTTTGTATGATTATGATGGAAGACGGAAGAAAGGTAACTGGTCAAGATCAAAACATGGAAGTTTATGACATTGCTGAGCTCGTTGCGGAAAGAATATAATCCATGATACCTAAGTTAAAATTATTTTTAAGCGTTTACGCTGTCTTCATCTTTCAATCTGTTTTACACTCTGAGGAGATTGCAGCAGAGACATTACGATTCAAAACCTTAAATGCTGTGCGAACCGAAACAGCTCCCATGATAGACGGCAATATTGATGACGAAGTGTGGACTAAAGCAAAACCGGTTGATGATTTCCTTCAATTTGAACCGTATAATTTAGTACCTGCTTCGGTAAGAACTGAAGTGAGAGTATTGTACGATGATGACAATCTATACATAGCATTCAAAAATTTTGATCCAAACCCATCTAGCGTTATGAAAAGGATGAGCCGAAGGGATGATTATGAAGTTATTGGAGAGCAAACGGATTGGGTTGGATTTGGTCTGGATTCAAATAATGACGATCTAACAGGGTATTGGTTTATGTTATCAGCTGCTGAGGTCCAGTTGGATGTCTCAATAAATGAAACAGGTGGCTGGAGAAATATGTACGATCCAAGTTGGGATGCGGTTTGGGATGGAAAAACATCTACGCATTCTGAGGGATGGTCAGCTGAGATACGCATTCCTTTCAATGTCTTTCAGTTTACCAAAGATAACGAACAGGTGTGGGGCGGAACTTTTCAACGAGGTTATTACGCAAATCAAGAGCAAATTCAATGGCCCGGAAGGACAAAAGGTTCGAGAGGGATGATACCCCATTATGGCGTCATTAGTGGAATTAAAGATATACCTCAGCCTAATAGCTTGGAGCTTGTACCATATGTTTTAGCCGGTCAAACTCAAAGCGANGAGAGTANCCAAGAAGCTAATTTNGGATTGGATCTACGTTATAATATTAACTCTTCCACTACGTTGAATATGACGTTTAATCCAGACTTTGGCCAGGTAGAGGCAGACCCATCGGTGCTTAATCTGTCAGCATTTGAAACGCGCCTTGATGAAAAAAGACCTTTCTTCGTTCAAGGAGCGAATTTTTTCAACAGCTGGCTAAACATGTTTAACTCAAGAAGGATTGGTCGCCGACCNTCATTTATAGAACCAAGTACAGGTGATATTATAGATAGGCCCAATGAAACGACTATTTTGAGTGCTGCAAAAATTTTAGGCCAAACATCTTCAGGGGTCAAATATGGTGTTATTAATGCCTTAACTAATGAGGAATTTGGAACAAGAGAATATGACATTGATGGTGAAACTAAACGAGAAAAGTTCTTGGTTGAACCCTTTGCGAATTACTTTGTTGGCAGAGCTACGAAGCCAATAATAAATGAGCTATCAGCCATAGGTTTTATGACAACTGACCTTAAACGAAATGGTTTTAAAGACATTGCTAGAAGCTTTAAGGGGGACTGGTTGATCAATCTACTTGATAATAAACTTGTCTTTACCGGCGAAGTGGGAACGACAATTAATGATACAGAAACTGGTTTTGGTGGAAGATATAGGGTCAGCTATAGAAATCCAGTGCTATGGGAATTTGTGACCTGGGGAGGTTTTCTTGATGACAAATGGAACGTGAGCGCAATGGGTTTCCAGCAAAAAAACAATAATTGGTATTCAGGTGCTCGATTATCTCTTCGACGTGATCAGCCAAAAGGAGTTTTTATAAATCAAAATTTAAATTTTAGACTCTGGATTTCAGGTCTTCACAATGGACTTTTGACTAGGAATAATTTTGAAATAGAAAGCGAAAACAGATTTACAAACTATTGGAGATTTGGGTTTCAGATCGAGCTTAATCCACAAACGTATGTAGATGATGACATATACAGAGATTCTAGAGCTGTGATAATCAAAGATGAAGCATGGCAAGAATATAATATTTGGTTCTCAACAGATACTCGTAAAAATTTTGTCATTAGACCATGGTACAAAGTTAATAAAGGAGATGGCATTTCTAACGCATTTAGAGATGACCAAATTGAGTATGGAGTTGAATTGAATCTTAAGCCCACTAATTATATTAATTTTTCAATCAACTCATCTATTGAAAATAGAGCTGGATTCATGCAGTGGGTAGATATTGTAGAAAATAGTAATGGCAAGTTTGAAGACAGCGATGGTAGATACGATATTATTTATGCTAAAACAAAAAGAGAGCAGATAAATACTCGATTAAGAATGAATATAGCCTTCAATCCAAAAATGACATTTGAAGCTTTTTATCAGCCGTTCAATGTTGACATGGATTACAAGGATTACTATAGATTGAACGAAGAAAGAACATTTAAGACGAGTTCGTTTAATTATTCAGGAAATGAAAATTTTAAAATAGATAATCAGCGTGGCACTTTTGTTTATAGATGGGAGTTTCGCCCAGGAAGTTTGTTGTATTTAGTCTATAATCTTAACGATAACAATTATTTTTCTGATCAAGATAACGAATGGAGCCAATCAAAATCAAATTCACTCTTTGTCAAATTTGATTATTTTTTCCAGCCATAGAATTTTAGACCTGGCCTTATTCTTTATCTCTATTAAAAATTTTTACAGCAGATCTAAGCTCTCCAAAATAAATCCTTTGAGCATGTTCCGCTAATTGCGCAGTAATTACTAGATAAGCCCAGGTAGGAACAGGGACGTCTGAACATCCTTTGATTAGAACACGTTTTGTTGAGTACTGAGCCCAGTCTATTGAGTCTACCTTACGCCTAAAGGATTTTTCTTTAAGAATTCCCCCATCAAGAAAATCGTCAAGATGAATGGTTTCCATTAATCTATTATTTTGTCAGAAGACATGTAGACTTCTTTGTTGTCTCCCATGAAGTGATGATAGTCTAAAATACCATATCCCTCATAGTGTCTCGTGGGGCAGCTTTTACAAGTAGGCTTACCATCGGTTCGATGTTGAACCAGATTTAATAATTTTTTATCAGTTTCAGAAGCTCCAGCTACTAATTGCTCATCAGTTTCTACGTACCATCGCATTGTCACCAAATACTTGTATTTTTTTGATTCTTTGCTCTTTTTACTCATTAGATACTCCCTAAAATTCTAAAAAACGATTAAATAAAAGATAAGAAATTATTATGCAAAAATTTCTACGGTTTTTTTAATACTATTTACTAAGCGATTGATATCTTCATCATCATTGTATATATAAAAACTTGCCCTGGCTGATGAGGAAATATTTAAAGAGTCCATTATAGGTTGAGCGCAATGATGCCCAGCTCGTATGCATACATGGTCCGTATCAAGGAATTTTGCTAAATCATGAGAATGTACGTTTTTTATATTAAATGGAATCACAGCTCCTCGATCTGGTGGATCTCCATACAATGTTATGCCATCAATCTTGGATAGAGAATCAAGGGCAAAATTCAACAAATTGTCCTCATGGCCTTTAATTGTTTCTAACCCAATCTCATTTAAAAAATCTAAAGCCTTGCCAAGCCCAATAACCTGGGCAATGTTTGGAGTCCCTGCTTCAAATTTCCAAGGGATCTCATTCCAGGTTGANCTATCAAGTTTTACATTATTGATCATTTCTCCCCCTCCCATGAAGGGATCCATTTCCTCTAAAAGAGACTTTCTACCTATCAAAACACCAACCCCAGTTGGGCCAACCATTTTGTGCCCAGAAAATGTGTAAAAATCGCAATCAATTTCACTTAAGTCTACTGGAAAATGAGGCGCAGCTTGCGCTCCATCAATTAATGAAGCTACATTATTTGATTTAGCGACTTTTACAATTTCACTAACAGGNTTGATTGTACCAAAAACGTTTGATTGATGCACNAGTGAAATAATTCCAATGCCATTTAAATAGGATTCTANNTTNGAAATCTCAAGCGTNCCATNATTATTCAACGGTATNTGNTTTAAAGGGCTTGAGGTTTTTTGTGAAATAATCTGCCAAGGGACCAAATTGCTATGATGCTCCATTTCTGTAACTAAAACACCTTTTTCGCTATTTAAATTATTTAACCCCCATGAATATGCTACTAAGTTTATAGATTCAGTAGTTCCGCTGGTAAAGATGATTTCGTGGGTATCTGGGACCTTGAGAAAATTTCTTACCTTATTTCTTACGCTTTCATACTCGTTGGTAGCTTTGTCACCTATTTCATATAGAGCCCTATGTACGTTCGCACTGTAAGAAGAATAATATTCATTAACGGCATCGATTACAACTTGTGGTTTTTGAGTAGTTGAAGCAGAGTCAAGGTAAACCAGTTCTTGATTTGATTTAAAAATCGGAAACTTTTTGCGAAGCCCATCTACCGAAAGCATTACAGCATGCCTAGTTGGAGTTTGGCGGACTCATTTATCATGTCTCTGTCCCACGGTGGATCCCATACTAACTCAACTGTAACATTTGCTGTGCCAGGAATGCCCTCGATCTTTTGTTTAACTTCAGTGGCAATCATGTCTCCCATGCCACACCCTGGTGCTGTTAATGTCATTTTAACATCAACGTTAGTACCGCTTTTTTTATTATCGTTCAATTCACAGGAATAGATTAAACCTAAATCAACAATATTGACAGGAATTTCAGGATCATAGCATGTTTTCATGGCTTCCCAAACAGCATTTTCATTAGCCTTCCCATCCGTTTCTGTTTCCTCAAGCCATGGCTGTACTTCTGGTATCTTTCCAATAGCATCAGCATCCACGCCCTCAATGCGAACTAAATTTCCACGAATCATTACAGTATACGATCCGCCGAGCGCCTGAGTAATGTGTCCTTCTTCGCCTTTTTTTAAAGTAATTTTATTTCCGAAAGGTATAAGGGTAGCTTCACAGTCTCTTTCAATTGTTACCTGCTCATCAATATCTGAATACATTTTAGGTCAAAAGCTCCTTTTGAATTTTATTAATTGCATTACTAAAACCGTTTGTTCTTTGGCTGCTGATTGCTCGGTCAAGACCAACTGAGCTAAGAAAATCTTTACCTTCAATTGACAAAATTTCTTTAGCTGTATGTCCGTTGAATGATCGTTCGATAAGTGATAATAAGCCTTTAACAATCATAGCGTCAGAATCAGTCTTAAAGTAAAAATTATCTTCCTTCATTTCTGAAATTACCCAAGCCTGCGATGTGCAGCCGTGAATTCGGTTTTCTTCGGATTGCTCATTTTTTGTAAGGCTCTCTGAGCTTTTTGCTAAATCAACTAGGTAGACATACTTATCTCTGGGGTCTGAGAAAATAGAAAACTCATCTTTTATTGATTGAAGTTTTTCAGAGATAGAGTTCATTATTTATAAAATATTTCTGATTTTTTTAGAAACGATATCATCAACATATGATTTGATTTCTTTATTATTAATCTTTTCTAAAATATCTGATACAAATCCATTTAAAATTAATCGATTCGCTTCATCACGGCTAAGCCCGCGAGACCTTAAATAGAAAAGCGCCTCAGTATCAATTTGGCCAGTAGTAGAACCATGGGAACACTTTACATCTTCAGCATAAATTTCTAGTTGAGGGTTAGCGTTCATTATGGCTGATGGGCTTAAGACAAGGTTCTTGTTGGACTGATTAGCGTTTGTTGCTTTAGTATCCTCACCTACAACCACTTTCCCATTGAAAACACCAGAGGCATCATCNGTCAAAACAAACTTAAATAATTGGTCGCTTTGACATGCNCTATTAGAATGATTNATAATAACATGTTTATCATGATGCTGATTCTCTTTAGTAACAGATAAGCCGTTTATTTGTGCNTATGNTCCTTGAGCCATAAAATTTATTTTTATATCGTTTCGAGATAGNAGTGATCCGTTTGTTACGAANCTGCTTTTTAGTGAGCTGTTAGCTTCGATATTGTAGTTTGTAAAGCCTATGTGATGAGAGGTATCNTCCTCTTCCTGTAGTCGTATATGACTTAGCTGAGAGTTATCGGATAAATANAATTGAGTTACAGCGTTTGTTAANTATGAGTGGTCTGTTAGCCCAATATAATGTTCAAAAATAGTGATTTTAGAATTTTTACCTAATTGAATATCAAATCTTGGATGGTTCATTAATTTATCCGTTATCTCAGTTGTCAAGTAAATGATTTGCAGAGGTTTTTCAATATTGGAGTTTTCAGAGATGCGTATAGGTAACCCAGAATTCATCATTGAGGTATTGAGCGAGACAAAAGGGTTTGATTTACTCGTCCATTTTGAAGACTCGTTGTCAATCAAAAAAACATCAGGGTTTGATTTTAAATAGGCAGCACCAGTAAACACGCTAATTGTATCAGGTATATGTGAGAATTGAGGTTGATAATGACCGTTAACAAATATCAAAGTATAGCAATTAGATATTTTTCCTGGAATCTTATCAGATATAGATGGTAGATCAAAATCCTTAGCCAAACGATATTCCTCGTTGGATAATTTTGTAAAATCAGTAAACTGCCACTCTTCCCATTTTTTTGTAGGTAAACCCGTATGAATGAAACTCTCAAAGGCTTTAGTTCTTAATGTGCGTAGCCTGTCATCTTTGATAGGCTCGTAAGCTAGTAAGTCTGAAAATTGTTTTTCAAAATTCTTCATTTTTCAAGCCAGGAATAACCATGCTTTTCCACTTCCATTGCTAAATCCATTTTGCCTGACTTAACAATTTTTCCATCAATCATAATATGCACTTTATCAGGCTTCATATATTCTAGCAGTCTTTGATAGTGTGTTATTGCAATGAATGATCTATCTTCATTTCGGTATTCATTAACCCCTTTNGCAACAATTTTAAGTGCATCAATATCCAATCCAGAGTCTGTTTCGTCGAGTATAGATAGTTTAGGCTCAAGGGTGAGCATTTGTAAAATTTCGTTACGTTTTTTCTCTCCCCCTGAAAAACCATCGTTTACTGCACGGCTCAAATATTTTTCATCCATATTGACAAGCTTTAACTTTTCTCTAATAAGGCGCATAAAGTCCGCTGCATTGATTTCTTCAAGGCCAGAGTGTTTGAGCTTTGCATTTAAAGCAGCTCTCAAGAAATAGGTATTGTTTACACCGGGTATCACCACTGGATATTGAAAGGACATAAAAATACCCTCTAACGCACGCTCTTCCGGTGACTTATCAAGAATACTACTGCCATTAAAATTGATTTGACCAGATAAAATCTCGTATTCTTCTCTTCCAGTTAAAATATTTGCAAGAGTACTTTTCCCGGAGCCGTTTCTACCCATTATTGCGTGCAATTCCCCTGGTTTAACATTCAGTGAAATACCGTTAAGTATTCTTTTTTCATCAATTCCAGCACAAAGATCTTTAATCTCAAGCATATTATTTTAACTCACTAATTAACTTTATTATCCAACTGCGCCTTCAAGGCTGACTTCCATTAGTTTTTGGGCTTCAACGGCAAACTCCATTGGCAATTCATTGAAGACTTCTTTGCAAAATCCATTTACAATCATTGAAACAGCATCCTCAGTTGAAACACCTCTTTGATTACAATAAAAAAGTTGATCTTCGCCTATCCTAGATGTTGAAGCCTCATGCTCCATTTGAGCTGAGGGATTTCTGACATCNATATATGGAAATGTATGNGCACCACAATNNTCACCAATTAAAATNGAATCGCATTGTGAATAATTCCTCGCGTTTTCAGCTCCCTTCATAATCTTTACACCGCCTCTATAAGTGTTTTGACCTTTTCCAGCGGAAATACCTTTTGATATGATCGTACTTTTTGTGTTTTTGCCAATATGAATCATTTTTGTTCCAGTGTCAGCCTGTTGAAAATTATTAGAAAGCGCCACTGAATAGAATTCTCCAACAGAATTATCACCTTTTAAAATACAGCTAGGATATTTCCAGGTGAGAGCCGAGCCTGTTTCAACTTGCGTCCAGGATATTTTAGAATTTCTCCCNAAGCAGTTACCGCGCTTAGTAACAAAATTNTANATNCCACCTTTACCAGTTTTTGGATCACCTGGATACCANTTTTGAACCGTTGAATATTTTATTTCNGCGTTGTNATGAGTAACGAGNTCAACNACTGCAGCATGAAGTTGGTTTTCATCGCGCATTGGAGCAGTACAACCCTCAAGATAGCTAACATGACTATCTTCATCTGCTATAATTANCGTTCGTTCAAATTGACCTGTATTTGCAGCGTTAATTCTNAAATACGTTGAAAGCTCCATGGGNCAGCGAACACCCTTTGGTATATAAACGAAACTACCATCGCTAAAGACNGCNGAATTNAGAGCCGCAAAATAATTATCAGAAACCGGAACGACGCTTCCAATNTATTTTTTTACAAGATCAGGGTGATTGTGNACNGCNTCGGAAAAGGAACAGAAAATAACCCCATGCTTTTCAAGNTCTTCTTTAAAGGTTGTGGTTACGGATACGCTGTCAAAAACTGCATCTACGGCGACATTTGAAAGCATTTTTTGCTCCTCAAGCGGGATACCTAGTTTGTCGTAAGTCTTCAGTAATTCGGGGTCAACTTCATCTAAGCTTTTGAGTTTCTTCTGTTTTTTCGGTGCAGAATAATAAGATATTGATTGAAAATCTATTGAAGGATAATTCAATTTAGACCAATCTGGCTCATCCATTTTAAGCCATNTATCAAATGCTTTGAGCCTCCAATCCAAAAGCCATTCAGGCTCACCTTTCTTGGATGAAATGAATTTTATTACTTCTTCATTGAGGCCTGGAGCCAAAGTATCTTGATCAATGTCTGTGACAAAACCATATTCGTATTCTTGCTCNATGGCTGAATCAATTATTTGCTGATTTTTACTCATAATCTATTTTTTCTAATTAGGCTGAAAATGAAGTTCCACAGCCGCACGTCCTTTCAGCGTTTGGATTAACGATTTTAAAACCGCCATTCAAAATGTCATTTGAGAAGTCGATCTCTATACCTTTTAAATAAAGATAGCTTTTTAAATCACAAAAGATCTTCATGCCCTGACTTTCAAAGACTTTATCAAACTCTTTTTCTTTTTGCTCAAAAGACATATTGTAATTCAATCCAGAACAACCACCTGTAGTAACTTCCATTCTAAGGCCAAAACCCTTTTTACCTTCAGCCTTCATTACTGCAGTCAGGCGCTCAGCTGCTTTTTCAGTCATAACTATCCCAGTGTCGAAAACTTCTTTTGTTTTATCTACAGCTGTCATTATTCCCACTCCTCATTTATTTTTATATGTTCATGATTATCAGGTTTTTGAATACCAAGCCCTAATTTTTTCTTAGCTTCATCAGTGATCATCTTAGGATCCCAAGGCGGATCGAAAGTTACCTGAACAAAAGCCTGATTGACCTCATCCAAAGCCTCAAGTTTTGTTCGAATATCAAGAGCTATCTGATCACCCATTGTGCAGCCTGGTGTGGTTAGAGACATTACAATATTGATATCAGATTTGTTTTCATCATAAGCTTCTTGGATTTGTATGTCGTAGATTAGTCCTAAGTTCCATAAATCAACAGGTAGTTCAGGATCATAGCATTGTTTCAAAATTTCTACTACTTTTGATTCTTCTATTTTGTTCATTATTGAGTGATCTCCTGAAGTGAAGTTTTAGAAAACATATCTCGCATGTTTTGATTGATCCTTTGAATTGGAGTTAGGATATTGCATGATTTTAACTGGTTGCAATCTGAGTTGAAATAACAATCCATGAGACCTAAAGGCCCTTCAATTTTCTCAAAGAAATCTTTCAAAGAAATGTTATTGAGATCTGCTGAAATTTTATAGCCACCGGTAGGTCCCTTTACGGCACTGATAAGTCCATCGCGGGACATCTGTTGTAATATTTTTGCTAGAAGTTGCCGAGGTATTCCATAGGAAGTTGCTATCTCTTTTGCACTAACTACAGAACCTGAAGCGTTGTGCTGCATATGACGTAACGCAATTAATGCGTATTCTACTTTACGAGTAATTTTTAACATATCTTAGCTTTCGAAGCTGGAAAATTTAGCAAGGAATGAAAGTGGCTCCAAGGGATATATACGACTAAATTAATCGTATATAT
>PBOO01000062.1 GCA_002724475.1 Fidelibacterota bacterium | reverse complement strand
CTTACTCTATTTATACATGAAATAACTGATTCGCCTTTATGGTCATATTTTATAAAAATTCTAATTTTGTTCTCTATTCCATTTTTAATAAACATGAAGTCTTCAATATACTTTTCTTCCTTTAAAACGTAAGCAATTCTTTTTTTCATATTTGAGGACGGGATATCAACAAATCTTTTATCAACAGACATTGCATTTCTTAATCGTGTTAACATATCGGAAATAGGATCTGACATTGACATAGTATCCTCCTTACCAGCTAGCCTTNATTACACCAGGAATTTCACCCTTTAACGCCATCTCTCTAAAACATATACGACACAAGCCAAATTTTCTCATATAACCATCTGNACGACCACAATTAAAGCAACGGTTATATTGTCTAGTGCTAAACTTTGGGGCTCTTCTTGCTTTTACAATTAATGCTTTTCTAGCCATTAGTTTCCTCGAAATTTTCTTCTGATTTTTGTGGTTTNTCACGCAATGGCAACCCAAGAAGNTTTAGNAGCCAATAAGATTCGNCATCGGTTTGNGCTGTNGTTGAAAAATTAATATCCATACCNCGAATACTATCAATTTTATCGTAGTCAATTTCAGTAAAAATAATTTGCTCCTTGACACCAAATGAATAATTTCCTCTACCATCGAAAGATTTGAAGGATAGCCCTCTGAAATCTCTAGTTCGTGGCAAAGCNACAGAAACCAATCTTTCAAGGAAATCATACATTCTATTTCCTCTNATTGTTACTTTGCACCCAATGGGAAAACCTTTACGAATTTTAAAATTAGAGATATCTTTACGTGAGCGTGTAACTACAGGCTTTTGACCTGAAATCAATGTTAACTCGGCAATTCCACTTTCTAACTTCTTTGGGTTCTCCTTTGCATCGCCAATGCCCATATTAATAGAAATATGATTTATGTGAGGGACCTCCATCACATTAGTGTAATTGAATTGTTTCATCATAGCGGGAACAACCATATCTTTATATTTCAACCTAAGGTTTGGGANATGAGAAACGTTTTTGTTTGATTTTGACATTAAGCTTTAATTTCCTCGCCATTTTTTAATGCAACCCTTACCTTAGAACCATCATCCAAAGATTTGTACCCAATGCGAGTAGGGGTGTTGTTATGGACATACATAACATTGGAAATATGAATAGATCCTTCTTTTTCTATAATTCCACCCTTTGGATTATCCTGAGTNGGTCTGGTATGTTTTTTTATAAGATTTACGCCTTCAATAATAATACGATTTTTATCTTTTATAACTTTTAAAATTTTGCCTTCTTTGCCTTTATGATTACCACTGACAACTCTAACATTCATTCCGCTCTTAAGTCGCATTTTACAGTACCTCCGGAGCCATAGATATAATTTTCATATATCCGCTCTCTCTAAGTTCTCTGGCAACTGGACCCAATACTCTAGTTCCTCTGGGCTCTCCTGCGTCATTTAGTAAAACTGCAGCATTATCATCAAATCGAATATAGGATCCATCCTGTCTTCTGACTTCTTTGCGAGTTCTCACTACAACTGCACGAGAAACTTGTCCTTTTTTTACCATTCCATCTGGAATTGCATTTTTGACAGATACGACGATAATATCTCCAACAGAAGCGTAACGACGACGACTGCCCCCTAAAACCTTAAAACAGAGCACTTCTCTGGCGCCTGAGTTATCAGCTACTTTTAATCTAGTTTCTTGTTGAATCACGTTTTATTTATCCAACCTAACTGACTCNCGNACTATCTCGCTAACCTGCCAACGCTTAGTTTTGCTTANTGGGCGCGTTGATGTAATTTTAACTATATCGCCAACNTTTGGACTGACAGAAGCAACGTGTGAGTTGTATTTTTTAAATTTTTTCAAAATTTTACCATAAATAGGGTGNGGTATTTTGCGAGTCACTTGCACAACAACAGTTTTATTCATCTTGTCGCTTACAACTTCACCAGTCAGCACTTGTTTTCTTCTATCTTTCATTAAACATCCTCACTNGATCTAATNCCCTTTATAAACTCNTTTTTAATNGTTAATAATTGAGCAATTTCTTTTTTTAANGATCTAATCTCTAGNGGGTCTTCAAGTTGCTGCAGGGCTTTTTGAAAGCGCAGATTTTGAAGTTTGGTTTGATTTTCTGATATCATATCATCAAGATCTGCCAATTTTAAATCATTTAATTCGCTTTTTTTCACTATAATTCTCTTCTGCTAACAATTTTNGTTTTNATTGGTAATTTATTAGAGGCGTTATGNAATGCTTNTTCTGCGCCTTNTCTGTCAACNCCATCAACTTCAAAGAGNATTCTTCCNGGCTTAACAACNGCTACCCAATACTCAGGAGATCCTTTACCTTTACCCATTCTGGTTTCNGCAGGTTTCTTAGTAATCGGCTTATCAGGNAAAATTCGNATCCACATTTTTCCAATTTTTCTAACTACNCGAGTTATTGATATACGACATGCCTCAATTTGTCGNCTCGTAATCCATCCAGACTCAACCGCTTTTAGACCGTAAGANCCAAAGGCTACATAATCACCACCCTTAGCCATACCTTTTCGATTNCCCCTGTGATGTCTTCTGTATTTAGTTTTTTTAGGTTCTANCATGAAATTATTTTACCGATTCACCATTGCAAATCCACACCTTAATGCCAATAATACCATATTGAGTGTGGGCTTCAGTTAGGACATAATCTATATCAGCTCGAAGCGTATGCAATGGAACTCTACCCTCCGAAAATTTTTCGCTTCTCGCAATCTCTGCACCGCCAAGCCTACCAGCAACATTAATTCTTATCCCATCTGCACCCATGCGCATAGTCGACTGAATAACCTTGCTAACCACCCTGCGATATGAAACCTTTTTTTGAAGTTGATGAGCTATATTTGCACCAACTAAAGCGGCATCAAGCTCAGGTCTTTTAATTTCTGAAATATTTATTTGGACATTTTTAGATGAATTTTTTTCAGCTCCTGAATTTGTCAGTTGCTTTACTTCATCTTTAAGTCTATTTACTTCTTCTCCGCCTTTACCTATCACTATACCAGGTCTGGCAGTATGGATAGTTATAGTAATGGTTTTTGAGGTTCGGCTGATGTCAACTTTTGAAATACCTGCATTTGGAAGACGAGCTTTTAAATACTTACGTATTTTAACATCGCCCTCGAGTTCAGTTGCAAATGAATTTTCAGTGAACCAGGTGGACTTCCAATTCTTATTAATTTGCAATCTAAATCCTACAGGATGTGTTTTTTGACCCAAAACCTATACTCCTACCTTAATTATCCTTGGTTGATACAACTATCGTTAGATGAGATGATTTCTTATTCAATTTTGAGATTCTACCCATGGAAGCCGCTCTAAAACGCTTCATATGAGGAGCTCCATTTGCAAAACACTCTTTAATATAAATGTCTTTCGTTGAAATATTTTCTTCATCAGACTTGTTCATAAGATTGGCAACGGCTGAGCTAAGTGTTTTTTCTATCTGGTAAGCTGCTTTAGCTTTCGAAAAATGAAGATAATTCATTGCTCGGTCAACTTTAACACCACGAACATCATCTAAAATCAATCTCATTTTTCTTGGAGATTGTCGAATATGTCTTGTTATTGCCGTTGCTTCCATAAATTATTAATTCTTTCTATCGCCTGAGTGTAATCTGAAGGTTCTGGTNGGTGAAAACTCNCCAAGCTTATGTCCGACCATGTTTTCAAAAACAAAAACTGGAATAAATTTATTTCCATTGTGTACTGCAAAAGTATGCCCAACAAAATCCGGAGTTATCATAGATCGACGGGACCAAGTTTTGATAACTTGTTTTTTACCNCTATCATTCATTTTTTCAATCTTTTTTAAAAGTTTTGGATCAACAAATGGTCCTTTTTTTAGGGAGCGTGCCACGACTATTTTCTCCTTTTAATGATATAGTCATTTGACTTTTTATTCTTTTTGCGNGTTTTGTATCCTTTTGCAGGCTGACCCCAAGGTGAAACAGGATGTCTTCCACCAGAGGTTTTTCCTTCACCGCCACCATGAGGGTGATCTACTGGATTCATCACAACACCTCTAACTTTTGGTCTTCTTCCAAGCCATCGAGTTCTTCCTGCTTTTCCCGATACAATTTGTTCGTGAGCTTTGTTACCAACCTCACCAACAGTTGCAAAGCAATTTTGCCTAACAAGTCTTACCTCGCCAGATGGAAGTTTGAGTGTGGTAAAGCCTTCGTCATGAGCCATTACTTGCGCTGCAGAACCAGCGCTTCTAACCATTTTGCCGCCACAGCCAGGAATTAACTCAATATTATGAACAAACATACCAGTAGCAATTTTGCCTACAGGTAGAGCATTTCCAGTTCTAAGTGGTGCATTTTCACCGCTAANAACCTCATCTCCNACCTTGGTCTCAGAAGGAGCTAAAATATATCTTTTTTCACCGTCAGCATAAAATAAGAGGGCAATGTTTGCTGAGCGATTAGGATCGTACTCTATTGCGACAACCTTAGCAGGAATATCAAATTTATCTCTTTTAAAATCAATGATTCGATAGCGTCTTTTGTGCCCGCCACCTATGTGACGTGATGTTATTCTTCCCCTGTTGTTGCGCCCACCAGTTTTCCTCAATGCAACAGTAAGAGATTTTTCGGGAAAATCTTTAGTGATTTCAGAAAAATCGTTTCTTGATGCAAAACGACTTCCGGGAGTATTAGGTTTTAAATTTCTAACAGCCATTTAACTATCTGTGCTCATTTCCATTAAGTCTATATTTTCACCATCTTTTAAAGTGACGATAGCTTTTTTCCAATTCGATCTTTTTCCATTAGTGCGAATGGTTTTTCCACCACTTCGTACGGTCATTGTCTTTCCTTTGCCTAAGCGATTCATTGTTGAGACAGAATCAACTTTGACATCAAATAAAGATTCAACACCCTTTTTTATTTCTAACTTATTTGCCTTGGGCGAGACCTGAAATGAATATTTTCTCTCATTTTCCAACCTGCTCATCTTTTCAGTAAATAAAGGTCTTATTATTATTTTTTTTATATCAGTAGACATACTTAATTAACAGAGAGTTGATTATTTAACAATTCTAAACCGGATTTTTCAGCAACAATAACGTCGCAATCGATTAAATCATATGTGCTCGCCCTTAGTGATTCAACCAAGTATACATTTGGAATATTTCTTGCTGCTAAAAATAAGTTGTCTTTTTCTGAATCAACTAAAAGCGTAATTTTTCTATCAGAAAGATCTAAAGAGGACAATAGCTTAACTAAAAGTTTTGTTTTTGGCTCCTCAAGAGAAATATCGTCAACAACAAAGAAATTTCCACTTTTGACTTTATCCGACAATACTGATCTGCGAGCCAAGCGACGCATTTTCTTTGTGGTTTTTTTAACGTATGTATGCGGCTCAGGTCCAAAAACTGTTCCACCGCCTTTCCATAAAGGAGATCTAATTGTACCTGCTCGAGCTACTCCACGACCCTTCTGTTTCCATGGCTTCTTACCACCACCGCGAACCATTGATCTATTTTTTGATGAGTGGGTTCCCTGCCTACTATTTGACAGCTCACTGGTAACAGCTTGATGCACAACATGATGATTTGGCTCAATGCCAAAGACTGAATCATCAAGTGTTATCTGGGCGCCTTTTGAACCGTCAATGCTATGTACGTCTAATTTCATACTATTTTGAAATGAAAATTATACCATTGTTTGGGCCTGGAACAGCACCCTTTATTAATAACTGATTGCTACTTTTATCAACAGAAACTATTTCTAAATTTCTAACAGAATGATTTTTGTTACCATACTGACCCGCCATCTTCATTCCTTTAAAAACTCTAGAAGGATCAGAGGCTTGACCAATTGAACCTGGAGACCTTGGATGCTCTCTTTGACCGTGTGTTTTTGGACCTCCTCCAAAACCATGTCTTTTCATAACACCAGAGAAACCCTTACCTTTAGTTGTTCCTTTGATGGTTACATATTCACCAGCTCTAAACAAAGAAACACCAAATTCTTGACCAGCTTCATAATTATAACTTGCTACAGGAACAAATTCCGCTAAAAAACGCTTTGGTTTGATCTTTCCTTTTTTAAAATGCCCCAACTGTGGTCTATTAGAATGTTTTTCTTTTAAATCTTGGTAGCCAACCTGAATTGCATCATATCCATCGTTTGAGAGCGTTTTAACCTGAGTGACAACNCATGGTCCAGCTTCAACAACGGTT
This sequence comes from Fidelibacterota bacterium, assembly GCA_002724475.1. Taxonomy (GTDB): domain Bacteria; phylum Fidelibacterota; class Marinisomatia; order Marinisomatales; family TCS55; genus TMED108. The sequence continues at coordinate 5,213 of PBOO01000062.1, read as the reverse complement.
ACAGGNACAGAAACACCAGATTCATTGAAAATTTGCGTCATACCAATCTTTTTTCCAATTAAACCACGCATTATTCTANACCTTNATCTCAATATCAACACCTGCGGGCAGGTCAAGCTTCATTAATGCCTCAACGGTCTTGGGTGTGGANTTGAGAATATCAATTAATCTTTTNTGGATTTTTGTTTGAAATTGCTCTCTTGATTTTTTATCNACNAAAGGGGACCTCAAAACTGTATAAATTGTTCTTTTTGTTGGAAGTGGAATTGGTCCAGAAATAATAGCACCGGTTGACTTAGCTGTTTTAACGATTTTTTCAGTAGATTTATCAATAAGTGAGTGATCGTATGCTTTTAAACTAATTCTTATTGTTTGATTAGCCATTTATTAAGACGCCTTACCATGTACTTGTTCAATAATTTCTTCTTTTACTGAATTTGGAACTTCTTTAAAATTTGAAAACTCCATATGGAAAACTGCGCGACCCTGAGTAATTGATCTTAAGTCGGTAGCGTATCCAAACATTTTAGCAAGCGGAACAGTTGCATTCAAAACATGAGCATCTTTTCTTTGTCCCATTTTATCGATATTTCCGCGACGAGAATTAATATCACCCATAACATCACCTAGATACTCTTCAGGGACAACAACCTCAACACTCATCATAGGCTCCATAAGGACAGGAGAAGCTTTTTTGCATCCCTCCTGAATAGCCATGGATCCTGCAACTTTGAATGCAATCTCAGATGAGTCAACATCATGATAAGATCCAAAAACTAATTCAACCCTCACATCTTCAATTGGATAACCAGCAAGCACTCCATTTTTCAGAGCCTCTTGCATACCTTCGCTAACCGCTGGTATGTATTCACGAGGTATTACGCCCCCAACAATCTTATTATCAAAGTGATATCCTTTACCAGGTTCGTTAGGTTCAACATTAATAACAACATGGCCNTATTGACCACGACCACCTGATTGTCTGGCGAATTTTACATCAACTTTTTCAACTCTTTTAGTAATAGCTTCAGTGTAAGCAACTTGTGGAGTACCTACATTGGCTTTCACTTTAAATTCGCGAAGCAGGCGATCAACTAAAACCTCTAGATGAAGNTCACCCATGCCTGCAATAATAGTTTGACCGGTTTCTGGGTGTATAGAAACCTTAAAAGTAGGATCTTCCTCTGCAAGCTTAGCAAGGCCTTTAGATAATGCATCTTGATCAGCTTTAGTTGCGGGCTCAACAGATACTTCAACAACAGGTTCTGGAAATTCCATAGACTCAAGCAAAATTTCTTTCTTTTCTTCGCACAAGGTATGGCCAGTCTGAGAGTTTTTTAATCCAACAGCAGCAACGATTTCACCTGCGACAACTTGGTCCAACTCTTCTCTNTTGTTTGCGTGCATGAGAAGNATTCTNCTAATTCTTTCTCTTTTGCCAGTGTTAGGGTTCATAACATACGAACCAGCATCAAGCTTNCCAGAATACACTCTCATAAAAGTAAGTTTACCAACATATGGATCTGTCATAACTTTAAAAGCTAGGGCGCTAAAAGGCTCACCCTCGTTAGGACTTCTTTGCATTTCAACATCTGAATCGTTTGGATCAAAACCTGAAATAGCACCTATATCCAATGGTGAGGGTAAAAAATCATTAACCGCATCAAGCAGTCGCTGGACNCCTTTGTTTTTAAATGCCGATCCACATAAGGTTGGAACAAAGGTATTATCTAAACAACCTTTGCGAATAGCTAGTTTTAACTCTTCTTCTGTGATTTCTTTCTCTTCAAGATATTTCTCAAGCAAATTTTCATCGTAACTAGCAGTTTCTTCTATTAAATGATGTCTCCATTTNTCGGCTTCTTCTTTCATATCAGATGGTATGTCACCGATTTCAAAATGGGCACCAAGTGAAGATTCATTATATAAAATTGCTTTCATTGATATTAAATCAATTATTCCTGTAAAAATATCACCAGCACCGATAGGAAGAACAACTGGAAGCGGGTTTGCACCTAAACGATCTTTAATCATTTCAAGAACATTGTAAAAATCAGCACCTGTGCGATCCATTTTATTAACAAAAGCTATTCTCGGAACACCGTATTTATCCGCTTGCCTCCAAACTGTTTCGCTTTGCGGCTCAACACCGCCAACAGCACAAAAAACTGCGCAGGAGCCATCTAGAACGCGCAGAGAGCGTTCAACCTCTACAGTAAAATCCACGTGACCCGGGGTATCGATTATGTTTACTCGGTGATCATTCCATAGAGCAGTGGTAGCTGCTGATGTTATGGTAATACCTCGCTCTTTTTCCTGCTCCATCCAATCCATTGTTGCGCCACCATCATGAACTTCACCAATTTTGTGTGTACGGCCAGTGTAAAAAAGAATGCGCTCGGTAAGCGTGGTCTTACCAGCGTCAATGTGCGCCATAATGCCAATATTTCTTACATTATCTAGTGCTATTTTTTTCATAATCTTTATCTAAAATGCGCAAAGGCTCTATTTGCCTCAGCCATTCTATGGGTATCTTCTTTCTTTTTGATTGCGCCACCTTCATTGTTTGCAGCTGAGATTAATTCCATAGCCAATCTATCAGACATAGATTTTCCAGATCTTGATCTCGCGGAATTAATGATCCAATGCGAGGCAAGGAAAAACTGTCTATGCCTAGGTACTTCAATTGGAACCTGATAATTTGCACCACCAATTCGACGGGATTTAACCTCTAAAGAAGGAGAGGCGTTTTTTACGGCTAATTGAAATATCTCTTTACCATCTTTTTTTGTTCTATTTTTTACATATTCCATGGCACTGTAAAATATATGCTCAGCTATACCTTTTTTACCATCAAGCATCAAATAGTTCATAAACTTGGCAACCTCAAGGTCGTTATAAATTGGATCTGGTAAGATTTCTCTTTTATCTGGTCTTCTTCTTCTCATAATTCTATGACTTAGATTTTTTTGTACCGTACCTGGATCGGCTGGTTGTTCTATCCGAAACGCCTGCAGTGTCAAGCGTACCTCTTACTACGTGATATCTAACACCAGGAAGGTCTTTTACTCTTCCCCCTTCAATGAGTACAATTGAGTGCTCTTGAAGATTATGACCTTCGCCTGGAATATAGGCGTTTACCTCCATACCGTTTGTTAACCTCACTCTCGCTACTTTACGTAAAGCTGAATTAGGTTTTTTGGGCGTAGTGGTATAAACGCGAGTACATACACCGCGTTTTTGAGGGTTGCCTTTTAATGCTGGAGTTGCATTTTTTTTGGCCACCTTTTTTCTACCATGTCTAATTAATTGATTTATCGTCGGCATTTCATTTCCATTAAAGCCTACAAAATTAACAATATTTTAAATAACTTAAAATTGAAAATTTCATATTACAAAAAAAATCCTATTCCGCTGTTTCTGGCGCTTCTATTGATTCTTTATCCGAACTAACTTCTTCAGAAACATCGCTATCAGCATCTGGATTTTCCACAATTATATTCTTGAGGTGTGGTGAGCCGGTTCCCGCAGGAATCAATCTTCCTACCGCCACATTTTCTTTAAGGCCTCTGAGATAGTCCGTTTTTCCGGAAGTTGATGCGTCCGTTAACACTCTAGTAGTCTCTTGGAAAGAAGCAGCGGAGATAAAGCTTTCTGTATTAAGCGATGCCTGAGTTATACCCATTAACAAAGGTTCGAAAGTAGCAGGCTTAGTCTTTCTTGATTTGGCAGGCGCCTTACCATCCTCCTTGAGAGATTTATTGGCTTCTTGATAATCTTTTTTATCAACCAACATATCATCTTCAAAATCGGAATCTCCAGAATCAGTAACCACAACCATAGTAGATAATTTTTCGTTGGTTTCAAAAAATTCTGCTCTGTTAATTCTATCCTTGGGGAGAAAGTTTGAATCACCTGGCTCATCAATGCTTACTTTTTGCATCATTTGACGGACAATAACTTCAATATGCTTATCATCAATCTTAACCCCTTGCAACCTGTAAACTTCTTGAATTTCATTAACAAGATACTCTCTCACCTTATTTGGCCCTAATATCCTGAGGATGTCTATCGGTGAAATACTTCCTTCACATAGAGAAGTCCCAGCTGTTATCTTGTCTCCCTCATGAACAACAACGTGTTTACCATAAGGTATTGAATAAGTTTTTACCCCTTCGTCAACTCCAGTTATGTTGATCTTCCTAATACCTCTTTTGGTTTCACCAAAAGAAACGGTACCATCAATCTCTGTAACTACTGCTGGATCTGCAGGTTTTCGCGATTCAAACAGTTCTGTTACGCGAGGCAAGCCACCGGTAATATCTCGCGTTTTACCAATAGCCCTTGGTATTTTAACCAAGGTTTGTCCCCTTTTAACTTTATCACCTTGTCTAACTGTTAAATTTGCAGTAACCGGAAGAATCGTTCCACCAGCCAAAATAGAGCCATCTTTGTCAACTATTTCAACATGGGGGCTTAAATTTCTGTCTTTAGATTCAACGATAACCATCTGTTTCTTTCCACCTTCTACAGCCTCAACTTGATATGTCTCGTTTTCAATAAAATCTTTCAATTCAACGATTCCAGTTTGCCTAGCAAGTATAACATCAGTATATGGATCCCATTGGAACAATATGGTTCCAGCTTTAACTTTTGCGCCATCTTCTACATTTAAATTTGCTCCATAAGGGACATTGTAGTCGCTTGTGATTTTTCCATCATTGGATGTAATCGTTAATTTAGCGTGTCTAACCATACATCGCGTAACTGTCATTCCTGCAGAATCCTTGACATCAGCAACTTCCAGATTATCAGAGTATTTCACTACTCCTTCTCTTTTTGTTTGCATTTCCGACTGCTCAATAATTCTTGTAGCTGTACCACCAATATGGAAGGTCCTTAGTGTCAATTGAGTACCAGGCTCACCAATACTTTGAGCTGCTTGAATTCCAACAGATGTACCAAGATCAACAAGCTTATGATTAGATGGATTCCATCCGTAGCATTTTGCACAAACGCCACGCAAGGACTCGCATGTTAGAACCGATCTTATCCTGAGAGATTCAATATTACTATCAAATAAATTCATCGGAAAGTATGGGTGGATAATGGCAATAGAGCTTTCAAATCCAAAAAAATGATTTATTGCATATCAAAGAGACTGCTAGATATAGTAGTCTCTTTGGCTTCACTTATCCTCCTATCTCCACTTA
>PBOO01000061.1 GCA_002724475.1 Fidelibacterota bacterium | reverse complement strand
AAAAGTTGATGAGGGTGTCAGCGAGAGAGACCCAAATGGATGGGTCCAGCTTCATCGTAATTACCATTTCCTTAAAAATGGTAATTTGTTATGGATGTCGGAAAGAGACGGCTGGCACCACATCTATTTGCACACATTTAAAGGCAAGCTCATAAAACAGATTACATCTGGAAATTGGGAGGTAAAAAAGATAGTTGCCGTAGATGAAAAGAATGAAAAAGTCTATTTTATGGCAAATAAAAAATCTGTTTTTGAAAACAGATTTTATTCTATCGGTTTTAACGGTAAAGATTTAACTCTACTTACTAAAGAATCTGGATCACACTCCGTTAAGCTTTTTCCAGACTATAGCGGCTTTTTAGATACATATTCAAATTTAAATACTCCCTCTAGACATCTTTTAAAGGACATTGAAGGAAATTTAATAAAAGTAATATCTGAAACGGACAAATCGCAGTTTGAGGAATACGACTGGTCTTATCCTGAGATTATTAAATTCCAAACTGATGATAATTCTACAGCACTTGATGGGATAATTACATATCCACCAAATTTTAAGAAAGGTAAGCGCTATCCTGTCATTGTTCATGGCTATGGTATGCCAGGAACTCAAATTGTCTACAACCGCTGGGGAAGTACTTGGAACCAATTTTTAGCTCATCAGGGGTACATTGTTTTTTCCTTGGATGCTCGTGGAATGAGTGGAAGGGGTGAAGAATTCAAGAATTTAAGTTATGGAGATATGTCAAAATACTTATCGCTTGATACTGCTGCTGGAGTTAAACACCTGATTAGCATAGGTATTGCTGATCCTCAAAAGATTGGAGCATGGGGTTGGTCAGGAGGAGGCTACTTTACCGGTCTTATGTTAACAAAAAATGCTGATTTATTTGATGTTGGTGTTTCTGTAGCACCAGTAATGGATTTTAGATTGTATGATTCAATCTACACTGAACGCTCAATGGGTCTTCCAAAGGATAATAAGGCGGGTTACGACTCAACATCGGTGTTAAGTTACGTTGATAGATTTAAGGGTAAATTGCTTGTTATTCATGGCACTGGTGATGATAATGTTCATTCGCAAAACACAACATGGCTCGTTGAGGAATTTGTGAAGCATGATAAACAGTTAGATATATTTTATTATCCCAATAGGCCCCACGGAATGTCTGGTGGCAACGCTCGCAAGAACCTTTACAAGAAAATGATAACGTATTTTAATGAAAATCTAAAGGGGAAGCCTTTAGTTCGTAAAAGTAACTGAACTTTAAACAATAAGGAAGAACAAATGTCGCTACTTGAAAAATGGGGAAAAGCAATCGATTCACTTGATGAAGCTGCGATGGATGAATGTTTGCATAATGATTACAAATTTACTTTGCACTCCGCTGGCAAAACACTGACAAAAGTAGATGTTATCAATTGGGTGAAAAGTGGAGATATCAAGAGAGATAGGGTGCGTATTTTATACGAAAATGATGAAATTGGGGTTGAGCATGCTTTTGTTTCCTTCCATGATGGAAACACACAAGCCGTATTGGCATTTTTAACCTACAAGGATGGAAAGATTTATACAGCTGAAACTGGCGCGTCAAACCTTTCATCTTAAAAATTTCAATTTTAACGCTAATTTTCAGAAAAATTTGTTATTTTGTATTGATTAAATCAGCTTAAATTTATATTTAATAATTTGGGGCCGTAGCTCAGTTGGGAGAGCGCTTGAATGGCATTCAAGAGGTCGTCAGTTCGATCCTGATCGGCTCCACATTAAGTTAAGTTATGGAAGAGAATAAACCGACTAACCCCACTACCGAGCCAGCTGATACTGCNCCNAGNGTACCTATTTCGAATGAACCAGCTGAATTNGCATCTAAGCATGTTAGGAGCAACATAGCCCCNATATTCTTTATTATACAAAGTGAGCAGTTAATATTGCAAAGAACTGATCAGAAAGCATTTACCTTAATGTCTTTGCTNGGNGTGTTCATGGTCTTCTTCATTGTTCACTTTCCNAAAGTCATCGCNTCAGAAAACTTTAATTACGTAAGCGGTCTAATGGTATTNCTTTATTTTATTTCCGCTACCCTNGGGCTTATNAATTTGATGCTNGTNATNGTNCCTCGNATAAGAAACGATATGGCNCATGAAGATCTGCCTACCGTTAATGCTACNTTTTTTGGCGGCATTACCCAGTTNCCAAATGTGATTGATTACGCNAAGTANNTAGCAGAAACTACAGATGATAATGAAAATACATTTAAGATGTTTGCNTCTCAGCTCTATGGTTTGGGGCATATTAACGCCTACAAAAATAAACATATGAGAAGAGCTATCTTGTTTTTTGGTGTTGCTATATTAAGTGAGCTCATCATTATTATGCTGATGACCTGGGGTCTTACTTGGACGGCGCTATTTACTTAAATGTCTAAGTCAAATATTGTCTTTTCCACCGATCCAGATTTTAATAATCAAAATACAAATTCAATCGAACAAAAAAACTCTTCAAAGCAAGATTTACGCGTTCATCTAGATAGGCGCAAAGGGGGGAAGATTGTCACCCTAATAAGAGGGTTCAATGGATCAAACAAGGACTTGATAGAACTGTGTAGCGCTATGAAAAGGAAGTTTTCCATAGGTGGAAGCGTCAAGGAAGGAACTATTCTTCTTCAGGGAAATATAAGAGAAAAAGTTATTGAATTCTTGAAGCTATCAGGTCATAATGCAAAACCTTCTGGTGGTTAATTAAAAGTGACCACTTTTCAAATAAAATCCTTATTAATAAATTGTATCGTATAGTTAGGTTAATAATATGAAATTCAGATCAATTATTTTTGCACTGTTATTCGTCACCTCTTGCAGTGAAAATATTCCAAAAGGTGATACTGTTACTTTTTTGGTCACATCGAATGTTAGGGGTCAGCTCGACCCCTGCGGATGAAAGGCTAATCCTCTGGGCGGTCTGCCTAGAAGAGCAACTTACATTAACCAGGTTAGAAGTAGTGGAATAAACCCTATCCTTATTGATGCAGGCGATTCTATGTTTGAAAACTATTATTTGCAAAAAGGAAAAGAAGCATCGGCGATGCTAAGAGCTCAGACTGTAATGAGATACACCTCGAAGATGGGTGACTATTATTATAATGTTGGAGTTCAAGATTTGACAGCAGGGCTAGACTTNATTCAAGACATCGAAAAAGATAACNCAGTATTTTTTCTATCATCNAACCTTCTAAGTTCGGAAACANGCGAGCTTTTATTCAAGGATCATGTCATTCTAGAGCGCAATGGNTTNAAAGTTGGTATCTTNGGTGTTACACGTGAAATACAGCTTGATATGGTAGGTGTNAAGNCCAGCGATTATGTAGAGACGGCAAAAAGAAAAATAGTTGAGCTTAGACCTCANGTTGATATACTTGTTATGCTNTTAAATGCNACNCANAGACANTATCAACCTCAGTTNAATAATTTTTCTAACGTCGACTANATCTTTACAAGNTTAGAAGATGNAAAGACGAGACCTGANATTGAACAGCCCATTGGAAAGCCGTTTGAATATCGNCTTGGAATCCAAGGTAAGAACATTGGTCGATGCGANATAAGCATTGCTGATAAAAATAAACCTGTGCGTGANGTAAGNAGTCAAATGATGATGGCTGAAATTTTTTCACAGCGCCTTAGCAAGTTGCAGGAAAAAGANCCAAAAAAGAAGATCGAAGANATTTATAAAAATAGCCCTAATGTTTTGGCNACNGTTGAACGACTTCGCAAGGGTATTGAATCTGCAAATTCTGTTCTTAAAAATACNNCCAANCGCTCNTCTTTNACGTTTGTNCCACTAAGNGGATCAGTCCCCAGTGAAAAAAGCATTCTAAAGGAAGTTGATAAGGTCTTAGAAACTTGCAAAGAGCTTGATGATAAGGGATCTAAAGTAACATCCTAAATGAATTTTAGTAAGCCTATACTTCAAGCAGGTGCGATACTACTACTTTCCTTCATTGTAAGCTTGGGCTCAAATTTTATTTCTGGCACACCTCTACCATTAATTGCGAAGGAATTGGAGCAGGCAACTGATGAGGATATAAATTCTAGTGAGCCAGTCTTGCTAGTAATCTCAATCGATCAGGCGAAATCATTCTTTGATAACAATGTATTATTTTTGGATGCAAGAGACGAAATCTACTACAACAAGGGTCATATCAAAGGAGCTCTAAAGAATATTTTCTTCATGGAATTAATTTTCAACATTGAACAAATTCAAAAGAAATCAGATCCTTTGGTTGTTTATTGTGGTGACCCTGGTTGTGGAGATAGCGAAGATCTAGCATACAATTTACAAGAGTCCGGCTTTACCAAACTTTATGTTTTTAAAGGAGGTTGGCTAGAGTGGTCAGCAGCAAATTACCCCAGCGAGAAAATTAATTGATTACTAAACACTTCAAAGGACCGGTGGTAATTGTTTCTCGATTGATTCTTGGAGCAGTTTTCATTTATGCAAGTATTGACAAGATACAAAACCCTGCGGACTTTGCTAAAGCAATTGCTAACTATCATGTAGTGCCTTTTGGATTGGAAAATACAATGGCTCTTATTTTGCCATGGTTAGAATTTTTTGCAGGCGTTTTCATAATAGTAGGCTTTATGGTTGACGGTGCAACTATCTTAATAGTTCTAATGAATATTGTTTTTATTTTTGCTATTTCTCAAGCATTAGCAAGGGGGATTAGTATTGAGTGTGGGTGTTTCTCTGTAAGTAGTGAAGGAGGAAGTGCCATCGGTATTCAAACAATTTTAAGAGATATAGGCTACCTGCTATTGGCCTATGTTGTTTATTATCGAAATGACAAGCAATTAGAATTCTTTCCAAAATCTATTTGAAAGTCGCTTTTTTAAACTTTAATTTTTGACCCCTATTGCGAGAGTAGCTCAGCTGGTAGAGCACCACCTTGCCAAGGTGGATGTCGCGAGTTCGAATCTCGTCTCTCGCTCATCGATAAGCCTCTGTTTTATGACGGAGGCTTTTTTGTAGTCCTTAAGTCAGATAGATTCAAATAAAGTATAATAATATCGATTGTTTGGTAGAAATCTGTTTGGTCAAATCCCCGTATCCGTTCCATCACAACTCTTGTATGTAGGGATTTA
>PBOO01000060.1 GCA_002724475.1 Fidelibacterota bacterium | reverse complement strand
ATTGCCTCTGTTGCTTTCAATATGCCAATTTTCTTTTTTGTGATGGGCCTTTCCTTTGGTCTTGGAAATGGCGTTACGGCATCAATTGCAAGATTCATAGGGTCAAATGATAAAGTAAATGCTGATAACTCTGCTGAGCACGCGGTTGCAATGGCTTTGGTGATCAGCTTAATATTGACGGTATCTGGATTATTTTTTGGAAAACAAATTCTACTTTTCATTGGTTGTACAGATGACATTCTTCCTCTTGCTTGGGATTATTTAAAAGTAAGTTGCTATGGTATTTCATTTGGAGTTTTTTCAGGATTTTTTAGATCAATCCTTGCTGGCGAAGGTGAAATGAAGCTCCCAATGATCGTTGCTGGTCTTGGCACAATTCTAAACACTATACTTGATCCTATTTTCATTTTTTATATGGATTTAGGAGTAGCGGGAGCTGCCTGGGCAACAACAATAAGCCAAATTGTTGTGTGTCTAGTATTTATATATATGCTTTTTGTTAAGAATCACACATATGTCCGATTTAAGCTCAAAGATTTCTCATATTCATCATACATTATCTATGATATAATAAAAGTTGGAATCCCTGTTTCAATGTCTATGGTTGTAATGGCCCTTGGTCAGCTAGTCTTTAATCGATTATTGGTAAATTTCTCAACTGATGCTGTAGCCGCATATCAAATAGGTGGGCGTGTTGATATGATTGTCTTTTTACCAATATTTGGTATTGCATCTGCACTGACAACTATAGTTGGAATGTTCTACGGCGCTGATGAATTTGAAAAGATTAAATCAATTTCGTTGTATGGCATCAAAAGTTCTTTTTTGATAACAACCATTTGTTCAGTCTTTTTATTTATTTTTGCTCCGAGCGTTGTTAAAGTATTTACCATGGACACAGTAATCCAAAAAATTTCAATAGATTATTTAAGGACAATGTCTTTTCTATTTCCGTTTATTTCAATTGGGCTAACTATTGGGAGAATATTACAGGGACTTGGTAGAGGTATGCCATCACTTATAATAACAATCGTAAGAGTAATTGGCCTTGCTGGTCCTTTGGCTTATTTCTTTACTTTTGTTTTAGATAAGCCAGTAGAATGGATTTGGTATAGTATGTTTATTTCTGGTATTTTTGCTACCATTATTTCAATAACTTGGATTACAGTTGCGTTCAGAAAGTTTAAAGCTATGGATATAATTAAATCATGACCCTTATAAGTACAAGTAAAATAAAAAAGCATCTTGTAGTTTTGAATAAATGGAGCTACGAAAATAATTCACTCTGCAGACAGTACAAATTTCAATCCTATATGGATGGAATTAATTTTGTAATGGAGCTAGCTAAACTGTCTGAAAAGAAAAATCATCACCCTGACATTATAATAGGATGGTGTAACGTTGAAGTAAAATTTACTTCACATGATTTGGGTGGAGTTTCTGAAAAATGCTTAGAGCTTTCGAAGCTATCTGATGAATTGTTTAAAGTGTATGATGAAACTAGTTAACTNTTTTNTGCTNTTATCTCTTACAACTTTTTCAGTTGCTCAAAGATACGAATCAACCCAAAACTCAATAATTGCTTTCAAAGTAAAAGATCTTCCCGTAATTGACGGTGTTGTGCTTGATGATCCTGCTTGGGAAGATGTAATTCCAGCTACTAAATTTGTACAACAGTCACCAGATGAGGGAAAGCCGGCAACTGAACGAACTGAAGTTAAAATCATGTTCTCTAATAAAAATATGTATGTAGGGGCAATTTGCTACCACTCAGATCCCAAAGACATTATTATTTCAGATGCTAGAAGGGATTCACCTCTTAACGATATGGATAGTTTTATTTTTATCATTGACACATTTAATGATTATCAAAATGGCTATGCCTTTGGTACGAATGCTGCAGGTATCGAATATGATGCCCAAATCACTAATGGAGGTGAGGGGGGTTCAATGAGCAGAAGATTTTCTTCAGCAGCTGTTGGGGGTTATAATATTAATTGGGACGCATCTTGGAGCGTAAGGTCTCATATTGGAGATTTTGGATGGAGTGCTGAATTNGTCATACCATTGAAAACTTTACGTTATAGTTCCAATGAGAATCAATCATGGGGNATAAATTTTCAGCGGGTAATAAGCAGCAATCAAGAAAAAGCTCACTGGTCGCAAATTTCACGCCAACATACTGTTAATAGGTTGCTTTCCGCAGGTAAATTAAACCAGGTTGAAGTGCCGTCGACTAAAGGAGTTAAATTAATTCCCTACGCCTTGGGCCAGATGAGCAGTATAGATGATTCATCAAAAACGAATACTAATATTAGCGATTTAGGGTTTGATGGTAAGGTTAATCTCGGCTCTAGTCTTACGTTAGATTTTACCTATAATACTGATTTTGCGCAGGCAGAGGCAGATGAGCAACAGATAAACCTTGATCGATTTAGCCTTTTTTTTCCGGAAAAAAGAGCCTTTTTTTTGGAAAACGCTGGACTTTTTTCAATTGGTGAATCAACCAGACGCGGCTCAGAGCTATCCATGTTTTTTAGCAGAAGGATCGGAATAGATGATGCTGGCCAACAGATACCCATTACAGCTGGTGGGCGGTTAACAGGAACGTTTTCTAATATGCGTGTCGGTCTTTTGTCAATGAGTACAAAGTCAGAAGATTTTTCTATAGTTAGACTAAAAAAAGAAATGCCCAATAGAACATATTTTGGCGGTATGATAACTAATCTGAATGACCTAAAAAACNCTGGATACACCAATCAAGTATTTGCCTTTGATGGTCAAATTGGAATTGGTGAGATAAGTCAAATTGATGGCTTTNTCGCAACATCGAATACACCAAACTTGGATAGAAAAAAAGCTTACTCGTATAGATTAAGCGCTAACAGAAATGCCCAATCTGTTCAAACCGCTTTATCTTACTCAGAAATAGGCGAATCATTTAACCCTGAAATGGGATTTTTAAAGAGGTCTGGGGGCTACAGAAAGTGGTCAGGTAGAATTTTTACGAGACTAAGACCAGAAAATAAATATGGAATTTTAGAAGTAAGGCCACATATTAATTACGATGGCTTTTGGAAACTCAATGGTTTTCACCAATCCGGAAGATGGCACATTGATAATCATCTACAATTCAGGTCTGGGTACGAAATTCATACAGGTGTAAATCTTACCAAAGAAGGTCTTACTGAGGATTTTGAAATTTATCCATCAAAAAATATTACAGTACCAGACGCAACCTATGACCATGTTGAAGCTCAATTATATTTCACTACCCCTCCAACAAATAAAATTAGCTTTAGCGTCATGAATTATATTGGTGGATTCTTTGGAGGTGACAGAATAAAAAGCACTCCAAGCCTTAAGGTAAGATTTGGTGATAGTTTTAATTCTGAATTCAGTTATAATTATAATNGCGTTAANTTGCCCCAAGGAGATTTCGTTACTTANTTATCANGGGCAAGACTTACCTATGCTTTTTCACCAAAAATGTATCTCCAGGCNCTTTTGCAGTACAATAACCAATCTGGAGTAAGCTCTATCAATTGGCGATTTATCATTCAACAATCCGCTGGCTCTGGACTTTACTTGGTTTANAATCAAACAGAGGACTACGATGGCATACCAATAGAATCTAAATCAAGATCNTTTATTTTAAAATACAGTCAGCTCTTTGATCTAAGATAAGCCAAAATCATCTACTTTAAAAAAAGATGAAGCTACTCATTGCAACTACCCTAATATGGTCATTCTCATTCAGTATCATTGGCAATGTAATCTCATCAGCTGTTGACTCTTGGTCTTTAGCATTCTATCGCTCTCTATTGGGATTTATTTTTTTTCTACCATGGATCAAAAAATCAAAAATTTCAAAATATCAATTTAAACTAATGCCAATAGGGGCATTACAAATAGGCTTGATGTACATTTTTTATTTGAGCGCTTTTAATTTCACAACGGTGCCTCGAGTGTTGCTGTTTACAACAACTACACCGCTATACATTGCAATTGCAGATAGTTTTGTTACAAAAAAATTTAGAAGTTCAATTTATTTTTTAGCATTCTTTTCTATGCTAGGAGCGCTACTTATAAGAACAACTTATTTTGATCAAGATGACTTGGTGGGATTCCTTTTTATCCAATGTGCAAACATTTGCTTTGCTTTAGGACAAATACTATACAAAACCCACAAAATGAAAAATAATGACGATACTGATATTTATAGCGACTTTGCATTCTTCTTTTTTGGTGCTCTTTTGGTAAGCTGCGGAGGCTTATTAATCTCTCCTTATAGTCTACCGCTGTCTTTAGGCATTATTGATGTAATTGCAATATTATGGTTAGGCATTATTGCAACCGGTTTAGGATATTTTATGTGGAACAGGGGGGCTGTGGTAGTCAGTAGTTCAACATTGGCCGTAACAAACAATTTGGTAATACCTTTAGGTTTGTTCGTTGAGGTATTATTTTTTTCAAACAATGCTCATTTAGAACTATTAGTAATTGGTACATGTATTATAATTGCTTCAATTGTCTCATCGCTAAAAATTGACACAAACTAAAGCTTAATAAATAGCTTTTTGCGATACATCCAGAAAAGAATGACCCAAAATGCTAAAACATGAAATATTGCAAATAGTAAAGATCCATTAATATCTCCAGCGAATGGTAAAAAGATTGTTTTGTAAAGATAAGAATATCCAGAAATTTCTTGCCCTTCATAATTAAATCTAGTTTTTAAAAGTATCTTAGTCCAGATGCCCGATAGTGCAAAAATAAATATAGAATTGGATCCAAATACAATAAGTGGAAAGGTCCATTTCTTATATTCAAGTATATCAATCAACCATATCAACGAAGCAAGAGTTATTGTTCCTATTCCTGCTGTGTAAAGCACATAAGAGCTTGTCCAAAGTTGTTTATTTATTGGAAAACTAAACCCCCAAATCCAACCAACAATAATCATTAGAGATCCTAATATCATCATTCGTTGGCAGTTATCTTTATGGTCTTTTGTTGTTTTAATCATTGTTCCTACAAGAAACCCAATGATTACGGTTACAACTGAAGGTAGTGTGCTCAATAATCCCTCAGGGTCAAATTGTATCCCAGTTCCTCCGTATAAATGATTCTCTCCCAAGATTGTACTGTCAATCACTAGAACTAAATTGGTACTCAAAGCGTAGGGGTCTAGACCTGTTATAAATCCATAGGAGTATAAACCGATCCAGTAGAGAATCAAAATTGCTAAACAAATTTGAACCAAGCTCTTAATATTTGCTCTTAAAATAATGAATGCTGCTAAGAAGTAGGATAGAGCTATTCTTTGAAGAACTCCAAGGTATCTAAATGATGACCAATCCCAATCTTGCCTGACAAATGGAAAAGCATTCAAAATTAGACCAAGTGTGAATATAGAAATTGATCTAAAAATAATTTTATTAAAAAGCGGTCCTGTCTTACATATATCATATTTTTCAAAGGAATAGCTCATTGATATTCCTACGATGAAAAGAAAAAAAGGAAATACCAAATCAGTCAAAGTGCAGCCATGCCATTGTGCGTGTCTCAGCGGTGCATAGACATGGGACCATGTTCCTGGTGTGTTGACAATAATCATTAGCGCTATAGTTGCACCTCGAAAAGTATCTAACGCAGAAAGTCTATTTGTGGTTTTCATATTATTTATCCCTATTCAAGCCAAATTTCTCATCAATAGAAAGAAATTTAATTAAAATCAAACCTGGAATCGTTGAGATCATTACCCAGTAGAAAAAACTAACGTAACCAAAAGATTCCTGAATTGCACCACTAAACATACCTGGAACCATCATACCCAAAGCCATAATACCTGTGCATATAGCGTAGTGTGTTGTTTTATTTTCACCCTCTGAAATCATCATCATATAGAGAAGATAAGCNGTAAAACCAAAACCGTATCCTAATTGCTCTATAGCTACTAAAATNGANATNAGNGTTAAGTTCGTAGGTTGAGCGTGCGCCATATACACATAGGCAAGATCAGGTAATTTCATTGCTAAGGCCATCCATAGTATCCAGAATTTTAACCCGTGTTTGGCTATAAAGAATCCACCAATAATTCCGCCTAAAGTAAGCATTGCAACACCAAGTGTTCCATAGACAAACCCGTACTCTGACGTTGTGAGATTTAGACCACCAGCGCCTCTTGAGTCCAACATAAATAGAGGTGCAATTTTTACCAACTGAGCCTCGCCAAATCTATAGAGTAAAATAAAAAAAATAGTGAGAATAATTTGAGGTTTCTTAAAGTAGGTCTTTACAAGGAAAAAATATTCACTAAATATATCTTTTGTGTTTTCAATTGATTTCACACCATCGTTTTGAGGAAAGGGGAGGACGCGTAAATGATATATTGAAATTATAATGAAGAATGCAGATAAAAATCCAAATACAGTTGACCAGGCATATACTAGATTGCCAGTTATTGTTTCAAAATACCCTGCAAAAATAATAATTATACCTTGACCAAAGAGAATAGCCAACCTGTAAAAAGAGTTGCGTATTCCTAAATACCAAGATTGTTTATGAGTGCTGAGGCCCAACATATAAAATCCGTCAGCTGCGATGTCGTGAGTTGAAGAACTAAAAGCCATGAGCCAAAAAAAGGCTAGAGTATAACGGAAGGCATTACTCGTGGGTATTGTTAGTGCAACACCTGCTAAACATACACCAATAATTAACTGAGTAAAAATTATCCAAAACCTTTTTGATTTAAAAATTTCTACAAAGGGACTCCAAAAAGGCTTAATGACCCAAGGTAAATACAGCCAGCTTGTATAAAGTGCAATCTCAGTATTTGAGATATCTAGTTTTTTATACAAAATAGTAGAAACGATCATGACAAAAGCGTAGGGAAGTCCCTCAGCAAAATAAAGGGACGGAACCCATGACCATTCTTTGTGATTTGAAGTTTTTTTGATCAATACATATCCATTATTTTGGTTCCAGGGTAATAGTGATTCAATATATCATTATAACTTTTTCCTTTAAGAGCCATACCTAATGCACCTATTTGACAAAGTCCAACACCATGGCCCCACCCTTTACCCTTAAGGCTAAACCCGGTATCATTCCTTTGTATCGAAAATGCAGAACTGAATAAAAATGAATTGGATAAAAAATCGCGTATTGCGTATTCGGTTTCAATGGTTACGCATTGCTCCTCATTTTTATTGTCAATGAATATTACATCTAGTTGATAAATCCTGCCTGAATCTCCTTTTTTAATAGGAAGGATATCCTTGACCCTTTTTGCTGATAGATTAAAGCGCGTCAATAAATTTTCAATGAGTGTTTTTTGATCTACTTGATGTATCCACCTGTAATAGTCATCGTCTTCATCTACAGATCCAATATATTTTGAAATGGAAGTATTGTCTAAAAACTGCGGATTGCAAAAATCTACCCCATTTAAATCATTATCATCTACAGAGGTAAGATATGGAATTCTNCTACCTTGCCATACGTTTTCANAACTTTCCGTAATACCTCCGCATGATTTAGAATATCTTGCATCACATATNNCATCATCATAGGTCAAGACCTTTCCGTATGATAAATCTGCAGCTTTGATAGATTCTGAGGTACAATTACTCATTCCCTGATATCGTTGACAACAGTCATCGTTGCACGCATCAATTTTTAANTCGAGATGCTTTTNTTCGGCGCTTGCCAAAAGCCAAGATCTGGCAACGATAGTTTGNGAAATAAGAAATTCANTTGGACAGTGCTGACTCATTTCCGATGTAGCTACACATTTAAGATAGTCCTCAAGTTTAAGAATGTTTTTAACTATCATAGATCCATTAACAATAGAAAACTCATGCTTACCCCAATATTTAAGATTTAGCTCTTTCTCCCAATGAAAACCTCTTCCAGCTTTAACGTTCTTAATCATTAAGTGGGCATCATGAGAATCTATTGTAGGAATTAAGGATATAACTTGGGAAGACACATTTAGTTCAGGTATATGCAATTTATCATGTTTTATAACTATACTAAGCTCAGTTAGGCTTTTACATGAAGGATAAATCTTATTATCAGTCTCCAGTTCAAATAAATCACTTTCAGATAATACCAGCTCAAGGTTTGATGCGTTGTCGCTTGGCATGACAATGCCAACAGTAATTTCAGGATCTTTTGATGAAAAATTATTTTTTAAAATCATTTAACGTATGTCCAACCTTTAGCACCTAGTCCAATGATTGGTGACTCTCTTAATTTTGAAAGATGCAACATTCCTTTTTTTATTGTTCCGTTAGAGCAGAAATGTTCTTTTAATATAACACTATGCTCACTGCAAAGCTTATGAAAGTGACCGCAAATTATGTTGAAGTATTTATGACCCTGTTTGGATGAAAGAAATTCCGATAATCTTTGACCAATGACCACCCTATCAATAAGAGTACCGCAATATTGGTGATTTCTTTGAATCTCCCTATCAAGTCCATAAGAAAATTGCCAACCTTCATAAATTGTTGTCACCCGTTCAAAAATTAAGGATGCAATTTGAATAGAAATATCATAGAGTAGTTTTGTATCCGCGTGATTGATGGATGGCATCGAAATTAGCGTTTCAAGATTAGTTCCATTTTGTGTTTTTAATTCCCAGGTTTTTGCTATCCAGTTTGACTGACTATCAAAAGATAGGATTCGATCCTTAAGTTTCAAGCCATCAGCTATTCCTGTCCCCCCACCAATATAATATGCATTTTGTATATTTCTAAAAGCACCATCCTTAGAAAATTGTTCACCCCATGAGCACATATCAGAATCACTTTCAAGTTGAGAGATCTTAGANGTTGATCCTAGCTTTTCTTGAAGTAGCGTACAAAGATTTGGCAATCTTGGACCATTTTTCATGGCCATAATTCCTTTTTTATCTTTTGACTTAACACCTGGCATTGCCAATGAAATATACGTATCATTCATGCCATCAAATCGATCAATAATATTTAAGATAGTTTGAAGATAAATATTTCCTTGTTTGCTTTCATTTTGATCTATTGGAAGATTTTTTAGTTGTAATTCAAAATCGCAAGGGTCAAACTCAAAATCGAACGATTCATGATCTTGATATCTCAGCTCTTCAATATTTCCAACAATCTTGAAAGTCTTCGAATCATCCTTTTCCACTAAAGCCGCTGAAACCTTAGTTGCTCCCCCATCTATTCCAATGACTTTCACAGCAGACCCAAGCTGGACTTTACTTTAATGATTCGTTCATAGGATTCACGAAGTCGCGATTCAGAAATTTTATTATCTTTTAAGAGGTTATAAATAATTTTGTGAATCTTTTTTACAATTTCTGGATCATATATCAAATTATTTCCAAAGCAAAAAACATCGACTCCCGCATGAATCATTTGTTCAATTATTTCATCCAATTTATATCTAAGGGTTAAAGCTTTCATTTGAGGGTCATCGCTAATTATCAAACCTTTAAAGTTTAACTTGTTGCGAAGCAAATCGGTAAGTATCTTTTTTGACAGAGTCGCTGGATAATGGTTATCGAGATTCGAGTTATAAAGATGAGATGTCATAATCGCATGTAAGGATTTTGAATCTATGAGCTTTTGATAGGGCTTAAGCTCATTCTCATTCCAGGAGTCTGAAACATCGGTCCAGCCTGTATGCGTATCTCCTATTGAGCTGCCCTGACCTGGAAAATGCTTAGCTACTGCAAGAATGTTGTGATTAGTGTGGGCATCAATAAATATCTTTGCGTGCTCAGCTACCTTANTAGGATCAGATGATAGCGCTCGCTCTTTNATNGTTATGATGTTGTCTTTTGAAATTAAAAGATCTAGTACCGGNGCAAAGTTTACGTTNACCCCGGAATTTTTTAGAGTTTGTNCAATGTTTTGAGATTCTTTCTTAGTTATAGAAAAATCATTGATCTTTCCAATATTTTCCCAACTTANAGATTGACTAAANCCATATTCATATTTTAGTCTATTTACTTTTCCACCTTCTTGATCAACGGCTATAAAAAGTGAAGTTTCATTAAAACTCTGCAGNGCTAGNGTTAAATCTTTTAGTTGTTTTGGAGATCTGATGTTGTGCGGTTTTGTTGGAGTGCTTGATATATTTTCATCATAGAGAATAATGCCTCCAATATCATACCCTTCATTAGCTTCGAAGAATTTTTGAGCTGATATTGCTTCATGAGCATGNATCCCAACCATGATCATTTGGCCAGCCAATTCAGATACATTCGAGGATAATTTTTTCATTAATTAATTTAATAAAGTTAGAGATTTAATAATTGAAGTAAAGTTAATTTTTACTTTGTTATGCAAAGAATTATCATACTCACTTTTTCTATCATTTTTTTATCCTGCTCAGGTATNGGATCACAAACGCCTTACAAATCATCATGGGCTGAGTCCACCTTAAAGAAATTATCACTTAGAGAAAAAATAGCTCAAATGATGGTGTATAGAATGAATATGAAATTTATGAACTATGAGAGCGATGAATGGAAAGAGATCGAAGAGTTAATTCAGTCAGATGGAATAGGAATTCTTCATATTTGGTTTGGAGAAGCTGGAAGCGCCCTAACGCTCCTCAATGAAATGCAAAAACAATCTAAAGTTCCNATACTAGTTGAGGCNGACATAGAATCCGGACTCGGTAGAAGATATAGCGGAGCAGTGACCTTGCCTCCAATGATGGCCATCGCAGCAACTGGTAACCCCAGATATGGGTATGAAGCAGGGAGAATATCTGCAATTGAGAGTCGTGCAGTTGGTATTCATTTTAATCTTGCTCCAGTTGTAGATGTGAACAATAATCCAAAAAATCCTATTATAAATACGAGATCTTTCGGAGAAAATCCTGACTCAGTATTCAGATATTCGAAAGAATTTATCAAAGGACTTCACGATAACGGTATGCTCGCAACCGCGAAACATTTTCCAGGTCACGGAGACACAGAAACCGATTCTCACTCTGCTCTTGCCCAAATTCCAAGTGATTCTTCAAGACTTTGGTCAACAGAGCTACCTCCGTTTAAAAGCGTGATAGAGTCTGGAGTAGATGCAATTATGGTTGCACATGTAAATGCCCCTGATTACCAGCAGAATGCTGATGACCCGGCAACTCTTTCATCCTTTTGGATACAAGACATTCTAAAAAAAGAACTTGGCTTCAAGGGAACGGTTATTACAGATGCTATGGGAATGGGTGGAATTGTAAAAAATTATTCAGATTCATATGCCTTAATAGCTACGCTGAAGGCTGGTTCTGACATTATCATCCAGAACAACCAAATGAAAAAATCCATAGACCTTATTGAGCAAGCAGTTCTTGATGGAATCATTTCAGAAGATAGAATTAATGCATCAGCATATAAAATTTTAAAAATGAAAGAAAAAGTAGGTATTCATAAAACCTCACTAATCACACAGGCTCAAACCCATACGTTAATGGGGAGAAAATCAAATCTAGACACCGCCAATGTCATCGCTTCGAGATCGCTTACCGTAGTAAAAAATGAAAATAAGATCCTTCCACTTAGCCCAGCTTTAAATGAAGAACTTTATGTTGTGGATCTTTATGACGGTCCTTTCAACCACTCCGAAAGTGTGCTTACAAAATCACTAAGACAAAGCAAGCGCAAGGTTAAGAGCTTTCAGATTGATAAATCCGACAGCTTGCAAATTGCAAACTACATCATTGATCAAATACCCAATGATAAAATCATATTTATCAACGCATTTGCAAATCCAGTTGAATGGAAAGATAATATTTTCTTACCAAAAGTAGAAGCTGACCTAATTAATAGGTTGGTACAAAAAAGCAGTAAAGTGATTGTTACAAGCTTTGGAAGCCCATATTTGATTCAGGACTTCCCAAATGCTCCAGTATATATCTGTGCCTACAAAGGTAGTAGAATTATGCAAGAGGCCGTTGCAAAGCTTCTCATGGGTAAAGAAGGATCATCGGGAATATTGCCTGTTTCAATACCTAAAATAGCAAAAAGGGGATCAGGGATAATTGTCGAACCAAAGCCTTGGACGAGTCCTGAAGAAATACCAAAACCCGCAACAGAGCTTATAAGAATTAGATCAAGTGAAATAAATGCAGATGTTTCAAAGATCAAAAAGCTGCTCAATCAAGCTGTTGCAGATACAGCATTTCCTGGAGGAGTAATGCTTGCTGCGAAAGATGGTCAAATATTTTTACATGAATCCTTTGGGTTTCACACCTACAGAGCAAATAAGCCTACAAAAAGAGGAAATATTTTTGACTTAGCATCAATCACAAAAACTATTTCTACAACATCAGCCGTTATGAATCTTGTTGAAGAAAATAAACTGAGCCTTAACGATAAGGTTATTAAATACGTACCAGAATTCAAAGGAAACCAGGAAAAATTCTATGAACAAAAATCAAACATTAAAATTATTGATTTAATGAAACATACCGCTGGTCTTCCTCCATTTAAACGTTACTATCTGATGAATTCAGATCAGCAAACGAGAGTGGATTCAATAATGAATACTGAACCTGTAAGAGGAATTAATGATACTACAATCTATTCAGATGTTGGAATGATTGTTTTGGGAAAGGTTATAGAGTCTGCCGCAAAAATGCCTTTGAACATCTATGTTGATTCGGTGGTATTTAAACCCTTGGGAATGAGCTCAACTTTCTTTAATCCGCCCAAAGATAAAGTCAAAAGATTGGTTCCTACTGAGATCAATTCTTATCATAATGAATTGATTAAGGGATATGTTCATGATGAAAATGCTCATAGTATTGGTGGGATTGCTGGACACGCAGGGCTGTTTTCAACAGCAATGGATTTAGCTAAGTTTTCACAAATGATGCTCAACGGTGGTAGGTATGGATGGAAAAGAATATTTAACGAAAACACTGTCTACAGCTTTACAAGAAATAATTCTGAATCAGAGGATTCCTATGCATTAGGCTGGGACACCCCTTCAGGACAGTCATCTGGGGGTATTTATTTATCAAATGACAGCTTTGGTCATACTGGTTACACTGGAACCTCACTTTGGATAGACAGAGAAAACCAAATATTTGTAATATTGCTTACAAACGCTGTACATCCAAATCGATCATACAAGAAAAAAAGCTACTTTGACTGGAGGCAGAGACTGCATTCATCTGTTTATCAAGTATTAGGCTTTACAGTTGCAAACCCCGACCTTCAATTAAGGGAAAGATGGATTCAAGACTAAGGTATATTGCCCCTTTATTTGCACTTCTAATATTCATTAAAGGTTGTACTTCAAATTCTGAGTGGATCAATGATTTACCTAAGCCATGGAAAATTTCAGAGGAAGAATTCACAAGAATCATTCCTATGTTTCACAAAAAGTTTCCAGCTTTCCATGATAGGCTTAAAGCATTTTCATCTTGGCAAATTGGAACGCCATACAAAATCTTTTGCTTAGGAGAAGAAATTGACCCTGATCCTGATCCAATCTTTAGACTAGATGTTTCAGATTGCACCGTTCATATTTTAACTAACCTTGCCAGTATCCAAAGTCAGTCTTGGGAAGAGTCAAAATCAAAAATTATAAAAATTCATTATAAAGAAAATGAAAAAGGTATAGCAGTTCCCAATTATAAAGATCGTTGGCATTTTACAACAGATAGAATTCAAAAGAATCCTTCTACCAGAGATATTACAAGAAGTGTGGCGGCGACAAAGGACCTTGAAAGAATTGATATTACATTAAATGAAAAAAATAATGGTAAAGAATTTCTTGATCTAGGATGGCAAAGAAAAACTACAGCCTATTTCATTCCAAGCGATAAAATATCTATGAAGGTAATGTCAAATTTACCTGAAGTTGTTGGTGTAGCTTTTGTTAAGAGATCGTACTTCAAGATGGGACTTGTTGTAGCCCATGAAGGCATAATAGTTGACCAAAAAGATATCATTCACGCATCTCAAGAATTTGAAAAAACCGTTCAAATGAATTTTATGGAATATTACTTTGAAAATGAATCNCCTAGATTTGATGGGATCATGTTGTTTTCATTTCACCCGCTAGAGGGNTAGATATTTGCATTGGATTGATCANTCAATAATAATTCTTTTTCTCTCTTCCTTNATTATTTTTGGANTTCTTCAGGCAAAGAATAATAAATCAAGCGATGACTATTTTCTTTCAGATAAAAAGCTTCCATGGTATGTTGCAATGTTTTCAATCGTTGCCACNGAAACCTCGGTTCTCACATTTATNAGCGTACCAGGTCTAGCNTATAGAGGNGATTGGTTTTTCATTCANCTTGCTATTGGCTATATAGTTGGAAGAATTTTAGTTAGCATAATACTGCTTCCAGTTTATTTTAAGACTGGCATTGTTTCGATTTATGAGGTNATAGGNCTAAAGTTTGGAAACAATTTTCAAAAAACAGCCTCATTAATTTTNTTAGTTACNAGGGTTTTAGCTGATGGCGTACGATTTTTAGCTACGGCAGTAATTATACAGGTTATCACTGGTTGGTCGTTATTTTTTGCCGTCCTNGTCATAGGAATNGTTACAATGATTTACACTCTTTCTGGAGGTTTGAAAACGGTCATATGGATNGATAGTGTTCAATTCATTCTTTATTTATTGGGTGGATTAATATCAATATTCTTTGCTATTAACTATTTAGATGCATCTATAGGCAGCGCTTTGGCAAGTTTACAATCTATTGATAAGATAAGTGTATTTAATTATAGCGGAAGCTTCTTCAAAGACCCTTATTATTTCTTAAGCGCAATCGTTGGCGGAATTTTCCTTTCATTTTCGTCTCATGGCATTGATCATATGATGGTTCAAAGAGTCTTAACTACGAAAAATTTAAGATCAGCTCAGAAGGCAATGATTGGTAGTGGTTTTGTGGTTTTAGTTCAGTTTGTGATCTTTTTATTTGCTGGGTCGCTCATCTTTCTTCTCACAAATGAAGTTGAAATTGTAAAAGATCGAGAATTCACTCATTTCATTGCAAATTACTTGCCAATAGGAGTGAAAGGTCTTTTACTTGCTGGAGTTTTATCTGCAGCAATGTCTACATTAAGCTCATCAATTAACTCGCTAGCATCATCAACCGTTTCTGATTGGTTACATAAAGCCAAAGACATAAATATATCAAGGCTTGTTAGTTTGGCTTGGGGTGCAGTGCTAATCTTTATAGCCCTTTTTTTTAACGAAACAAACACTGCAATTATTATTGTAGGATTAGAGATAGCCTCTTTTACTTATGGTGCTCTGCTTGGGCTATTTCTTTTGAGCAGATTTCAGCGAAATTTTAACCCCACCAGTTTAGCCCTAGGGCTTCTTTCTAGTCTAATTATTGTTTTTGTATTAAAATCATATGGTCTTGCGTGGACGGCTTATATTGGAATAGCAGCTTGTTTAAATATCTTTATTGTTTTTGCATCAGATTTAATATCAGATTTTTTTTATAACTCGTAGCGCTGATCCATTTTAACAACGTCAAACCCTTTTTCTAAAACTTCTTTATATTGTTTTGAACTGGAATCAAGTACAGGATTTGTATGATTTATGTGTATAAAATGTATTTGAACTTCATCTTTTATAGANTCAAAAAAGTCTAANGATTCCACTATGAATGGGTGCGGNATNTCAGACATATCTCTTCCAGGTAATTCTTCACCATCATAAAAAGTTCCGTCCAATAGCGCAAAATCATTGCTTTTAATGATTGATAGAACATCATCGCCCCACCTGGACCATTTATCAATATCAGGAATGAAAATCAAATTTTTTTTTGGGCCTTGTATTTTAAACCCTACTGTCTCAGAGAACTCATCCCTATGAGGAACTTGAAATGGAACGATTGAAAGTCTTTTGTTGAGCTTAAGACTTTTGTTTGGATAAATAATGNTAAGATTAACATTTTNCAACTCAACTAATTGACTCCAAGGGCCATTATTCTTTAGAAAATTTGCCATTTTTGATGCGACNAATAGGGGCATATTTTTATATCCCATGGCTTCTCTACCTAAATGCACNAAGCCAGTGTAATGACCCATATGAGCATGAGTTATAAATAATCCCTTCACTTCATTGTCAGCCGAAAGCTTTTTGTGTTGAAATGGAAAGTCAGGTGATGCTTCTATAATCCAAGCCTCCATGGAATTTGGATCAACGATACCAAGAGACGTCACGTAAATTTCNTTTTTTGATTTCATCCATCTATTTTTACAGCACACCTTAGTNCATCCAGCNTGNGGAACTCCACCGTCTTGCGCTATGCCGAGCGCTATAACATACGGACTTTTATTTTTCTCAGATCCGCATGAAGCTAATNCAAGAAAAAATACAGAGGATATTAAAAGAAGATGCTTCATTAAAACGATGCTATTTGAGAAACGATTCTGTCTTGAAGAGCTCTAAATGAGAAAGAGGATCCTTTATAACCATTCATCAGAATTGAAAACGCTATTGGATCTTTCNATGGATGTATAATATAACCAGAAAATGTTGATACTCCAGATAGCGAGCCTGTTTTTGCATAAATTCCACCAGGGAGGTTTCTGTCAAGCAATGTTCCATTTTCGCCAGTANAAGATAGGGTCTTNAGGTAAATATCTCTAATNTTTGAGGTATTATAAATCCATGAAAGCAAGTCAATAAAATGGCTGGCGCTTGAGTAATTATATCTTGAGACACCCGAGCCGTCACTGATTGAGAAGTTGGTAGTATCTAAACCAACTTGATCATTTAAANACAACCTCATTGCATGTAAACCATTCTTCCAATTCCCCTGGTCTCCTGTCGTGTGATGGCCAATAATTTTAACAAGAATCTCAGCAGTAAGATTATCGCTTTCAACCATTAGATTTTCAACGATTGAAATCAGCGAGGAAGATCTGTGGGATGCGATTTTTAAGCTTGANGAAGAGCGATTGCCTTTTTNAAGAGCGCTAATTNGTAGACCTTTTTTTTGGAGCATTTCCTTGAAAAGATAGCCTGTAAATAGAGTTGGATCATGTACATTTCGGATAATGGTATCTGAGGAAGTTGTATCCATAATNCTGCCNGTTATCAAAAAATTNTTATTTTTATTTTTCCAATCACGAGAAATTTTAAGTTTCTNAAAATTTGTTGTATCGTTTACGGTGTAAGCCTCATTTAAAAAAGTGTAATAATCTGATTGAGGCAGGATCTGAATATCAATTAACTTTCNATTATCTGCGGGATTAACAATGAAATCAATACAATTATCATTAACGGATAATCCACTAATTTGCGCCGAGTACCATTCATCTCCTTCATCCCACATCCAACCAGGACCATAGACAAGAGTGTCTAGGATCGAATCATCAATAACAAGCCTTTTACCTGGCGAATTTTTTTTGGCTGTTATTGTGGCCAACGAATCTAGTTGTTCTAGCGTTAGATCGGGATCACCACCACCAACCAAGTAAATTGCTTTAGTGTCAGAATAAACAGATGTATTAAAGGTAAAATTGGTATCTAAAATTCCCAATGCTGAAATAGAGGTGTAAAGTTTATTGTTGCTAGCTGGATTAAACAATGAATGGCTATTAAGGTCTATTAAAATTTCCCCAGAAATTAAATTGACAGCTTTCACTGCTATATTTGTTTTTATTTCAGATTCATTAATTATGCTGTTTATAGATTTGCTCAAATTGTAAGAACCGCTAGGCACATACATTGTGGGCGGTGCATAACAGCTATAAATGAATATTAAAAAAATGAAAAATGCTTTTTTAATCATAAAGCCAATACCGTTTTGAAATTCGATTGAATTTTTCAAGGGGGAGTCTAAAAAGACCGTCTTTGTTTTCTGTTGAAATTTGATCAATAAATTCAGCNTTTCCCCAAAGACGATTTATACCCTTTTTTAATTCAAAGTTTGCAGGATATTTTGTTTTAATTAAATTGATAATTTCCATTCCAGTAATNACACTTGAATATTTTTCCCTATCTGTTATGATAATTTCTGAGCCATAGCAAACCTGATTCTTGTACTTCGGGTTAATTGACATACCCTTAATTGAAGTAGGTATAAAGGATACCGGTTTAAAAACAACCCCTGGAAGATTAAGATTGTTAAGCTCTGCGCTTAAAGTCTCTTTATTGATCCAAGGCGCGCCAAATCGTTTAAACGGTTTATTCGTTCCTCTCCCTTCGCTGATATTTGTTCCTTCAAGTAAGCACATTCCAGGNTATATAATTGCTGTAGTTAGGTCAGGAATATTTGGGGAAGGTTTAATCCATTTTAANTTTGTTTCATTAAACCAAAGATCTCTTTTCCAGCCTTTCATTTTAATTATTTCAAGATTAGGTTCTCCTTCAATCCACTTCTCACCTTGAATCATATTTGCCAATTCACCAACAGTTAATCCGTAGCGAATCGGTATAGGGTAGTACCCCACAAACGTTTGAAACTTAAGATCAAGTATTGGACCTTCAATCAATTTACCCTTAATCGGATTAGGGCGATCAAGTACTATAACTTTAACATTAGCCGCAGACGCGCTCTCCATAATCAGNCCCAAAGTGGTTATGTAGGTGTAAAACCTTGCACCTACATCTTGAATATCATAGATGATATAATCAAGACCTTCCATTTGCTGATAGGTAGGTTTGCGATTGCTNCCATAAAGACTGACGACCTCAGGAAGTGTTTTAANTTGNCCATCATATTCAACCTTTTCACCAGCNGCTGCCTCTCCAAATAGGCCATGTTCTGGAGAAAAAATTATTTTGATATGAACATCCTTTTCATTCATTAATCTTTCATAATTAGGAGTTCCATATGAGTCTACACCAGAATGATTTGTAACAAGGGCTATGTTTTTATTTTTGATGAGNTCTATTTTTTCATTCAATAAAATATCCAAGCCAATTTGAATACCAGATAGGTTAACATTTGGAGTGTTTTTTTTTGATTCCGATTCAGTTTGATGAATTGATTTTGGTTGCTGNGAACAGCTTATTACAACACTTAAAAATAANAGAAAGAAAATATTTTTCATTTAAGCAGGGTAAACCTCTTAGTCACAAACTCTTTACCTTGAGATAGATTAACAATATATATCCCTGATGGAGCTTTATCGCCTCTACTNGTCAGTCCNTTCCAATTATATCTTTGAATTTTTGTTGGAAGTGAAAGTGCAGACATTTTAAAAATTTCTCTACCCATCAGATCGGTTATTGTAAGATACGCAATGGGTGATAATTCCAGAACTTGAAACTCAATNGAAATCGATCGATTGGATGGNTTGGGGTANAAAGCGGAAATGTTTAATCCTTCGGGGACTACGTTATCATTAGACTCTACTGAAGCAATAGGAGCTTCAAGGTATTGAAGGATTTGCCCCATAACCATTACGCGCATTGAATCTGGATAGATTGATTCAAGCCCAACAGAAAGATACACTAGGCCGGCAGGAATAGAGCTGTTAGTAAAATTTCCCCTGTAAGCTATTCCAGCGCCACCTCGAGATTCATAATCCACATCAACATACTTTAAGATACTCACCGCGTTTCCAATGGGTTTGATCCCATCAGGCCAATCAACATTATAGTTTCCGTTATTACCATCATCAAAGCTAAAAGTATACCCATCCAAAAAAGAATTTGTAACACCTTCTACGCTATAAACTCCGCTAGTACCACCAGCGGCGTCACTAATGTATTTTGCTTTTAAGAAGTCCTCGTAAAACTTTACATCGGAAAGACTGCCTTTTTCAACAAGGTCATATCCAATTTCTGAACCAGAGATGAATAAACGACCACCATTCAAAATGTAATTTTTTACTATCCTTTTTTCGTCTTCATCAAATGATGAGGTTGCAGTGCCTTCCTCTCCAAGAATCCAGTTTACAATTGGAAACTCAGTTAGTTTTACAGTGCCATTAATTACCGCCTCATTTGAGGCTGAGTCAAAAGTATATGAATTTTTCCTAACAGCTTCACCGTGTTCAAAAATAAAATCAAAAGTATTAGTTGTGCCGACTGTCCTATCAAAACCATTGATGATCAATACTTTAGAGCGTTCTGGCGATGGCGATGCACCTAAAATTTCGGTGAATTCGCTCGATCCGTATTCGTTTATTGCTCGAACTTTATAGTAATAGGCTTTGTTATTATTTAAGCCTTGGATTAAGAAAGGGCTTTTTAAAAATTTTCCAACCGAATCCTCTTTGCTTGTTTCAGGATCAACCTCAACAACATCATATTGTAATGCAGAGTCGTCATTTTTAACATCAATGCTAATCACTCCACTACCCATGCTTGATATTGAAATTGCTTCAGGGGTAGAGGGGGGAGATTTTACTCCAACCTTTTCACCTAATGCGTTCCATAGTTTATCATAACCGTCATCATATCCCAGCGCCCAAATACCTATTCCAGCAAGATTTTTAGAGATGATAAAATCATATTTTTTTGACAACGAAAGACTATCATCGTACCATCCCTGGATCCAGTTTGGGTTTTCAAATCGATACCATGGTACTTGGGCATCGCTATCCCACCTTTTACCGTATGATAATGCTTTTGATTCCGCGACATTAAAAAAAACAGCGCTACCAGAACCAGTAGTATTGGCGCCCTTATCAGCTGAGGTTGCTGGCCATTCGTAGCCATAGTACGGGTTTCCAAGTATGATCTTGCTTGTGTTGTTTCCTGTAACAGAAAGATAGGTATTGATCGTATTNGTAACATTATAAGATCCACCAGTTAAGGGGGCGACAGGGCCAGTGAGCGTGCTTCCTTTCCAATGATAATCATAGCCCATTACAAACAAACCATCACTCTCATTGGCTAANGCATTAAAGTCCCATGCGTTATTCCAGTCTACCGCAGGAGTNGCCAAAGTAACTTGGGCGTTTGGTATGCTATTTCGCAAAATAGCTCTNAGATCTTTAACAAAANTAACAAGGTTATTTTTTTGTGATTCAGGGAAGGATTCAAAGTCAATATTNACACCATCTGCACCAGCTCGNTCAACTTCAAATCTCAAATTATTTATTAATCGATTGCGATTTTCACTACTACTCAAAAGCGTTTCTAATTTTGTTTTCGAAAAAAGCGTTACAGTCAAAACAACCTCAACGCCATTTTCATGCGCCTTATTGATTAGATCAGTTGCAGGCCATCCATGCAGATCGATAAGATTTCCATTTTCATCGGCTTCTGCTGAAAAGTAGGCTATTGTTGAAAGTAGATCAAAATTATAATATTGCCATTTTGTTCCCTGCCAGTAAGGATGATATCCAAAGACTTTCTTGCTCAAATTTTTCTTAATATTGGATAGGGGCTTAGCTGGTCCTTCGTAGGTCTTATATAAGGGCTCTAGAAAATTCTCCTTATAGTATTCAAGATCAGACTGGTGAATACTTTTGTATGTTTGTTGACATATTGCAACAGAGAAACTTGNAATGAAAAGAAGTGTTTTATACATCACAAAGAGAGAAGATATCGTTAATGGTTTCTCGTTTTCTAATTAATTGATGGGAGTCATCATNNATAAGAATTTCTGCTGATCTTGGACGGGTATTAAAATTATGCGACATAGAATAGCCGTAAGCTCCCGTGTCCATTATTGCGATCAGATCTCCCTCTGAAACTTTTGGAAAATTTCTGTTCGATGCAATTCTATCGGTATTTTCGCATATTTGACCAGTAAAATCCACCATAGCTGTATCATCAGAATGGTCCCCAACCTTATAAATTCGGTGTTTGGCACCGTATAAAGCCGGTCGCATCAATGTTTCCATTCCNGCATCAATACCAATGAATTTTTTATAGCTGTCCTTGAGACCTGTAACTTTTGTAATAATGAATCCCGCATCTGCAATGATCGATTTTCCAGGTTCAAGCCATAGAGATGGGGCAGATTCTCTATCCTCATAAGTCTTGTAATAGAGTTTTGATAGCGAGGCAAACATACGGTTAAAATCTAAGGGTTTTTGTTCATCCTGATAGGGAATTCCAAAACCACCACCCATGCTTATGAATTCAAATTTAATCTTTAGTTTATTTTCGATTTTTTTGGCGTTTTCAAGAATCGCTGAAAGGACCTCTACAAAAAATTCTTCTTCAAGGTTTCCCGACCCGCACATGCATTGTAGTCCAAAACGTTTAATACCTAAATCCTGAGCTTGTTTGTATGCATTAATTATTTTTTCTGAAGGAATNCCAAATTTGGCATCTCTCCCACCTGTAATAATACCAGAGTATGATCCTCCACCAAAACCTGGATTCATGCGAAATGATATTCTGTCTGGAAGTCCAATTTTTTGAATTCTCTTTAATGAGGTAATATCATCTAGATTGATATTGCACCCCTTAGCTAGGGCTTGTTTTAGGTCAGAAGGAGATTCATAGTTTCCAGTATAGATACAATCACTAGGATCGATCCCTGATAACTCCGCAGCATATATCTCCCCAGGGCTAGAACAATCGCCCCCTATTTTAGAAAAGGCGTTACGCATCGTCTTAATTAAATGCGGATTGCTATTTGATTTTATAGCGTAGCAAATATGAAATTTTTCAAAATGATTGTTTAGTGCGTTTTTTAAAGTCAGCACATTTTCTGTGATTCTTTCTTGGCTATAAACATACAGTGGGGTGCCATAAATTTTTACCAATGAGCTTATGTACTCTTCGTTGTAAACTAATTTTCTTAATGGATGCATGAATATTACANTAATTTATTTGAGCTTGAATTTAAAACGTATGATTAATCAAAATAAGTTTTAAGTGCGAAACATTTTTTCCTTTAATTTTAATCATGGAGGAGAACAAAAAAATTTCAAGCAAGTGGGTCCTTACATTTATATTTCTTATGTACTTTTTTGTAGCAGCAATGGTNATATATTTTATGATTAGATATAAATGGTTTTCTTAAATTAATTCAATAATTGAACACTCCTTTTGAAAGTATAATTATATGTTTGATGCCAAAATATACATTGAAAGAAGAAAGCATCTTGCCACAGAAATGGGAGATGGATTGATTGTGNTGGCAGGAAATAAGCCCGTGCCCATGAATTACCCATCGAACACATTGCGCTTTAGGCAAGATAGTAATTTCTTATATTATTGTGGTCTTGATTATGAAGATATTGCTCTTACCATTGATTGCGCCACAGGACAATCTACGCTTTATGGAGACGATCTCTCTGTAAGTGACATTGTTTGGGAGGGGGAGCGAACCTCAGTAAAGAAAATGGCAGAACAATCTGGAGTTGATAGTTTTAAAAGCAGCTCAGATTTACAAAAAAACATAGGCGCGCGTAAAGACGTACATATACTCCCAGTTTATAGAGACGACCAAAAATTCTTTTTACAATCATTATTAAATGTTTCGGAGATTAGCTCCTCGAAATCTTTAATTGCATGTGTTATCAAGCAGCGATCAATAAAATCTGATTATGAGCTTTCAGAAATCAGCTCAGCTCTTGAAATCACATCCCAAATGCATAGCATTGCAATGCGCTCAACTCGTGACGGCTTACTAGAACAAGAAATTGTTGGATTAATGGAAGGGTATGCGCTTCAAAATGGTAGCCGAATGGCCTATCCCGTGAT
Source organism: Fidelibacterota bacterium (assembly GCA_002724475.1). Lineage (GTDB taxonomy): Bacteria > Fidelibacterota > Marinisomatia > Marinisomatales > TCS55 > TMED108. The sequence continues at coordinate 5,459 of PBOO01000060.1, read as the reverse complement.
ATTTACAATTAACGGAGAAATACTTCATAGTAATGTTTACGATAACGTAATGAAATCTGGAGACCTTGCCTTAAATGATTCTGGCGCTGAGTCACCTCTTCACTATGCTAGCGACATTACAAGAACCTTTCCTGTGAGCGGTAGATTTACGCCCATACAAAAAGATATCTATGATCTTGTATATGAAATGCAACAAACAGCTCTTGAATTTTGCAAACCTAAAACCTCATACAAGGATGCTCATCTTGCTGCAGCTAAAAAAGCTGTTATGGGTTTAACTGAGTTAGGGCTAATGAGCGGAGACCCAGAGGAAGCAGTATCGAAGGGTGCGCATGCTTTATTTTTCCCCCATGGGCTTGGGCATATGCTTGGGTTGGATGTCCACGATATGGAGGGACTGGGTGAAGACCTCGTTGGATACGATGATAAAAATCAAAGAAGCGATCAGTTTGGCTTGGCCTACCTTCGATTCTCAAAAGATCTTGAACCTGGCTTTGTACTGACAGTAGAACCTGGTATCTATTTCATATCTCATTTAATTGACCAATGGAAAGCTGACAATAAACTCAGTGAACACATAAATTATGCTGAGGTTGAAAAGTTCAAAGGCTTTGGAGGTATTCGCATTGAGGATAATATAGCAATATCCGATNAAGGATACAGTGTTCTTGGNCCACACATTCCAAAGACAACAGAGGAAATTGAAGACATCATGCAATCATGATAAAACTTCTTTGTCTGTTTTCACCCCTAATTTATCTTTTCAGTAATAGCCTAGTTAGTATTTATTATTTCAANCAANTACTTCGCAACTAAGTTGCGATAAAATCATGAGTGATGTTTTTAAAAATCCACCTCCCGCCTTNAGCAATGATTATGTTTTCGATATAATAAAAAAGCACTTTGACATTAGTCCTTCTTTGACCCCATTGGTTAGTGATCGCGACCAAAACTTTAAAATCACTGAAGGAGAAAAATCGCACATCTTTAAAATAGCAAACTCAGCTGAATCAAGATCCGTTCTCGAAATGCAGAATAGTGCACTTAGTTACATATCGAAAAAAGATGATTCTATTGAAATACCTCAACCAGTTAAAACAATAGACGGTCATGATATTTTATCAATCGAAAGTACAAATACAAAATACCACGCNCGATTACTTACGTACGTTGATGGTGTATTTTTGAAGGACNTCAAGCCGACAAATGGGACGACTTTTTCCGTGGGTAAATTTTTAGGCTANCTTGATAAAGGCCTTGTTGGGTTCGANCANAGGGCCNCAAAAAGAGAATTCATTTGGGACGTATCACAAGTGTCTCTATTAGAATCNAATCTCACAAAGGACGACTTTGACCTAATAACTTTTTTTATCAATTCGTTTAAGCATGATATATCAAGCCTGATGAACGATTTTCCAAAAACAATTATTCATAACGATGGTAACGATCACAATATTTTAGTTGATTCTTGGAATAGAGTAAAGGGTATTATTGACTTTGGAGATATGATTCATTCCTTTCGCGTCATTGAGCCATCGGTTGCAATGGCATATATTGCGATTGAAGACAACANCTTTGAGTTAATCGCTTCTCTGATTAAAGGATACCATTCAATTGTACCTTTATCGATGGATGAGCTTAAAGCAGCAATTTATTTTATGTGTTTGCGAATGTGTGTTTCTATTACGATGTCTGCAAAACGAAAGATCTTATTTCCTGAAAATAAATATATTTCTATCTCAGAGGAAAATGCTCGAAAGTTTCTTATTAAAATGAGAGAGCAAGATATTCAAAACATGTCTCATGAATTGGTGGATTATGTCAGATCTTAACCAAATCGCTGTTCAACGAAAAAAATATCTTAGCCCTTCATTTAGTCTATCTTATGAAACACCTCTTCACATTGTTAAGGGAGAAGCCCAGTATCTTTATGCATCAAATGGAGATCGCTATTTAGATGCTGTTAACAATATTCAGCATGTTGGTCATTGTCNCCCTGTGGTTGTTCAAGCCGCTCAAAAGCAGTATGAAGTACTTAATACCAATACACGCTACCTAGACGCGACCATCGTTAATTACGCCAAAGCGTTAACTAATCATCTTCCCAAGGGTTTAGATGTGTGTTATTTTACTAATTCAGGGAGTGAGTCTAATGATCTTGCGCTTCGACTGGCTAGAACAGCAACAGGGTCAATGGAGACAATTGTGCTCGATGGNGCATANCATGGACACGTTTCTTCCCTCATTGAAGTNAGTCCATACAAACATAATGCTAANGGAGGAACTGGNCCACCAGATTTTGTATACACCGTTCCAATGCCTGANNCNTATCGTGGTAAATATCGCGGAAATAATGCAGGCAGAGAATACCTGCGTGAGTTGAAAAATATACTTGAGCAATTAAAAAAGAATAATAAAAAAATATCGGCGTTCATCGTAGAGCCTATTATGGGTTGCGGGGGACAGTTAATACTACCTAAGAATTTTTTAAAGGAGGCATTTGATCTTGTCAGAAACGCAGGAGGGATTTGCATCGCAGATGAGGTTCAAATTGGTTTTGGAAGAATGGGAACTAATTTTTGGGGGTTTGAAACTGAAAACGTTGTGCCAGATATTGTCACAATGGGTAAATCTATGGGCAATGGCCATCCATTATCTGCGGTTGTTACAACAAAAAAAATTGCAGACCTTTTTGATAATGGAATGGAGTATTTTAATTCCTTTGGAGGTAATCCTGTTTCTTGCGCTGTGGGACATGCCGTCCTGAATGTCATCAAGGATGAAGAGCTTCAAAAAAATGCTTTAGATGTTGGTCTTTACCTTAAAGAAAGATTGAACGATCTTAAAGAACAATTTCCAATTATTGGTGACGTAAGAGGAAGGGGTCTTTTTTTAGGTGTTGAGCTTGTGAAGAACGAAAATTTACTACCTGCAAAGACTGAAGCACATAGTATTGTCAATCAAATGAAGGAAAATAATATTCTATTAAGTATTGATGGTCCTGACCATAACGTAATTAAGATAAAACCACCGCTTGTTTTCAATAAAGAAAACGCAGATGAATTGGTATTAACATTTTCAAAGGTTTTAAGTAATATTGCTAATGGATTTTAAGAAACTATCAAAACTTACCTTTTTAATATTTTTTGCAATGAGTTGTGAAAAATATGGAAAATACGAATGGGAAAATCCTTTAGTTTTTGAAAAAAATAAACTTCCTCCAAGAGCTAATTTTTTTTCATATGAATCTGTACGTTTGGCTGATCTTGGCGATCCTGGAAGGTCCTCCAATTTTATATCTTTGAATGGATTATGGAGTTTTAAACTATCAAATACCTTCAAAGAAAGCCCCAGCGATTTTCATGAAATGGGTTTTGATGTTAGCAAATGGAAGAAGATAAAAGTTCCAGGAAGCTGGGAGCTTCAAGGATGGTCCTACCCAATCTATCTTGATGAAGAATATCCTTTTAAAGCTGACCCGCCTTTTGTGCCCAAAAAGATGAATAGCGTAGGCTCTTACAAAAGAACGATAAACATACCTCAAAACTGGCTAAAAAAAGATGTTTTTCTCAGGTTTGGCAGTATTAGATCGGCGTGTTATGTTTGGGTGAATGGTAAGTATATAGGTTACTCTCAAGGCTCAAAGACTCCTACTGAATTTGATGTTACAGACCATATACAAGCCGGTCAAAACCAAATTGCTGTTAAGGTATTACGTTTTTCAGATGGATCGTATTTAGAAGGTCAAGATACATGGAGAATCAGTGGCCTTGAGCGGGATGTATTCTTGTACGCGAGGAGTAAAGCACGAATCGAAGATTTTACTATTTCCTCATCACTCGATGAGAGTTATGAGACAGGAAAATTTTCAATCGCGATCGATTTAATCAACCGATCGACACTTTCAAAAAACTATTCAATCAGAGCTAAATTGACCGATCCAAAAAGACGAAATCGAACGGTCTTTGATTTGAGGCAATCAATGGAAATCGATTCATCTGCTAGCACCTCTTTTGAGCGTAGTATTAGAAGAATAAAAACCTGGAGTGCTGAAAACCCATATTTGTACAGACTTCAGCTTTTCTTATACAATGACGATAAATTAATAGAGACACTGTCTCAGCAAGTAGGTTTCAGAAAAGTTGAAATTAAAGATGGAAAACTCCTTTTAAACGGAAAGCCTTTGATTATTCGCGGGGTAAACCGTCACGAATGGGACCCTGTGACTGGAAGAACAATATCTGAAGAGTTAATGGTTGAGGATATAAAATTAATGAAGCAGCACAATATTAACGCTGTTAGAGCATCCCATTACCCCAACCACGAACGCTGGTATGAGCTTTGTGATGAGTTTGGTATGTACGTTGTTGATGAAGCAAATATTGAAGCGCATGGAATGGGTTCACACCCCAAGGGGTATGAATTTATCTCAAGCAATCCAGACTGGACCGATCAATGGCTTGATAGGGGAAATAGAATGTATGAAAGAGATAAAAACCACCCTTCAATAATAATGTGGTCAATGGGAAATGAGGCTGGAGACGGTACCAATTTTGAAAAACTCTATAAGTTAATAAAATCAAAGGACAGCTCACGGCCAGTGGTTTATGAGCCCGCAAAAGATAAGCCTCATACAGATATAGTTTTTCCAATGTATAAAAGCGTGAATGATATCAGTGTGTTTGCTAATTCTAACCCATCGAAGCCGTTGATTTTATGTGAGTATGCTCATGCAATGGGCAACAGCGTAGGAAACTTAGTTGATTACTGGAAAGCTATTGACACTCATGAATCTTTGCAAGGCGGATTCATATGGGATTGGGCCGATCAAGTCATTGCAAAAAAAGATTCAAAAGGAGAGAATTTTTGGGGATACGGAGGTGACTTTGGAGGTGAGTTTTCTGAAAATGACTCCAATTTCTGCGCTAATGGATTGGTAGCAGCTGACAGGTCGCTAAATCCACATATTTACGAAGTAAAAAAGATTTACCAGCCAATAAAATTCAAAGCAACAGATCTTAAAAGAGGTAAAGTTCAGATTTCAAATAATTACAATTTTACAAATTTTGATAATCTTGATTTTACATGGAGAATTACAGGGGATGATAGAACAATTTATTCTGGAAGATTGACTTCTTTAAATCTAAATCCGCAAGAGTCAAAAGAAATATTTTTTAACACTTCAAATATTGTTCAACGAGCAGGAGTGAGATATTTTTTAACTGTGGAGGCAAAAACTAGAAATTCAAAGCCGTTGGTTCCCAAAAAACATCTTGTCGCGTGGGAGCAATTTGAGCTACCGCTTTATGTCCCTCTTTCAAAAAAAGAAACCAATGCACAGTTTAATCTAGTGTCTCAAGAAAATGATAGACTGATACAGATTAAGTCAAATGATGTACATATTGTATTTAATAAAGAAACGGGCTTTCTTGAAAGTTATGAGGTTGGGCTGGTCAAAT
>PBOO01000059.1 GCA_002724475.1 Fidelibacterota bacterium | reverse complement strand
GTAAAGGGTTACAACATCATGGTCGGGTATTTAGACGACCCTGACCAAACCAGTGAGACAATTACAGAAAACGGTTGGCTCCTTACAGGAGACATAGGTGTAATGGACAATCATGGGAATATCGCAATAACAGACAGAAAAAAAGACATGTATATTAATGGAGGATTTAATGTTTATCCCGCCGAGGTTGAATCAATAATGCTCCAACACCCACAAATCGGACAAGTCTCCGTAGTGGGCATTCCTGACGAGAGAATGGGTGAAGTTGGCTTCGCATTCATCGTGCCCACTTCCGGTGAGACACCCAAACCAGATGAAATAATAGAGTGGTGCAGGCAAGAAATGGCTAATTACAAATGCCCGCGAGAGGTGGCTTTGATTGATAATCTCCCTTTAAATGCTTCAGGGAAGGTCCTCAAATACGAACTTCGTGATCGTGCAGAAGCATTGAAGTCAAGAAAATGAAAGCTGTCGTTCTCGAAAAATATGGCGGCGTTGAAGAACTCCGCATTATGTCAGTACCAGACCCAAAGCCAGAAGCTCAAGAACTTCTCATAAAGGTACACTCGACCGCACTCAATAGAGCTGACATTCTCCAACGAATGGGACTATACCCAGCCCCTCCAAGCAAATATGAAATCCCTGGACTTGAATTCGCTGGAACAGTCAAAGATATGGGCTCCGAAGTCACCGGCTTTAGTATTGGCGATCAGGTCATGGGAATCGTAACCTCCGGAGCGTACGCAGAGCTTCTAACGGTTCATCACCGACAAGTTATGGTAATTCCAGAAAGTCTAAACATGCAACAAGCTGCAGCGATTCCTGAAGCATGGTTAACTGCATATGACGCTTTGGTAGATAAAGGGGGACTCCAAAAGCACCAAACATGTCTCATACACGCAGGCGCTTCAGGGGTAGGGACAGCAGCAATACAAATCGCCAAAAGACTAGAAGCAAAAGTAGCTATAACAGCATCCGAAGCGAAAATTGTATCCTGCATGGATCTAGGCGCTGACCAAGGTATTGATTACCGAAAAGAAGATTTCGTGGAGGTAGTCGAAACATGGACAAACGGCAACGGGGTCAACATCATCATTGACTTAGTAGGTGGCAGTTACCTCCAACAGAATGTCAAGGCAATATCTACAAAAGGAATCATCGTCCAAGTTGGTTTAATGGGGTCAGGAAAGCCAGAACTAGACTTAGGAACGCTTCTGCGTAAACGCATTACTTTAATAGGTACAGTCCTAAGGTCAAGGTCCTTAGAGGAAAAGACTGCATTAACACAAAATTTTTCCAACCATCTACTTTCAGAGTTTGACAGTCAATTTGAAACGGTAATTGATTCGGTCTTCCCCTTTGAATCAATAGCAGAAGCCCACACGAGGATGGAGAATAATCTCAATACTGGGAAAATTATTATAGACATCGCATGAAACCTCTTAAAAAAAGGGAACTTCGAAATAATCTTGGCATTAGTCCGACAGTGCAATACGCTAGACACAGCAATGACTGAATCTACAGTAAAAATAAGTATCCCAGGCAATCACCTCATGCCAGGACTTTTTGGAGAAAGAGATCTACATCTCAAATCGATTGAAGCTGCCTTCCCGGATGCAACAATACATGCGCGTGGCAACCAGATCTCAATCCAAGGAGCAAGTGCCCCAAAAGTAGGCGCCCTCTTTGAAGAAATGGTAGCTCTACTCGAAAAGGGACATGTCATAGACGCAACAAGCCTCGGTAGGTCCATAGATATGGTTCTTGCGGATGAAAAGCCCTCTGACGTATTTGGTACTGACATTCTTCGAGTAAGAGGCCGAACAATACGCCCAAAATCAGCCGGCCAAAAGAAATATATAGAGGCGATCAGCGAGAATGTCATAACGTTTGGAATCGGCCCTGCCGGAACAGGTAAGAGTTGGTTAGCAGTTGCAATGGCAGTTAAGGCCCTGCAAGCAAAGCAAGTCAGACGGATAATTCTTACACGACCAGCTGTAGAAGCGGGAGAACGGCTTGGCTTTCTCCCTGGTGACCTAATGGCTAAAGTCGACCCTTACCTTCGTCCACTTTATGACGCTCTCTACGACATGATGGAATTGGAAACCGTAGAAAGATTTCTAAATGAAGCGATAATTGAAGTGGCTCCTTTGGCTTTCATGAGAGGTAGGACTCTTAACGACGCATTTGTTATTCTTGACGAAGCGCAAAACACGACGCCGGAACAAATGAAGATGTTCCTAACAAGAATCGGATTTGGTTCACGTGTGGTCGTCACTGGGGATCTAACGCAGATTGACGTGGCAGGTGGTAGGGGAGGACTAGGTGAGCTTGAAGGGATACTTGGAGGTATCAACGATATAGCTTTCGTTCATTTAAANAGTAAAGATATTGTGCGCCACCGAATCGTTCAGGCCATAGTCGACGCATATGATCAGCGTTCACGAAGTAGTAAAAAGACTTGAATGTTATCGTAAATTCGGAAATTCCCGAAGGTCACCCCATTGGAATCATCGATGAAGAGAAGTGGAGAGATCTAGCTATCCACACGTTGNAAGCCGAAGGCGTTCAAGCNGGCGAACTGAATTTGATATTCGTTGATTCCCAAAATATCCAACAGCTAAACAAAACATATTTGGGGAAAACCGAACCTACGGATGTGCTTGCATTTCCTATAGATTCATTTGATGTTTCGACAACAGATACCCCTCTGCTACTCGGTGATGTCGTTATTTGCCCTGAAATGGCAATGGAGAACGCAAAAGTACAAAATAAAACACTCGAAGAAGAAATAGCTCTCCTTGTGCTTCACGGGGTACTACACATCTTGGGTTACGACCACGCTGAACCCAATGAGAAAGCAGTTATGAAAAAAAGAGAAAAACAATTACTATCTGAATTGTATTTATCATGAGCCAAATAGAAATTATCGGATTAATTGCATTAGTTCTATTGATAGCTGCAGCTGCGTTACTAGCCGCTGCAGAAACAGCGATCACGCGAGTCAGTTCAGCTAGAGCCGAAGCCCTTGCCGAAGAAGGAGGAAAAGGGGCGCTAATTCTCCGTGACCTCATCGATAGGAGAAAGCACGTTCTGCACCCTATCCTTTTCGTAGTGCTAGCTTGCCAAATAGGAGTCGCAACTGTAGTAGCTGGGTTAGTGTTAAATCATTGGGGAGCATGGCAACTAGTAATTGTTTTTGTCGCCGAACTACTTGTGCTCTTTGCTCTCTCAGAAGCTCTCCCGAAAAGCTGGGCCTTAGCTCACCCTGATAGAAGTGCTACTCGAACAGCTCCTTTAGTAAGAGTCTTGTCAAAAATAGCACCTCTCAGATGGGTAGCAAACGGTGTTGTTCGACTCGTAGGAGCTGACCTCCCAAATGGTTTCACAGATGGTGAAGTGTCAGAAGAAGAATTATTAGCATTTGCCGAGGAGGCAGCTGCAAGCGATGCAATCAATGAAGACGAACGACACCTTATCGAGCAAGTTATTGAATTCGGCGACACAGTTACTCANGAAGTTATGATTCCACGGCCAGACATTATCGCAGTCAATGAACATGCATCCATAGAGGAAGCAATAGATCTTGTTATAGGAAAAGGCTTCAGTCGATTACCAGTGTTTCAAGATAATATTGACGACATCGTTGGGATTGTGTACTCAAAAGAACTCATGAGAGCACTGAGAGATGGCGATAANTCTCAAACTGTAAACCAAATAATGAGACACCCTATCTTCGTTCCCGAATCTAAAAAAATATCGCAATTACTTAGAGAAATGCAAGCAGAGAAGTCTCATATAGCTATCGTTATCGACGAATATGGAGGAACCGCCGGACTAGTAACACTTGAGGACCTTATCGAAGAGGTTGTTGGCGAAATAGTCGATGAATTCGATATAGAGCCCCCGATGATAGAGCGACTAAGCAACGGAAACCTTCGTGTTAATGGGCGCGCAAATTTAGATGACCTTGATGCAATTCTCGACATAGACCTACCCGAGGGAGACTGGAGTACTGTAGGTGGCCTCATTTTCAACACACTCGGGCATGTCCCACAGATCGGTGAAACAGTAGAGCTTAATGGCCACCACTTCCTCGTTGAGCGCATACAAGGAAGGCGAATAGCACGTGTGCTATTCACGCCAGCACAGGCAAACAGCGAATGACTTCACGAATCGATGACTCCAAGAAGTCTGGCGCATACAAATCAGCCTTCATAACTGTGTTAGGAAGACCCAATGTAGGAAAATCTTCCCTCGTGAATAAAATCTGCGGTGAAAAGATAGCAATAACATCGAACAAGCCCCAAACAACTCGACACAAGATTCGCGGAGTTCTCCATCGGTCAGATGCACAACTTGTGTTTGTAGATACCCCAGGCATCCATAAACCGCAAACAAAGCTAGGCGAACGGTTAAACACAAAAGCTGTATCAACTTTGTCCGAAATAGATATCGTCTGCTTTGTCGTTGATGCTACGTCCCCAATCGGACCGGGTGATAAATTTATCGCAGAAAAACTGGGTCCTGAAACGATTGTGCTCGTAAATAAATGTGATAAAGCAAAGAAAACACAAATAGCAGAGCGACTCATCGAAGCGTCAATCTTTAACTTCTCCGAATACTTTCCAGTCTCGGCGAAAAGTGGTGAAGGGCTGCCAGTTCTAATAGAGCACCTATTCGGATTAACTCAAGAGAGCCCGATGTTCTATCCTGCTGAGCAAGTTACAGACATGTCAGACCGTGACTACGTAGCTGAATTAGTAAGAGAACAGCTACTGAGGATAATGCAAAAAGAAATTCCACACTCAATAGCAACGAGAGTTACAGATTGGGAATGGCCTCGTATCAGAATAGAGATACTAGTAGAGAGAGAAAGCCAGAAGGGCATAGTAATAGGCCACAAAGGCGAAAACCTAAAACGAGTAGGAACAGAAGTCAGAAAACAACTTTCGGATGGAGCCTACATAGAACTTCAAGTCAATGTTGACAAGAACTGGCAAAAGAGACCCGACGAAATTGAACGACTGGGATACTGATGCACTCGCGCCGATTATGAGAATTCAACAATAAGTGCAGCGATAGTCAAAACCGCAAGCGAAATAACACACATGCTGAAAAGAGGGAACTGGATCGACCGACGCGGGGCTTGACCTTTCCCATGGTAATACCTAACATCATTTGCCCAATCACGCTGACTCGAAGCCATAAGGACAACATATATCTACCTCTCGCTGAAAAGGTGGATACATGTGGGTACACAACTACTGTCTCATACACCAAATTGTTCGCTTAGAGAGATACCTTTTTAATGTGGTTACAAAGAAGCTAACACCCGAACAAATAACGAAATTAAATATCGACCCAACATCGTTACCAAAGCATGTCTCTGTAATCATGGACGGAAACGGGCGTTGGGCGCAGGAGCGATCGCTACCTCGAACCGACGGCCATCTTCAGGGAGAAGAAGCTCTTTTTAAATGCGTCGAAGCAGCAATTGAATTAAACATCCCTTGGCTGACAGCATACGGATTTTCCACCGAAAATTGGAAAAGGCCCAAAGAGGAAGTCCGTTTCCTGATCAATTTTAACAAAGAGACAATCAGGAAAAGAAGAGATCAATTACACGAACGAAATGTCCGAATCCAATTCATAGGGCGCGAGAACTGGCGAATACCCAAAAGTCTCCTTAAAGATATGGATCAAGCCAGAAATCTAACAAAAAATAACACCGGACTAACCTTCACCGTTGCATTCAATTACGGAGGGCGCGCAGAATTAGTAGATGCAATACGATCTATGCTTGAAAACAAACAAGACCCAGCAAAGATAACAGAAAAGCAAATAAGCAATCATCTCTATAACCCCGAAATGCCAGACCCAGACCTCGTCATAAGAACATCAGGAGAACAAAGACTGTCTAACTTTCTAATATGGCAATCTGCATACAGCGAATTTCTTTTCCTAAACGAAATGTGGCCAGACTTCAACAAAAAAAGTTTCCATCAAGCGATTAGAGAATATCAGAGCAGAGCTCGCAGATTCGGAGATCTATGACCAAATATCACCGAACGGAAGGAATAGTTCTTCGAACATACAAATTAGGTGAAGCAGACAGAATAATAGTCCTTCTCACTCCCGATAAAGGAATGGTGAGAGCAGTAGC